>CACNFE010000006.1 GCA_902619595.1 uncultured Pelagibacteraceae bacterium
CTTCAAAGAAGGAATTTCATGAAATTGATGGAAACCTACAAATCAATCAAATTAGCGAAAAAATGCTGGGAATTCTTAATGTTTAAGACATTGACTTTAAAACAACTTCTTATATAAAGGCTAAAATTAATCTCTAGATATATGGCTCGTATTGCAGGTGTAAATATACCACAAAATAAGATTGTTCAAGTTGGACTTACCTATATTCACGGTATTGGACAAAAGTTCTCAAAACAAATATGTAAACAATTAGATATACCTAAATCGAAAAGAGTAAATGAGCTTACAGATGATCAAATTTTAAAAATCAGAGAGTATATTGATAAGAACTTCACTGTAGAGGGTGATTTAAGAAGAGAACTTTCACTAAATATAAAAAGATTAATTGATTTAGCTTGTTATAGAGGATCTAGACATAGAAAAAAATTACCAGTTAGAGGTCAGAGAACTAGATGCAATGCAAGAACAAGAAAAGGAAAAGCTATCGCTATAGCAGGTAAAAAACTTACACCTTTAAAGAAATAACAAAATGAATACAAAAAAAAATGAAAAAAACCAAGCAACTGAGTCTAAAGAGGTAAAGTCAGTAAAAAAAAGTTCATATTCAAAGAAGAAGAAAGTTAAAAAAAATATTCTTAATGGTACTGCCTTTGTTTTATCGACTTTCAATAATACTATAATTTCTATTGCTGATACTAATGGTAATGTAATTTCTTGGGCATCTGCCGGTCAAAAAGGATTTAAAGGATCTAGAAAATCAACACCTTATGCAGCTCAGGTTGCTGCTGACGCTGCGGCCGCTAAAGCTTTAGAGTATGGAATGAAAACTTTAACAGTAGAAATTAAAGGTCCTGGTTCTGGCAGAGAAACAGCATTGAGAGCATTACAAGCTAGAGGATTTAAAATATTATCAATTAAAGATACAACGCCACTACCACACAATGGTACTAGGCCACCTAAAAAAAGGAGAGTGTAAATGGATAATCTTGAAGTAAATATAAAAAATTGGAAATCACTTATTAAACCAGCAAAACTAGATGTAAAATTAAGTGACGACAAAACAATTGCAAAAATTACGGCTGAACCTTTGGAAAAAGGTTATGGGCTTACGTTGGGAAATTCTCTTAGAAGAGTTTTATTATCATCTATAAGAGGTGCTGCTGTTACATCAATACAAATTGATGGAGTATTACATGAATTTACTTCAATAAAAGGTGTTAGAGAAGATGTTACAGATATAGTTTTAAATGTAAAATCACTAGCTCTTAAAAGTTCATCGGAAGGAACAAAAAAATTAATTTTAGATGCCAAAGGACCAGGAGAGATTAAAGCATCTGATATTACGCCTGTGACAGATATAGAAATTCTTAACCCAAATTTAGTTATTTGCAATCTTGATGAAAATACAAACTTTCATATGGAGATGAATGTTGGTACTGGCAAAGGGTATGTATCCGCTGATCTAAACAAACCAGATGAACCACCTTTAGGACTAATACCAATTGACTCATTATTTAGTCCGGTCAAAAAAGTATCTTATTCAGTAAGCACCGCAAGAGAAGGTAAAGCACTTGATTACGATAAGTTGACAATGGAAGTTGAAACTAATGGGTCAATTTCAGCAGAAGATGCCGTGGCTTATGCTGCTAGAATATTCCAAGATCAATTAGGCATGTTTGTAAATTTTGATGAACCAAAAGAAGTCGTAATGAAAGAACAACCTTCTGAGCCTGAGTTTAATAAAAATTTATTGAGAAAAGTAGATGAACTTGAGCTATCTGTCAGATCTATGAATTGTTTAAAAAATGATAATATTATTTATATAGGAGATTTAGTTCAAAAATCAGAAGGGGAGATGCTGAGAACTCCAAATTTTGGAAGAAAATCTTTAAATGAAATTAAAGAGGTTTTGACAGGTATGTCATTATATTTAGGTATGGAAATACCAAACTGGCCTCCAGATAATATAGCTGAATTATCTAAGAAATTAGAGGAAGCCATTTAATGAGACACAAGTTTGGTTATAAAAAGCTTAATAGAACTTCAGAACATAGAAAAGCACTAATTAAAAATATGCTTAATTCTCTTATTAAATACGAACAAATAACTACAACTTTACCTAAGGCAAAAGTTTTAAAACCACAAGCAGATAAAATTATTACTCTTGGAAAAAAAGAAAGTTTACACAACACGAAAACTTTGTTTTCAAAACTTCAAGATACAAAATCAGCTAATAAAGTAATTAAAACCTTATCTAAAAGATATGAAAAACGTTCTGGTGGATATACTAGGATAGTCAAAGCTGGATTTAGATATGGAGATAATGCACCAATGGCTGTAATTGAATTTGTTGATAGAGATATCCAAGCAAAAAAAGTGGATGTAAAAAAGAAAGACACAAGCAAAGAAACAAAAAAAACAACCTCAAAAGAAGAAAAAGTAGATAAGAAAAAATCATCAGCTTGACGAATTACCAAATGAAAAAAACTTTTCATGTGGAAAAATCATATAATAATTGTCGAATAGATAGATGGGTTCGAAATAACTTTAAAAAAATACCTCAAAGTTTATTAGAAAAAAATTTAAGAAAAGGAAAAATTAAAGTTAACCATAAAAAAGTCAAAAGCTCATTTAAAGTTAAATATAAAGATTTAATAGAGATTTTTCATTTAAATATCAAGGACTCAATTAAAAATAAGGTAAAGTTTTTACCCTCATCTGATGTAATAAAATCTAATGAAAAACAGATAATAGATAATAATGAAAATTTTATAGTTGTAAATAAACAGGCTGGAATTTCAGTACAAGGTGGAACTAAATCTAAAAAAAATCTAATAGATATTTTCGCTAAAAGTGAAATTTTTCAAAATAATAAACCTTATACAGTTCATAGGTTAGACAAAGATACTTCAGGCATTTTCTTGATTGCTAAAAATAGATCTTATGCTCAATTACTTACAACCCTATTTCGACTTAGAAAAGTTCACAAAACCTATCTAGCAATTTGTCATGGTGAAATCGACAAAACAAAAGGATCTTTAGATAGTAATCTGATTAGATATGAAAATGGAAAAAAAATTATTGAAAAAGCTAAAACTTATTTTAAAGTTTTAGATAAAAATTCAATATCATCTTTAATCGAAATGAAACCTATTACGGGTAGAAAACACCAATTGAGAAAACAGTTGCTTGAAATAGGAAATCCTATATTTGGCGATAATAAATATTTTTTACCCAATCTTAAATCAATAAACAAAAATTTAATGCTTCACTCTTATCAGCTTAAATTTATGATAAACAATAAAAAATATAAATATACAGCTTTACTTCCAGAATATTTTAAAAAACTTTTAAAAGTTAAAAGATTGCAGTTTAAAGATTTTTAATTAGGTTCTCTAACAAAATTTTCTTTAAATTTGCATATTTAATTTTTTTTATACTTTCAAGATTGGTTACTGCTTTGTTTTTTATTCCACATGGAATGATTTTATTATATTTTTTTAAATCATTATTTATATTTATTGAAAATCCATGATAAGCAATCCATTTTTTGACTCGAATACCAATTGCAGCTATTTTTTTAATGTTCCCCTCAATTTTAATCCATATACCAATATCTTGCCTGTCTGAAAAACTTTTTATCTTAAATTCTTTTAAAGTATTGATTATTGACTTTTCTATATTTGTAATAAATTTTCTAATATCTTTATTTCTTTTATTTAAATTTATTACAAAGTAACAAATTAGTTGTCCTTTACCATGCCATGTAATCTTACCTCCACGATTAGTTTTCATGACCTTTATTTTTTTATCTAAAATTTCACTTTTTCTTGATCTAGAACCAGCTGTATAAATGTCATTGTGTTCTAAAATCCAAATTAATTCTCTCGCCTTACCTTCTATTATTTTATCTAATCTTTTTTCCATAAAAATTACAGCTTTTCTATAATCTACTGGTTTTTTGGATATTTTAATCTCAATATTCATTTATTAAATTGTATTATATTTATTATGTATTAATAGTGCTTATAAATTATGAAATGAATTTATGACTTTAGTAAAAAAAATAAAAGATAAAAAAGTTAATTTCGAATTTAATAAAGAATTTATTAAAGTAGTAACTGATAAAATCGCGAGCAACGATGCAGAATTTATATCAAATTCATTTAGAGAAATGCACCCATCTGATGCAGCTGATATTATTGAGCATTTAAATGAGTCTGATAGAGAAAATTTAATTAAATTAAATAACTTTAAAATTGACCCGCAGGTATTTGTTGAACTTAATGAGGCAGTTCAAACAGAAATAATAAAATACCTTTCAAAAGACTCCATTGTTTATATCTTAAAAAATTTAGAATCTGACGACTCAATAAAAATTATCGAAAATTTAAGTGAAGAAAATAAAAATGACATTTTGAGATCACTTCCACCAAAGGACCGGTTTGTTCTTCTTGAGAGTTTAAGTTACCCAGAGGACTCCGCCGCTAGAATAATGCAAAGAGAATTTACGGCAATACCAAGTAATTGGTCCGTTGGACAAACAATCGATTATTTAAGAGAGAATAAAGATCTACCAGAGGAATTTCTAGAAATCTTTGTAGTTGATAACGAATTTCAGCCAATTGGTACAGTTCCATCATCAAAAGTATTAAGAACCTCAAGAGACACTAAAATGATTACGATTATGAATGAGTCACAATTATCAATACCGGTTGATATGGATAGAGAAGAAGTTGGTCATTTATTTGAAAATTATAATCTTAACTCAGCATGTGTTGTAGATAAAAATAATAAGTTGGTTGGAATGATAACAAGCGATGATGTTCTTACCGTGTTAAAGGAGGAAGCAGAAGAGGATGCTTTACGTTTAGCAGGGGTTGGTGACGAAGAAATTACTGACGGCGTTTTTAAAAAAACAAAAAGAAGATTTAATTGGCTTTTGTTAAATCTATTTACTGCTTTTTTAGCAACATGGGTTATAAGTATTTTTGGGGCAACAATTGAACAAATGGTTGCATTAGCATTTTTAATGCCAATAGTTGCATCAATGGGAGGCAATGCGGGGATGCAAACACTTGCGGTCACAATTAGAACAATTGCAACTAATGAATTAACAAAAAATAATTTTACACAAAATATTGTTAAAGAATTTTCAATAGGAATTCTTAATGGAATTATTTTTGCTATAATTAGTGCAATTATTGTTCAGCTTTGGTTTAATGATATTCAATTATCGCTTATAATTTCAATTTCTATGATACTAAATATGATAGTAGCTGGTTTATTTGGTATCCTGGTACCGATTTCTTTAAAAAGATTCAATATAGACCCAGCAATAGCATCAAGTGTTTTTGTTACTACAATAACTGATGTTATAGGTTTCCTCTCTTTTCTAGGTATAGGTGCATATTTCTTTTATTAAAATTAGACATTATCAATTAATCTTGTTTTTTTAATAAAAAAAGCAACAAATATTTTAAAATTATTTTGGTTGAAATTAGAAGAAAGATTATTTTTATTTCGTATCTCTAAATATTGTAAATTTATATTATTACTTTTTATTAATTTTTTAATTTCAGTTATTTTATCTTGATTTTTAAAATTTTTTTTAATTAAAAAAAATAGTTTTTTAATTGCTCGAGATACTTTAGATGCCTTTAGTAAATCTTTTTTATTTAAACGTACATTTCTTGATGAAAAGGGCAGTTCATATTTACTCCTAACTGTTTCACAAATATAAACTTTTGTCTTAAATTTTCTTTTAATGAAATTTTTTATTAAATAAGCTTGTTGAAAATCTTTTTCCCCCAAAAAAATATATTTTGATCTAATTTTTTTTAGAAATTTATTAATAATACCCAAAACGCCCTCAAAATGCCCCGGTCTATATTTAGCACATAAAACCTTATATTTATTAAGAATTGGAATTTTCATTTCTTTTTTTGTTTTAAACATATCCTTTATTGACGGTATAAGTACATAATCAACTTTTAATCTTTTAAGAATTAAAAGATCATTATGAATATTTCTTGGATAATTTTTATAATCATTTTTATTATTAAATTGAGATGGGTTTACAAAAATAGATACGATTGTTTTTTTGCATTTTTTTTTGCATGTATTAATCAAAGAAACATGACCTTTATGTAAAGAACCCATTGTAGGAACAAAACCAATATTTGCCTTAAAATTAACTTCTTTTATAAGTGTATTTATACTTTTAAATATTATCATTTATGATAGTTCATAATTTAAAATAATTATTAATGATTAAACAAGCCATCATACCACTAGCTGGACAAGGAACAAGACTTTTGCCACTAACAAGTGTTTTTGCAAAAGAACTTCTCCCTATTAATGGCAAACCTGGTATTGAATATATATTAGATGAATGTATCGAAGCAGGCATTAAAGAAATAATTTTTATAATTTCAAAAAAAAAACAATTAATAAAGAAATATTTTTATAATGATAGTTTTTACAAAAAAATTATAAAAACTAAAAAAGATAAAAGAATCAAATATGAATATGAAAAAATTAAAAAATTTAAAAAAATGATAAAATTTGTTTATCAAAATAAACCTTTGGGAACAGGTGATGCAGTTTTGAAAACAAAAAAATTTATTAAGGATAAATTTTTTTTGATGCTTTTACCTGATGATTTAATTATTAAAAGAAATTGTTCTAAAGATATGATTTTAGTTCATAAGAAATATAATTGTTCTGTAATGGCAAGTATGAATGTTAAAAGAAATACTGTTAAAAGATGGGGTATTTATTCCAAAGAAAAAAAAATAAATAAAAATAATTTTTTTATAAAAGATGTAGTTGAAAAACCAGAAATTAAATTTGCACCCTCTAATTCTGCGGTGATTGGAAGATATATTTTAAGTAAAGATATTTTTAAAAAACTTAAAAATCAAAAGAAAGGCAAGGGTGGGGAGATTCATATAACAGACTCGATCAAAAGATTAATTGAGAGTGGACATAAAATTATAGGCCATAATTTTTCAGGTAAATATTTAGACTGCGGGACTATGAAAGGCTATATTAAATCATCAATGGAAATTTCTAAATTATGAAACTGTGTATGATAGGAACTGGATATGTTGGTCTAGTTAGTGGCGTTTGTTTTGCTGATCTTGGAAATGATGTTGTTTGTGTAGATAAAGATATTTTTAAGATTAATAAACTAAAAAAAGGAATTATTCCCATATATGAACCTGGATTAAGTGAATTAGTAAAAAAAAAACTATAAATCTGGTAGATTAAATTTTACCACAAATTTAGCAGAAGCCATTAAAAACTCCCAAGTCATTTTTATTTGCGTAGGTACTCCTACAAAGAAAAATAGTAACGCAGCTGATTTATCTCAGGTTTTTAATGTTGCTAAAGAAATAGGCAAATTTATAAAAAGCTTTAAAATAATTGTAACTAAATCTACAGTTCCTGTTACAACAGGAGATAAAATAGAAAAAATTTTATTAAAAAATACTAAAAGAAAAAACTTTTCTGTCATATCTAATCCTGAATTTTTAAGGGAAGGAGATGCGATAAATGATTTTTTCTTTCCAGATAGAATTGTTATAGGTACATCAGATAAAAGAACTAATAAATTAATGTACTCTCTTTATGCACCGCTATTATCAAAAGGGGCAAAATATGTGAACTCTTCGAGAAGAGGAGCTGAACTAATAAAGTATGCCTCAAATGCATTTCTTGCTACAAAAATTACTTTTATTAATGAATTAGCTAACTTGTCAGAAAAAATAGGAGTAAATATTGAGGATATATCAATAGGTATGGGGCTAGATAAAAGAATAGGTGGTAGGTTTTTAAGGGCAGGGCCAGCCTATGGTGGATCATGTTTTCCTAAGGATACGCGTGCAATTGTTGATACCGCAAAAGAATTCAAGACTGATTTATCGATTATTAAAAATGTAATTAAATCCAACGAAAATAGATCCAAGATACTTTTAAATAGAATATCAAAATTATTAAAAAATAAGGTTAAAAATAAAAGAATTACCTTCCTAGGAGTAACATTTAAAGCAAATACTGATGATATGCGAGAGTCATCTAGTCTTGTAATGATTCCCTCACTAATATCAAAGGGTGCCAAGATTAAATATTACGATCCTAGTGGATACAAAGAAGATTTTGATAAATTTAAAAAATGTTTCTTTTAGTGAAAATATTAAATCTGCATGCATAGATGCAGATATGATCATAATTCATACTGAATGGAATGATTTTAAAGCCCTTAATTTTAAAAAATTATCAAGCAAAAAAAATGTTATTATTTACGATATGAGAAATATTCTATCACCAGATAAAATGAAAAAAGATAAAATAAATTATTTTGGTATTGGACGATAGTTATTTTAGCTCAAAAATTGCATCAACTTCAACAGCCACGCCAAGAGGCAAACTATTCGTGCTCACAGCAGCCCTAGTATGAATACCGCTTTCACCAAATATTTTAGCAATCGTATCAGATGCACCGTTGATTACTTTTGGCTGCTCAGTGAATTCGTCAGTTGAATTTACAAAACCAGTTAACTTAATACAGGATTTAATTTTTGATAAATCATTATTACAAGCTTTTTTTGCTTGAGCAGCTATATTTAAGGCACATCGCTCTGCAGCTTTATAAGCTTGATCTGTATTTAGGTCTTGTCCTACTTTGCCTTTTATTAATTTACCATTTTCGTCTATTGAAATTTGACCAGATATGTAGAGTAAATTATTTACAATTTTGGCCGCCACATAGGCTCCTACTGGATCAGCAGCATTAGGTAAAACAATATTATTTTTTTTTATGTTTTCTTCAAAACTCATTTTTTCTTTTTTTTCTTATTTCTATCGTATTCTCTTCTTTTCTCAATTAATATCAAGGCCTCTTCCATGGTTAATTCTGTTGGATCTTTTTCTTCTGGTATAGTGGCATTAAGGGATTTATATTTTATGTAAGGTCCATATTGACCCTTCATAATTCTTACTGGCTTTTTATCTTCTGGATGTTCGCCCAAATCCTTTATTAATGACGAAGATATTCTTCCTGGTTTTGCTTCTGCGATTAAAGTTATAGCCCTGTTTAAACCTATATTAAAAATTTCCTCTACATTTTCCAATCTTGCAGATTTATTTTCACATTTTAAATATGGACCAAAACGTCCAGAGTTTAAAAAAATTTCCATGTTATTTTCTGGGTTAAGACCAAGGCTTTTGGGTAAAGAGCATAAAAATTTTGCACGTTCCAAATCTATTGTATCAATATCAATTCCTTTCGGTATTGAAACGTTTTTAAGATTTTCGTTTGTTTCATTTTTTTGTTTTTTCTTTTTCTTTTTTTTAATTTCAATTTCTTCAGGATTTTTTTCATATTGTAGATAAGGTCCAAATCTTCCATTTTTTAAATAAATATCTTTACCTAAATCGTTCTGACCTATTAATTTAGGTTCAGCCAAGTTTACTTGCGCTGCCGCTTTTGCTTTAGACAAAGGTCTAGTAAACTTACAATCAGGATAATTAGAACATCCAATAAATGCACCACCTCTAAAACTATTTTTTAAACTTAACATACCTTCATTGGGTGATTTGCACGATTTATTATATAATTTACAACTTCTATCTACTTTTCCTTCAGAATTCGTCTCAAACACAAGAGTTCCTAGGCTTTCATTGAGTAAATCTAATACTTCTCTGGTCCTTTTTTCTTTTACGGATGTTACATTTTTATTAAAGTCAGACCAAAATTGGTCTAAAACCTTTACCCAATCCTCCTTTCCAGAGGTAATATCATCTAATTGATCTTCTAATTTAGCAGTAAAACTGTAATCGACATATTTTGTAAAAAGTTTTTCTAAAAAAGCAGAAATTAATTTTCCTCTATCTGTGGGAAAAAAACGTTTATTCACGATATCTGCGTAACCTCGGTTAGCTATTACAGATATTATACTTGCATAAGTTGAAGGTCTACCTATACCAAGCTCCTCTAGTTTTTTAACAAGACTAGCTTCAGAATATCTAGGTGGAGGTTGTGTAAAGTGTTGTTCATCAATAAAGCTCTCAATATTAATCGGACCTTTTGAAACTTCTGGCAATATTTTTTCTTCATTATTTTCATCATCTAAATTATATAGTTTTAAAAATCCATCAAACTTAATTACTGATCCACTAGCTCGAAATATATGTTTATTGTCCTCTGAATTAATTAGTATAGTTTTTCTATCAAATTTTGCAGATTGCATCTGAGAAGATAAAGCTCTAGACCAAATAAGATTATAGAGTTTATATTGATCAGAGCTTAAATATTTTTTTAAGCTATTAGGATCACTTGTTATATTTGTAGGTCTTATTGCTTCATGAGCTTCTTGTGCATTTTTAGCTTTCTTACCTGAGTAATTATTTGGCTCCCCTGGCAAATATTCTTTACCATAATTACTATTAATATAGTCTCTAAATTCTGTGACTGCATCTTTAGAAATATTAGTTCCATCTGTACGCATGTAGGTGATTAATCCCTTTGTATCACCCTCAATATCAATGCCTTGATACAATCTTTGAGCTATTTGCATAGTTCTTGAAGCACCAAACCCTAATTTGCTGGATGCAGACTGTTGTAAAGTAGATGTAGTAAAAGGACCTACAGGATTTCTAGTAAAAACTTTTGAAGATATATCTGATATTTTGTATTTTTGACTTTTAATTATTTCAATAGCTTTATTAATATCATCCTTTTTTCTAAATGAAAATTTTTCTACTTTTTTTCCATCAAGCTGAAAAACATTTGATGTAATACTTGAATTATTTTCTGTTTTAAAAATCACGTTTAAAGTCCAAAATTCCTCTGGTTTAAAAATTTCGATTTCATGCTCCCTTTCAGTAAGCAACTTTAAAGCTACAGATTGAACTCTACCTGCTGATTTTGATCCGGGTAGTTTAGTCCATAAGATTGGTGAAATATTAAAACCAACTAAATAGTCTAGTGCTCTTCTAGCCATGTAAGCATCTACTAAATGATCCTCAATTTCTCTAGGATTTTCTATACCATTAGTAACAGCCTTTTTTGTGATTTCATTAAAAACAACTCTTTCGATTTTTTTTCCTTTAAGTAGTTTTTTTTCGTCTAAAAATTCTTTAACATGCCAAGCTATGGCTTCACCTTCACGATCTGGGTCTGTTGCTAAAATTATTTTATCAGATTCTTTTGCAACATCAGTTATTTCTTTTAGATATTTTTTTGAAAAACTATCTATTTCCCAGATCATTTTGAATTGATTGTCTGGGTCAACTGATCCATTTTTTGATGGTAAATCTCTAATATGTCCATAACTAGCAAGAACAGTAAAATCTTTACCTAAATATTTGTTTATAGTTTTCGCTTTTGCAGGACTTTCAACTATGACAAGGTTCATAGTAAAAAGAACCTACATAATTGATTTAAATAGTCAAATTAATAAATTTTTGTCTTAGATTCAGTATTATTTATTAAGCGTTTTACATTCTGTCGATGTGTATAGAAAATCAAAATGAACAGAATTATGAAAAAATAATAATTATCATTGTTCAAATAAAAAAAGTGAAAAATCGGTATTGATAGAGTTGCTAAAATTGAAGACAGAGAGGAGTATTTAAAAATTAAAAAAATAATAATCCATATAGTAATAAAAACTAAACCAAGTAAATAATTTATACAAAAAAGTATTCCAAGGTATGTTGCAACTCCTTTTCCACCTTTAAACTTAAGCCACACCGGAAACACATGTCCTATAAATGCACAAAGTGATCCTAAATATATAAAATCTAGATAATAAAATTTTAAATACAAAAGTGGTATAACAGCTTTTAGTATATCCAATATTAGTGTGCTATAACCAATTAATTTATTTCCAGTTCGAAGAGCATTTGTTGCTCCTATATTTCCCGATCCAATTTCACGAATATCTTTCTTTAGAATAATTTTTGTTAAAATATAACCAAACGGTATTGAGCCCAATAAATAACAAAAAAAAGATATGAATAGTAATTCCATGTTACAATTTAAATAGTTCAACACCTTTAACAAAGGTATTTGTTACTTTCCCTTGAAGTTTTTTATCTTCAATACAAGTATTTTTCGATTTTGAAATCATTTTTTCTTTTTTAACTATCCAAGGTTTATTAATATCGACAATACAAAAATCAGCATCATTTCCAATTGATAAATTTCCTTTATCGATTTTAAGAACTCTAGCAGGATTGCTAGTTAATAACTTTATTATCTTTGGTAATTTAATTGAGTTATTGTGAAAAAGCTCTAAGGAAAGCGGCAGTAGTGTTTCTATACCAGAGGCTCCAGTAGCTGCTTGTGAGAATGTAAGCCTTTTCGACTCTTCATCCTCTGGCTTATGATCTGATACTAAAACTTCAATTAAATCTTTATTAATACCTCTTATTAGAGATTGTCTATCTTCCTCAGTTCTTAAAGGGGGTGATAATTTTAAAAATGTCCTAAAATCACCTATATCATTTTCATTTAAAGAGAGATTGTTAATTGAAACACCGGTTGTGAAGTCTATTTGGTCCTTTTTTTTTTCAATTACCTCCAAAGACTTTGAAGATGATATCTGTGATATATGATATCTACAATTAAAATCTTCTAATAAAGACAAATCTCTTTCAATTATTATTTTTTCAGCAACCTCTGGAATTCCTTGAAGACCGAGTTTAGTTGCAATTACACCATCATTCATCATACCATTCTGCGATAATTCGTTGTCTTCCGCGTGCTGCATTATTAGACAACCCAGGTCAAATGCGGATCTCATTATTCTTGACATTAAGCGACTGTTTTGAATTGTTTTTATTCCATCAGTAAAACCTATAATTCCTTTCTTTTGTAATAAACCAAATTCAGTCATGTTATTTCCTTCTAAATTTTTTGTGAGAGAGGCAGAAGGATAAATATTTATTTTTGATTTATCTCTCCCACGTCTCTTTAAAAAATCAACAATTGAAACATTGTCTATTATCGGACTTGTATTTGGCATTGTTACTACAGACGTAACTCCGCCAGCCAAGGCTGCACTACTTAATGTTTTAAAGTTCTCTTTATATTCATAACCAGGCTCACCAACAAAAACACGCATATCGACTAGACCTGGAAATATATGCTTTCCACTTAAATCAATGAATTTTTCTCTTGAAGGTATGTTGTTTTTATTAACTTTTTTTCCAACAGCTTCAATTTTTCCTTCCTCGCTTATAATTAAGCCACCCATTTCATCCAAGGAATTTTTGGGATCTATTATTGTGGCATTTAAAAAATATTGTTTTTTCATTCACAAAAAATTTTAAGACAAGCCATTCTAACAGCTACGCCTAATTCAACTTGTTCTTTTATTACACTTTTATTGATATCGTCTGCCAATTTTGTATCAATTTCTATACCTCTATTCATTGGACCTGGATGCATAATTAAAGCATCTTTTTTAGCATAATCTAACTTGTCGGGTGTTAGACCAAAGTATTCATAATATTCTCTATTAGATGACAAAAATGAACTACTCATTCTTTCATTTTGTAATCTTAACATCATCACTATATCACAATCTTTTAAACCTTTTTTCATATCCGAAAAAGTATTAACACCCAACTTCTCAATATCTTTTGGCATTAAATTCGATGGAGCAACAATGTTTACTTCTGCTCCTAACATGTTTAACAAATAAATATTTGACCTTGCTACTCGTGAATGCAAAATGTCACCACAAATAGCTATCCTTAATCCTTGAACTTTGTCTTTTCTATCAATTATTGTTAATGCATCAAGAAGAGCTTGAGTTGGGTGTTCTCGTCTACCATCTCCTGCATTTAAAACTGCACAATTTACTTTTTGTGATAAAAGATTACATGCACCAGAATCTTGATGTCTGATGACAATGATATCAGGATGCATAGCATTTAGCGTCATTGCAGTATCAATAAGAGTTTCACCTTTTTTGATTGCTGAATTAGTTATGTTCATTGACATCACGTCAGCCCCGAGTCTTTTTCCTGCTAATTCAAAGGAGCTTTGGGTTCTTGTAGATGGCTCGAAGAATAGATTAATTTGAGTCTTTCCTCTCAATATATCAAGTTTTTTATTTTTACTCTTATTTAATGATATAAATTTTTTTGCCTCATCCAAAATAAGATGGATATCTTTAATAGATAAATCTTGGATTCCTAATAAGTGTTTTTGAGAAATTTTAATAGCTTTTTCTGATGATGCCATTAAAACCAACTCTATAGACTGTAAGAGCGAATTAGGCAAGCATTAATTATTTAAATAATCGATTGCGCCCTGAAGAATGAATGTCGCTGCATTTTCATCAATTTTTTTTACTCTTTTTGTGATATTCGCTTCTAAATTACTTGATAATTTAAATGCAGCTACTGTAGAAAGTCTTTCATCCCAAAGACAGATAGGGATATTTATTGATTTCTCAATATTTAATGCAATACTTTTAACTGAATGAGATGATTTACCTAAACTTCCATCCATATTTATTGGATAACCAATTATTAGGCCTTTAATATTATTTTCATTTATAATAGCTCTCAACTCATCAATAAGTTTGTCCGAGCTTGATTTTATTAATGTTTTATGGGGAGTGGCTATAGTTTGATTTTCATCGCTTATAGATAGTCCAATCCTTTTAGAACCTAGGTCTAAACCTAGCAATCTAACCTTATTAGTTTGTTTTTTTTTAAAATCTTCAATAGTGATCATATTGTATATTTTATACTTAAGTGATACTTTGCGATATTTAACTACCACATGACTATAGATCTTAAAACCATAAAACATATTGCAAAATTATCAAGAATATCTGTTGATGATGAAAAAGCTAAAAAACTAGCAGGTGATTTAAATTCAATATTTGATTTTATAGAAAAGTTAAACGAGCTTAAAACAGATCAAATTAAGCCATTAACCTCAATTGCAGAAACTTCTCTTAAACTTAGAAATGATGAAATAAAAAGCCAAAATATGAGAGAAGAAATTATCAAAAATTCTCCTGAAAAAAATGAGGATTATTTTGTAGTTCCAAAGGTAATAGAATAATGACAGATATCCCTAAGCAAACATTATCAGAATTAATTAATAATATTAAAACTAAAAAAATTTCATCTGAAGAGGCCACAAAGGCTTTTATAGACAGATCAGAAAAATCGAGAAAATTAAATGCATATATTACTGACAGTTTTGATAGGGCAATTAAAAAAGCTAAACAATTTGATCAAAATCCAAACTTTGATTTAAAGCTTCCTGGTATACCCATTGCAGTAAAGGATTTATTTTGTACAAAAGATATAAAAACAACAGCGGGTAGTAAAATATTAAATAATTTTATTCCCACATATGAATCTACAGTTACACAAAATATTTGGAACGAAGGAGCTATTTTATTAGGAAAATTAAATTGTGATGAATTTGCAATGGGATCATCCAACGAAACTAGCTACTTTGGAAATGTACAAAGTCCAATCGATGAAAATTTAGTACCTGGAGGATCATCAGGTGGATCAGCATCTGCTTTAGCAGCAAACCTAACTCCTGTAACAATCGGTACTGATACTGGTGGATCCATAAGACAACCAGCATCCTTTACAGGAACTGTAGGATTGAAACCAACGTATGGGAGTTGTTCTCGATATGGCATAGTAGCCTTTGCGTCATCTTTAGATCAAGCAGGACCCATGTCACAAAATGTTAAGGACTGCGCAATATTAAATGAAGTAATTAGTTCCTACGACGAAAAAGATTCAACATCAGTTGATTTTAAAAGAGGTAAGTACAGCGTAGAGTTATCGAAAAATATTAAGGGGAAAAAAATTGGTATACCAAAAGAATATAGAGTCGATGGTATGCCAAAAGAAATTGAAGAACTTTGGCAAAAAGGTATTAATTTTGCAAAAGATTGTGGTGCAGAAATAATTGACATATCACTCCCACATACGACTTATGCATTACCAACTTATTATATAGTAGCACCCGCAGAAGCCTCATCAAATTTAGCAAGATACGATGGTGTAAAATATGGATTTAGATCTAAAGGTGACAACTTAATAGATATGTATGAAAAAACAAGGTCTGAAGGTTTTGGTTCAGAAGTTCAAAGAAGAATTATGATTGGTACATATGTTTTATCATCTGGTTATTATGATGCGTATTATCTTAAGGCTCAAAAAGTAAGAAATTTAATAAAAAATGATTTTGATGAGGCTTATAAAAAAGTAGATGCAATATTAACTCCGTCAACTCCTAGCTCCGCTTTTAAAATAGGAGAAAAAAAAGACGATCCAGTATCAATGTATTTAAATGATATCTTTACAGTACCTGTTAATTTAGCGGGTCTGCCGGGCATATCAATTCCGGCAGGTCATGATAAAAAAGGGTATCCTTTAGGATTACAAATTATTGGAAAAGCTTTTGATGAACAAAATATATTAAACATAGCTTACTCAATGGAGGAAAAGATTAATTTTAAAAATAAGATAGCTGATTGGTGGATTAAATGAGTAAAAATAAATCTGAGTATTTAATTAACAGAAAAGATAATCAATATGAGGTTGTTATAGGATTGGAGGTTCATGCGCAGGTTACATCAGATTCAAAATTATTTTCAACATCTTCCACTAAATTTGGTGCAGAGCCAAATACCCAAGTTAGTTTAGTTGATGCTGCCTTTCCTGGAATGCTACCTGTCATTAATGAATTTTGTGTTAAACAAGCAATTAAAACTGGAATTGGGTTAAATGCAAAAATTAACAAACGTTCAGTATTCGATCGAAAAAACTACTTTTATGCAGATTTGCCCCAAGGATATCAGATTTCACAATTCAAAGATCCAATTGTAGGAGAGGGCAAGGTTATTTTAGATATGCCCGAAGGTCAAAAGGAAGTTGGTATTGAAAGATTACATTTAGAACAAGATGCTGGAAAGAGCATTCATGATATTGATCCAGATAACACTTTGGTAGATTTAAATAGATCTGGTGTAGCTTTAATGGAAATTGTAAGTAAGCCTGATCTGAGATCACCAGACGAAGTTAGCGCTTATATTAAAAAACTTAGATCTATAATGAGATATCTAGGAACTTGCGATGGTAATATGCAAGAGGGATCTCTTAGAGCAGATGTTAATGTTTCTGTAAGATTGAAAGGATCAAAGGATTTTGGAACAAGATGTGAAATTAAAAATGTGAATTCAATTAAGTTTATGCAATCAGCTATTGATTATGAGGCAAATAGACAAGTAGATTTAATTGAAGAAGGCAAAATCATTGATCAGGAAACTCGTTTATTTGATACAAAAAAAAACGAAACAAGATCAATGAGATCTAAAGAGGATGCTCATGATTATAGATATTTTCCAGATCCAGATTTACTTCCCTTAGAAGTCTCTGATGAATTTATCGAAAAATTAAAATCTGATATTCCTGAACTACCAGATGATAAAAAAAAAAGATTTATAAATGAGTTTAAACTTTCACCATATGAAGCAACGATCTTAGTTTCTGATATTGAAATCGCAAAATACTTTGAACAGGTTGTGGCAAAGATGGGAAAAAATAGAGATATTAAATTAGCAGTAAATTGGATAACTGGTGAATTGTTTGCTCTATTGAACAGTAAAAATTTAGAAATTTCTCAAAGTCCAATAAGTGCAAAAAATTTATCAATACTAATTAACTTGATTAAAAATGGAACAATTTCAGGAAAGATAGCTAAAACTGTGTTTGAACATATGATTGATGGTGATCAAGATCCTCAAAAAATTGTTCAAGAAAAAGGATTAAAACAACAAAGCGACCCTAAGGCTCTAGAGGCTTTAATAGATAAAATAATTAATGATAATAGAGAAAAAGCTATTGAGTACAAAAATGGTAAAGAAAAATTATTTGGTTTTTTTGTTGGACAAGCCATGAAAGCTTCTGGTGGCAAAGCTAATCCACAATTAATTAATGAAATTTTAAAAAAAAAATTATAAGGTTATGGGTGCAGACCTTAATATTACTAAACTTTTACAAGATTATATTCTTAAGTATGGCCTTAAACTGCATCCAGTTCAAAAAGAAATTATAAATTATAATCTGTCGTTAGGAGATATTAAAAGAATGCAAATATCGATATCTCAATGTCAATTTCTTCATTTAATTATTAAAGTTTCTAAAATTAAAAGAGTATTAGAAATAGGAACGTTTACTGGTTTAAGCACACTATCAATGGCATTAGCCCTACCCGAAGATGGCGAAATAACTGCTGTAGATAAAGACAAAAATACAAGTAAGAAAGCAAATGAGTTTTTTAAAAAAGCAAAACAAGACAGCAAAATTAGCATGATTGTTAAATCAGCTTTAGAGGCATTAATGGAAATTAGAGACAAAAAATATGAATTAATTTTTATAGATGCAGACAAAATGAATTACAAAAAGTATTACGAAATTGCATTAAAGCTATTAGATAAGGAGGGTTTAATTATAATAGATAATGTTCTTTGGCATGGCGATGTAGTAGAGAATAATATAAAAGACAAAATAACAGATAGTATAAGAAATTTGAATAATTTTATATCTAAAGATGAAAGAGTAGAAAAAGTGATTGTACCATTTGGAGATGGTATGACTATCTGTAGGAAATTATAATGTTTAAAGTTTTAGGTTTTTACAAGTTTTTTAAAGTTGTATCCTTAAAAAAAAATAAAAAATTTATAAATGATCTTTTAATTTTAAATAATATTAAAGGTACAATTATTATTTCAAAAGAGGGTTTAAATGGTAGTATTGCTGGGAAACCATTTAAAATTAAAGTTGTCTCAGCAAAAATAAAAAAATATTTTAAATTTAAGTATTTTGATAGTGAAAATTTATCGCAAAGTATATTTCAGCCATTTCATAAACCAAAAGTAAAAATTAAAAAAGAAGTTGTTCCGATGAATTTACTTTTGACTAAAAAAATTAAAAATAAAAATAGTCGTGTAAATCCAAATAAATGGAATTCTCTTATTAGCGATAAAAATACATATTTAATTGATGCTAGAAAACCATTTGAATATAATGTGGGAACATTCAAGAAAGCAAATAATCCAAATATACAAAATTTTAGAGATTTTCCTAAATATTTAACAAAACTTAATAAGGATAAACCAATTGCAATGTTTTGCACGGGTGGAATAAGATGTGAAAAAGCTTCAGTATATCTTGAGAAAAAAGGTTTTAAGAATATATATCAATTAAAAGGTGGTATTATTAATTATTTAAAAAAAATTCCAAAAGAAAAAAGTTTATGGAAAGGGGAGTGTTTTGTATTTGATAACAGAGTAAGCTTAAAACACGGTTTAAATCAAGGGACATATTCAATTTGTAGTGGATGCAGGAAACCAATTTCTAGAACAGATACCAAATCAAAAAAATATGAATTAGGTGTCTCATGTCCAAAATGTCACGATATTTTAACATCTTCTCAAAAAAAAAGATTTAGAATGCGTCAAAGTCAAATTAATCTTGCAAAAAACTCAGGAAAAAGACATATCTTCCAAAAACAATTTTGACATTAGATTTATTAAATGGATTTACTGAATGATAAAATACCAAAACTAGTTAGGAAATTAGCTATACCTGCGAGTGTTGGTACTTTATTTCAAACTTTGTACAATATTGTCGATACTTTTTTCGCAGGGAAAATTTCACCCGAGGCTTTATCTGCATTATCAAAATCATTTCCTATATATTTTGTTATTGTTGCAACATCCATAGGTGTTACTATTGCAGGCACATCTTTAATTGGTAATAGCATTGGTGAGAATAATAAAAATAAAGTTCTATATTTTTTTTCTAATGTAATTTATTTCGGAATTTTCATTTCAATATTGTTGACTTTTTTTGGTCTTTTTTTTTCTGAGAGAGTTTTCTTATTAATGGGATCTTCAAATGAGGTAACATCTCTTGGACTGGAATATACAAATATAATATTTTCTGGGACAGTATTATTTATCCTTGTGGTATCACTAAATTCACTTTTACATGCTGAAGGTGACACCAAAACCTATAGAAATGCTTTAATATTATCTTTTTTTTTAAATATAATTTTAAATCCAATTCTTATATTTGGCTTTATGTTTATACCAGCGTTTGGTGTTAAAGGTATAGGAATTGCAACAATTATATCTCAAATTATTTCATTTTTAATAATTCTATTTAAAGTCCTCCAAAACCAAAGAATTCGGGATATGTCGAGTGAATATTTATCAATCAGATTTACTTATTTAAAAGATATTTTTTTTCAATCCATGCCTATTAGTCTGGCGATCTGTGGATACTCAATAGCATCTGCAATTATATTTACTTACGTTGGTATGTCTGGCGAAGCTGCAGCAGCTGGTTATGGTGCTGCAACTAGAATAGAGCAGGTGGTTCTGCTTCCTGTTTTAGGAATAAATACAGCTATAATTTCAATTATAGCTCAAAATTATGGTGCTGGTAATTATGATAGAATTAAAGAGTCTTATTATACTGCTATTAAATATGCTTTATTTATAATGATATTATCTGGTATTTTAATATTTATCACATCAGGAATTATTCCTACATTTTTTTCAGATAACCTTGAAGTAAATCACTTTGGAAAAAAATACTTGCAAATTTCAGCTTTCGTTCTTCCTGCATATCCAATTTTTTTTCTTTCAAATGGGTTCTTCATGGCTTTAAAAAAATCTGAAAATGCATTAGTAACAAATTTTTTTAGAAATATTTTACTACCAGTTATTACTTTTTATGTTGCAACATATTTTATGGCTGATTTTAATACTTTTTTTTGGATTTGGGTTGTATCTAATTGGATATTTTCAATTAGTCTTTTGTTAATAGTTCTTTATTATATAAAAAAAAAATTAAAT
This sequence comes from uncultured Pelagibacteraceae bacterium, assembly GCA_902619595.1. GTDB lineage: Bacteria > Pseudomonadota > Alphaproteobacteria > Pelagibacterales > Pelagibacteraceae > Pelagibacter. The sequence continues at coordinate 20,931 of CACNFE010000006.1, forward strand.
ACGCTTAGCGCCATCGTTTAACCACGACCAAAGATGACTGGAGAACGATCTTCTAACAAATAAATTTACTTCATCTACATCTCTATTATGAATAATTACATCAATTTTATTAATAATGGTTTGAGTAACTGCACCTTTTTTATTTTTAAAATCATTAAAATTAAAAGGACAACCATTTGAAAATAAGTCGTATATTTGCGAACCTTTCATTTTAATCATTATAAATTGATCAGTGACATCTGTTATTGCTCCCAAGTTAATCTTATGAATATTATTTACTAAATTTTCTTCGATGGGATAGGTATTATTATTTTTTGCGATTTTGTCGTTAGAGTATATCATCCATTCGTCGGGACTTAACCAAAGGGCCGATATATTATTTCCTACTGTTGATGTATTTGACTCAGTAGGTAAAAGAATATCTAACAATTTTCCAACTTTTGAAATAAATTCTCTTTTTTTTCCTCTAATAATTAGTTTCATAACTGGACTTTCTTCATTAATTTTTAGATTATTAAAGTCCTTTGTTTCATTAATTGGTGAGTTATAATTAAGCATTTAATCTTTTATTCTCCTTATCAAGAAAAACTGGATCTGCAACGTGTACACTTATAATTTTATTTTTCATAGGTATAAATAATTTTTTACCCAACATATTTTTTCCACCTTTAACAACACCTAATGCAATTGATTTATTTAAATTTGGACTAAAATAGCTTGAGGTAATATGTCCAAGCATTTCTACAGGTTTTTTTGAGACATCAGCAACAATTTGAGCACCTTCCTCTAAAACTTCCCTTGGATCCTCCGTTACTATCCCAACCAGTTGTTTTCTATCTTCTCTAATTGTATCTGATCTATAAAGCGATCTTTTGCCTATAAAATCATATTTCTTCTTACTGACTATCCAATTCATTTGAAGATCTATAGGAGTTAATGTTGCATCAGTATCTTGTCCTACAATTATAAAACCTTTTTCCGCTCTTAAAAGGTGCATAGTTTCGGTTCCATAAGGAGTGATGTTAAACTCTTTTCCAGCTTCCATACATTTTTCCCAAACAGATTTACCAAAATTTGCTTGAATATTGATCTCATAACTCTGTTCTCCAGTGAAACTAATCCTCATTACTCGACATTTAATATTATCAATTTTTGCATTTTTGAAAGACATGTGTGGAAACTCTTCATCTGATAAATCCAAATCAGGTATAACTTTTTTAACAATTTTTTTACTATTAGGTCCACAAACACTAATGGTAGCAAAATGATCAGTTACTGAAGTTAAATATACATCAAGTTCAGGCCATTCTGTTTGAAGATAGTCTTCCAATTTTCCTAGAACTGTAGCTGCGCCACCAGTGGTAGTAGTCATTATATAATGGTTCTCATTAAGACGTGTAGTAACACCGTCATCATAAACCATTCCATCTTCATTTAACATTAAACCATATCTACATTTTCCAATCGCAAGTTTTGACCAAGCATTTGTATAAACTCTATTTAAAAATTCAGAGGCATCAGAACCTTGGATATCAATTTTACCTAATGTAGATGCATCTAATATTCCAGCACCATCTCTAGCAGCTTTACTTTCTCTTTGAACTGCATCAAACATGCTTTCACCTTTTTTTGGGTAATACCATGCTCTTTTCCATTGACCTACATTTTCAAATTCAGCATTATTATCAACATGCCAATCGTGTATCGGAGTTTTTCTAAATATGTCAAAAAATTCACCAACATTTCTTCCAACAATAGTTCCAAAAGTTAAAGGAGTATAAGGTGGTCTAAATGTTGTTGTTCCTAAATCTGACATTTTAACTCCACTAGTGTCAGATATAATTCCCAAAGCGTGCATATTTCCAAGTTTACCTTGATCAGTTCCCATACCAGTTGTTGTGTAACGCTTCACATGTTCTATTGATCTAAATCCTTCTCTAAGAGCTAACTTAATATCTTTTGCTGTAGCGTCATTCTGGAAATCAACAAATGGTTTACATTTACCAATTGCTTTATCAGATGGTAAAAGCCATATATTCCTTTTTAATATTTCCTTAGTAGAATTTATTTTTAAGTCTTCAAAACTAGTTTTGTCAATTCCAAGAAAATTTTTTATATTTTGGTTAAAATTTTTAATAATTGTATTTAAATCAAATTCTCCATTACATGAACCAATGCTTATCTGATCTGATGGATATTTACTTGGGATAAAAACATTATCTTCATTATCAAATTTGAGTTTTCCACCAGACTGAGTAAATAAATGAACTGCTGGCGTCCATCCTCCAGAAATTCCTAGGCAATTACATTTAATTTTTATTTTTGATCCAGTAACTGATTGTCCATCTTTTGAAAGTTTCATAATTGAAACTTCTTTAATTCTTCTATAACCGGAGGTATCAACGATAGTGTAGGAATTATATATTTTTATACCTATTTTTTCTGCGTGATTTGTTATTTCAGAATTTACTTTTTCCCTAATATCAATAATTGCATTTATTTTAATTCCCTTATTAAATAAAGATATGGCTGTTTCGTAAGCACTATCATTATTAGTAAATAAAATATTTTCTTTACCACAAACTACTCCATAATAATCAGAATATTTTTTAATTGCTGATGAGAGAATGATACCTGGTCTATCATTATTATTAAATATGAGTGGTCTTTCAATAGAGCCAGTTGCTGCAATTACTTTCTTTGCTCTAATTTTTAGTAATCTTTGTCTAATTTTGTCTTTCTTCTTATTTAATGGCAAATGATCAGTTAAATTTTCTCTAGCTAATAAAAAATTATAGCCATGATAAGCTGCAACACTGGTTCGTGTTTTAATTTCTAAATTTTTGATATTTTTAAGATTGGAAATTTCATTTTCTAACCATTTAGAAGAATATTGATTATTGATTTTATTAAACTCTGAACTTTGATAAATAGTTGTTCCACCCAAATGAGGTTTTTCATCTAATAATAATGTTTTATAATTATTTTCAGCTGCTGTTTTTGCCGCCATTATTCCTGAAATACCTCCACCTATAACTAAAACATCGCAATGAATATATTTATGTTCATATAAATCTGGATCTGGTTTTGTTGGTGACTTACCTAATCCAGCAGATTTTCTAATAAAGTATTCATATTTCTCCCAAAAACTTGCTGGCCACATAAAAGTTTTATAATAAAAGCCAGCTGGTAGGAGAGGGGATAAAATATTATTTATACCACCAATATCAAAATTTACATTAGGCCAACAGTTTTGACTTGATGCTTCAAGACCGTCATATATTTCAATTTCAGTAGCCCTGACATTTGGTTCAGTATAAGCAGTATTTCCATTTATCTGCACAATCGCATTAGGCTCTTCTGAGCCTGCTGTCATTATACCTCGCGGTCTATGGTATTTAAAACTACGAGCTACTAAATGAATACCGTTAGCAATTAAAGCTGAAGCTAGTGTATCGCCTTTAAAACCGTAATATGTTTTACCGTCAAATTTAAATGAAACTCTTGTAGTTTCATCAATAAAATTACTTGAATTAATTCTTAAATTTTTTGGCATACAATTATTTTATAGGTGGTTTTTCTCCCATTTTATATACTGCGTGTATTTGATCATTTGTGGTATCTCTGACCATATTAAACCATTTTCTACAACCGTGTACATGTACCCATCTCTCAAATTGAATACCTTTAATATTTTTTCGCATAAATAAATATTCTGCCCACTGGTCGTCACTAAGTTCTGTTGGTTGTTTTGGTCTTTCTATATGAGCTTCTCCACCTGCTTTAAATTCGCTTTGTTCTCTTTCACCGCAATATGGACAATTAATTATAAACATCAGTGAGCAACTGCGGCAGCTCCATGCTCATCAACAAGATCTCCACTTACAAATCTATTTATATTGAACGCTGCATTTAATTTATGAGGTTCATCATTTGCAATTGTATGAGCAAATAAATCTCCAGATCCAGGTGTTGCTTTAAATCCACCTGTACCCCAACCGCAATTAAAGTATAAACCTTTAATAGGAGTTTTACTTATTATTGGACTTGCATCAGGACAAATATCAACAATACCACCCCATTGCCTCAACATTCTCATTCGACTAAAAATTGGGTAGAGTTCAAGAATTGCATGTAATGTTCCCTCTACAATATCATGACTACCTTTTTGAGAATAAGAAACGTAGTCATCTGTTCCAGCGCCTATAACTAATTCACCTTTGTCAGATTGACTTACGTATGCGTGTACTGCATTTGACATTACAACAGTATCAATAATTGGTTTGACTGGCTCCGAAACAAGTGCTTGCAAAGGTTTGCTTTCTAAAGGAAGTTTTAGGCCTGCCATGTTTGCTATAACACTTGAATGCCCTGCAGCAACTACACCAATTTTTTTTGTTTTTATAAATCCTTTTGTAGTTTCTAGTCCTTCAACTGTATCTCCATTTCTTTTAATACCTTTAACTTCACAATTTTGAATTATATCCACTCCCATTTCATCAGCACCTCTTGCATAACCCCAGGCAACAGCATCATGTCTAGCTGTACCCGCTCTTTTTTGAAGTGTTCCACCTAATACTGGATATCTTATATTTGGTGAAGTATTTATAATTGGACAAAATTTTTTGACTTCTTCAGTTGATAGCCAAACCGCATCCACTCCATTTAATCTGTTAGCATGTGTTCTTCTTTTTAAATCCCTTACATCTTGAAGGTTATGTGCTAAATTCATAACACCTCTTTGACTAAACATTACATTATAATTTAATTCTTGTGAAAGACCTTCCCATATTTTTAAAGCATGATCGTATAATCCTGCACTAGCATCCCAAAGATAATTAGATCTAATTATTGTAGTATTTCGCCCAGTATTACCACCACCAATCCAACCTTTTTCTAAAACAGCTATATTTCTCAAGTTATGTTTTTTGGCTAGATAGTAAGCTGTAGCTAAACCATGACCGCCACCCCCAACTATGATTGCGTCGTACTCTTTTTTTGGCTCTGGATCTCTCCATGCTCTTTGCCAATTTTCATGATCAGTTAGAGCATTTTTAAATAATGAGAAAATCGAATATTTATTTTTCATAATTTTAGCTGAAAATACTTGATTAATATTGAATATTCAATGATTTCAAGTTACACATTTAGCACGGAAGGATGGGTGAGCTGGTTTAAACCAGCGGTTTGCTAAACCGCCGTACGCTTGAAAAGGTGTACCGAGGGTTCGAATCCCTCTCCTTCCGCCATTAATTTTTAATATAAAGGCATATCTTTGAAAAAATTAAGCATTTTTATAGGTCTTTTTTCCACAACGAATCTATACACATTATAATTCTCCAACACTCTCTGAACGTAGTTTCTTGTCTCCTTAAATTTAATTAGCTCTATCCAGTCAACATAATCAATCTGATTTTTTTGAGGATTTTTATTTAGTCGCTTCCAGTACTTAACTCTTTTTGGTCCAGCATTGTAGGCAGCTATAGCAAAAGGGTATGATCCATCGTACTCTAGTATCAGTCCAGCAATATAATGTGATCCTAAATTTATATTATATTCTGGATCCGTTGTTAGTCTTGATTTTGAATAAGGTAACTTTGCTTGTTTGGCTACTAACTTAGCAGTGTAGGTCATTAATTGCATTAAACCTCTTGCACCGGCTGAACTGTTTGCCTTCATATCAAATTCACTTTCTTGTCTAATTATTGATAAAATAAAAGGTGTTTCAGGAATTTTTCTCCCATTAATTATTTTTGGAGTTCCTATAATAGGATAGTTATAATTATTCAAAAATCTTTTTTCGTAAGATGCTATTTTTGCTATTTGAATAGCAAAATCGTATCTTGAAATATTTGTTGCAAGTTCCGCAGCTAAAATTTCACTTCCTTTTTCAATATCATCTAAAGCTAAATGCCTCAATATGTGTTTTGTGTATTTATCTTTATTAAGTTCATTCAGAAGGTAAATTACTTTGACTAACCCCTTATTCTCAAATTTTTTTTTATAATCTTTATCTACAACTTGCTCCAAATCTAACTCGAAAGTTTTTTCAGGATTTATTTTTAAAAAAGCAAGCTGACCATAGTAAGTAGTTAAATATTTAGAGGCTTCCTGATACCATTTATTCTGTAAATCTTTGCTACCCATCTTTTCGTAGGATCTACCCAGCCAATATGCCCCTCTAGCCAAACTTATTGGATAACCGACGTTATTATAAAAATTATCAAAATGTTCTACAGCTAAAATTGGATCATTTAAAAAACTTAGCGCAATCCAACCACTCATCCATTCTGCAGCTGCATACTCTGGTCCTTCTACCATTGAATGCTTGCTTACAACTTTATAAGCTAACTCATATTTTTTTTTATAAATTAAAGATCTTCCTATGATTTCTCTTTCCTTCCACCACTTTTCAGGTCTTACTAGGTAAATTTTGTTATTTGGAACTTTTAATAAAATTTCAAGAGAAGAGTCGACTCTGCCTCTTTTTCTACGCCACTTCAGTCTATCATAATTTAATCCTGAGTCATTTTTAAGTCTATCAGGGACTTTTGCAATAGCATTATCCACACCATATGATTTACTCATTAATAGCTGTCTTGCTGTGTATAGTAATTCTTCTTCTTTTGGCAAATATCGTAACATTCTTTTTAAGTCCCAATATTTATTCTCCCAAGCTAAATATTTAGCTCTTTTGATATAATCTTCACTATTTAAATATTTCTTATATTTTTTTCTAAAAAATCTTAAATCTGATTTGCTTAATTCAGCTTTTTCAAAACCTTTTTTTATTAAATTAATTCCTTTTGCACTTTCACCATTTATTATGTAACTCTCTCCTAGTATCATCTCACCAAAACCACTTAACGGCTCTTCCTCAGAAAATTTTTTAATAATTTTTTTAGGGGATACCTTTTCCGTTGATAATTTATGTTCTGATAAATATTTTATCCTCCCAATTCTTGGGTAGTCAGGATTTTTATCTATGAATTGCTGGTAGTCATAATAACTTGCATTATTTCTATTTGTTAAAAGATGTCTCCATTGAATAAAGCTATAAATATCATTGTTTCTTGTTTTCTTAGCCAAGCTTAATGCATTGGGCCAGTTACCTTTTTGCATTGCATTAATTGCTTTGGCAGCTAATTCAAACTCCTTTTTTGAAAAATATTTTGATTTTTTTGCAACCTTTTCTATTGTTTTTTGAACTATTTTTGGCTTATTTTTTGGAACAATAATTCCTAATTTAGTTATTTTTTTATTTTCAACTATTTCTTCTTTTTCATCTTTTTTCTTAACTTCCTTTACCAAAATAGGCTTTTCAAGAGGTTTAATAATATTTATTGAAATTTTTTTTTCTTTTAACTCAGGATTTAGAGTAGGTTTTTTTAGAGGAATAATAACATTTTCTTGTGAACTTACATATGTTGTAGCTAAAAACCAAAATAGGATAGTCAGTAAAAATAAATTTTTTTTCATAATTTTTTGTAAATGAATCTATAATTTATGTTATAAGTATTTATGTTTAAAGGTTCAAATGTTGCTTTAATTACTCCATTTAAAAATAATAAGCTTGATATTGAAGCTTATATAAAAATTATACATTTTCACTTAGAAAATGGTACCAATGGTTTAGTTCCAGCTGGAACAACAGGGGAGTCACCAACTTTAGACCATGATGAACACCAGAAAGTTATTGAATTGTGTATAAAAGAGGCAAAAGGTAAAATTCCTGTTATTGCAGGCACAGGATCAAATTCAACAGATGAGGCAATATCTTTAACGAAGCATGCTGAGAAAATGGGTGCAGATGGAGTTTTGGTTGTTACCCCATATTACAATAAACCAACACAAGAGGGTTTATATCAGCATTATAAAGCTATCAATGATAACACAAGCCTTCCAATTATTATTTACAATATACCAAGTAGATGTGTAATAGATATGTCAGTAGATACAATGGCTAGATTATTTGAACTAAAAAATATAGCAGGTGTAAAAGATGCTACTGGAGATCTTAATAGACTAGATGAAACAATAAAGAAACTTGGACCTGATTTTATCCAGCTAACAGGTGAGGATGGACTTGCATTTGAGTTTAACAAAAGAGGCGGGGTCGGAATTATTTCGGTCACAGCAAATATTGCACCAAAATTATGTTCAGATATGCAAAAATATTCAAAATCAAAATCAGATAATGAAATTAAAGAAGCTGAAAGAATAGATCAAATTTTACAGCCATTACATAAATCATTATTTATTGAAAGCAATCCAGCACCTGCAAAGTATGCAGCAAAACTTCTAGGCCTTTGTAATGATGAAATTAGACTTCCCTTAGTTAATATTCAAAAAGATACAGAAGAAAAAGTCAAAAAGGCTTTAATATCAGCTAAATTAATTAGTTAATGAAAAAAAAAACCAATGTTGGTTTAAAGATAATTTCAATTAATAGAAAAGCAAGTTTTAATTATTTCTTTGAAAGTGTTTACGAGGCTGGAATTGTTTTAAAAGGATCTGAAATAAAATCTATAAGATTAGGCAAAATTAATATTGCTGATTCATATGCAATTGAAAGACGTGGCGAAATTTATCTTATGAATTCACATATTCCATTATATAAAAATGCTAGCTATTCAAATCATAATCCAACAGATGATAGAAAACTTTTATTAAATAAAAGAGAAATTAATAAACTTATTGGGAAGATCAATAGAGAGGGTTTCACAATAATACCCACTAAAATTTATTTTAAAAAAGGAAAAGCAAAAATCGAAATAGCCGTTGCAAAAGGAAAAAAACAATATGATAAAAGACAAGCTAAAAAAAATAAAGATTGGCAGAGAGATAAAGCTAGATATGTTAGAAAAACAAGCTAATACTGTTTTTTTAGGTATTGGATCAAATTTAGGAAATAAAAAAAACAATATAAATAAAGCTAAATTGTTTCTTCAAGAAAAAAATAATTTAATGATCGAGAAATCTTCAAATTTTTATAAAACCAAATCATGGCCTGACCCTAAAAAACCAGAATACTTAAATATTGTTCTCAAAATTAAAACTAATTTAGCACCTTTAAATCTATTTCATTTTATAAAGAAAATTGAAAAAAAATTAGGTAGAAAAATCTCAGAAAAAAACTCTCCAAGAGAATGTGATATAGATATACTAGATTATGACCATAAATGCTTAAAATTGGATTACGAAGGTGATAAAATAATTATTCCACATCCAAGGTTACATAAAAGGAATTTTGTTTTAATTCCACTTTATGAGATATCAAAAAAATGGACACATCCTAAATACAAGTTAAATATAACCCAATTATTAAAGCAAATTGACACGATTGACTTAAGATCTATTACAGTTGAATAAAAAAAATGATATAAGTTAGCATGTTAAAATCAAATGATTTAATAAATAAAGTCAAATCATACAATAAGTTTTTGAACCCTGAAACTCTGGATAAGGCATATAATTTTGCAGTAAAGGCTCATGAAAATCAAAAACGACACTCAGGCGACCCTTATGTTATACATCCAGTTGCTGTAGCTAATATATTAACAGAATTAAAATTAGATAGTGCAACTATAGCTACTGGACTACTTCATGATACAATAGAAGACACACATGCTACTTATCAAACTATTAAACAGGAATTTGGTCAAGAAGTTGCTGATCTTGTCGAGGGTGTAACTAAAATTTCTGAGTTAGAAAATCAAGCTAAAGCAAATTCAAGAGCTGAGAATTTTAGAAAATTAATCATTGCAACTTCAAAAGATATTAGAGTATTGCTTGTAAAAATTGCTGACAGACTTCACAACATGCGAACAATTCATTCAATTGATAAACAAGAAAAAAAAGAGAGAATTGCAAGAGAAACTATGGAAATATATTCTCCCCTAGCAGATAGAATGGGCATGAATAGAATAAGGGACGAATTGGAGGATCTTTCATTTGAAGTTCTTAATCCTAAAGCTAGAAAACTAATCAAAGATCGACTTGATAAAATAAAGGAAAATAACTTAATAAGTTTTAATTCTGTTGCAGATGAATTTACTAAACTATTAAATGAAAATGACTTATCAGCAACTATTTACGGAAGAGAAAAAACTCCTTTTTCTCTTTGGAGAAAAATGCAAAGCAAAAGAATATCTCTTGAGCAAATAACTGACATTATGGGTTTTAGAATAATTTTAAACGATATTTCTTCATGTTATAAATCACTTGGGATATTCCATAACAAATGGAATTGTATACCGGGAAGATTTAAAGATTATATTTCGTCCCCAAAAATAAATAAATATCAATCTTTACATACTGCAATAATAGGGCCAAATAAAAGACCTATAGAAATTCAGTTAAGAACAATGCAAATGCACGAATTTGCTCAAAGGGGAATAGCATCTCATTGGAAATACAAATCATCTGAAAAATTTAATTCATTAACATGGAAGGAATATGATTGGTTAGCTGATTTAGTAGAGATAATTGAAAAAAATGAAAATCCAGAAGATTTTTATGAATACACTAAATTGCAAATGTTCCAAGAAAATGTATTTTGTTTTACTCCAAAAGGATCGGTTATAAAATTACCTAAAAATGCTACACCAATAGATTTTGCTTATGCTGTTCATACACAAGTTGGTGATACAGCAATTGGATCAGAAATAAACGGTAAAGAGTCACCCTTACAATCAATATTAAGAAATGGAGACGTAGTGAAGATAATCACATCAAAAAAAGTTTCACCCTCACTTCATTGGTTATCCTTGACTAAAACGGGAAAGGCACGTGCAGCAATTAGAAGGTATTGGCAATATAGAGAGAATTCTAAATTATCTAAATCTAAAAAATACAATACAACATTATGGATATCATTACCTGATCAGCCTGGAAAATTAGGAGATGTTACCACTATGATAGGTATAAATAATGTAAATATTTCCAGCGTAGAGATGGTAGAAAAAACTAAAAAAACTATAAATTTTAGATTTAATCTTATTATTCATGATTTGAAAAACTTTACAAAACTTATTAGTGAGTTAAAACAAAAAGAATATAACTTTAAAATTATTAGACATAAAAATAAAAAATATGCTTTCATCAAAAGACTCTTTGGCGGTTTTAAAAAAAACTAGAGCTCTTTTGGAAGGTCATTTTGTACTATCTTCAGGTCTACACTCATCAAAATATGTCCAATGTGCAAAATTATTGAGCAAACCTAGTTTAGCTTCAAAAATATGCCTCTCTTTAGCAAAAAAAATAAGAAAAGAATTTAAGAAAATAGATATTATATTATCACCAGCAATTGGCGGTATAGTTATTGGATATGAAATAGGTAGATTGTTAAATAAAGAAACAATCTTTTGTGAAAGAGTAAATAAAAAGTTTCAATTAAGAAGAGGTTTTTCAATTAAACCTAAATCAAAAGTTCTTATAGTTGAAGATGTAATAACAACAGGCAAATCCAGTTTAGAATGCACAAAATTAATTAAAAAATTTAAATCTAGCAATATTGGTTTTGCTTGTATTATAGATCGATCAGAGAAAAAAACTTTAAAAATAAAAAATAAAAAAATCGTATCACAAATTAAAATTAACATTCCAACATACAATAAAAAAAATATACCTCCTTTTCTCAAAAAAATTCCAATAACAAGACCAGGAAGTAGAAATTTAAAATGATACGTCTTGGTGTAAATATTGATCATGTAGCAACCTTGAGGAATGCAAGAGGCGAAGATCATCCAAATATTTTAAATGCAGCAAAATTTGTGATGAAAAACGGAGCTGATTTAATAACAATACATTTAAGAGAAGATCGACGTCATATAAAAGATAATGATCTTAAAATATTATCTAAATTTAAATCAATCCCTATCAATCTCGAGATGGCTTGTAATAAAAAAATGTTGAATATTGCTCTAAAAGCAAAACCGTCATATGTTTGTATAGTTCCAGAAAAAAGAATAGAAATCACAACAGAAGGAGGGCTTAATCTCAAAAAAAATTTTCAGGCATTAAAAGCAAACATTAATATTTTAAATAGAAAAAAAATACGAACTAGTTTGTTTATAAATCCAAAAATTCAAGATATTAAATTATCTAAACTAATTGGAGCTAAATGTATTGAAATTCACACAGGCACAATCTCAAGAAAAATAAAATCCAAAAAAAAATATCAAAAAGATTTAAAAAATATAATTGCATGTTGTAAATATGCAAATGCAATTGGTCTTGAGGTGCATGCTGGCCATGGACTTGATTATAAAACTGCAAAAATTTTATCTAAACTAAAAGAAATTAAGGAATTTAATATAGGCCATTTCATAATAGGAGAGTCAATTTTTGTTGGAATAAATAAAGTTATAAAAAAATTTAAAAAAATATGTAAATGATATGATAATTGTTGGTAATGGCGTTGATATTGTTGAAAATTCAAGAATTAAAAAATCAATTAAAAATATTAAGTTTATAAAAAGGATTTATTCATCCGAAGAAGTTAAAAAATCAAAATTTAAAACTGATAAAGTAAGTTATTTTGCTAAAAGATTTGCAGCAAAAGAGGCTTTTGTAAAATCACTAGGAACAGGTTTTCGTAAAGGTATAAACTTTTCTGACATCTCAGTAGTCAACGACAAACTAGGTAAACCTTTTATTAAAATAAATGATAAAATCAAATCAATAATCTTAAAAAAAAATAGATTTAAATCTTTCAAAATATTTTTATCTTTATCTGATCAAGATAAACATTCTATTGCTTTTGTTATTTTAAGTGGGTTAAAAAAATGAAAAAAATATTTATTGAAAATGCAATAACAATTTTTTATGCATTAATTATTGCTATTATTATCAGATCATTATTAATTCAACCTTTCTATATACCTTCCTCGTCTATGGAACCTAATTTGTTAGTCGGTGATAGATTGTTTGTAACAAAATATTCTTATGGTTATAGCAAGCACTCCTTTCCCTTTAGTCCACCTATATTTAAAAATAGAATTCTATTTCAAAAACCTGAAAGAGGTGATGTAGTAGTATTTAAAACGCCAGCAGATAATAGAACAGATTATATAAAACGTCTTATTGGCTTACCTGGTGATACTATTCAGTTTATTGACGGCAATATCTATTTAAACAACTTAGAAATATTTAAAAATCTTAAATCAAAAAATCAGTTCGTATTTTGTGGATCAAATAAGATTGAAAGTAATTTCTTTAATGAAAAATTTTCAAATGGAAAAGAATTTAAAACAGCATATTTTAGTAGTTTTACTCTTCAAAATACAGATTTGTTCGTAGTACCAGAAGATCATTATTTTTTTTTAGGAGATAATAGAGATTGTTCAAAAGACAGTAGATTCTTATCTAGTGTTGGATATGTACACAAAAATAACCTAGTTGGAAAAGCACGTTTCATTTTTTTTTCCTCCGATGCAAAGAATGGGAGTATATTTGAATTTTGGAAATGGGGTGAACTAATCAGATTTGACAGGTTCTTTAAAGTAATTAATTAAAAAATTTATATGAGTTTAAATGATCTCGAAAAAATATTGCAGATAAAATTCAAAAATAAAAAAATTTTAGAAAAATCACTTATTCATAAAAGTCTTGATCCAATAAATAATAATGAAAAACTAGAATTTTTAGGAGATAGAGTATTAGGTTTTGTGATTTCGAAAAAACTATATGAAATTTACCCAGAGGAAACCGAAGGAGCTCTGGATAAAAAATTTGCATCACTTGTAAATAAAAATATGTGTTTAAGTATTGCGAATAAACTAAATCTGTCTAAATTTATAAAAACAAATACAAATAAAACAAATAATTATAAGCCAGAAAATAAAATTATATCCGATACATGTGAAGCAATAATTGGAGCTATATTTTTAGATCAAGGAATTAAAGTTGTAGAAAATTTTATATTAAAAATTTGGAATGAGTATATTGAAAACACACAAGAGACCAAAATAGACTCTAAAACAATGCTTCAAGAATTTTCACTTAAAAAATATAAAGTATTGCCTAAGTATACCTTGTTAAAAACAAAAGGACCAAAACATAAACCTGTATTTCATGTTCAAGTTAAAATAAAATCTTCAAAAAGCATTGATGGAATTGGTTCTTCAAAAAAGTTAGCTGAACAAGATGCAGCCACTTCTCTTTTAAGGAAAATGAACTTATTATGATTTGGGACGATAAAGGATTTCTATTATCCAAATTTAAATATAGTGAAAATTCAGTGATTGCAGATTTTTTTACAATAGAGCATGGGAAATCTTCAGGTATTATATTTGGAGCTTCTTCGAAAAGGATAAAAGGCTATCTTCAAATTGGAAATAAATTTCAATTAAATTATCAAAGTAAAAATGAAACTAAAATTGGTTCCTTTAAAGTAGAGATTATTAAAGCTGAAACACCTCTTTTCTTTAATGACAGAAGTAAGCTACATTGTATTAGTTCGTCAATGAGTATGGTTAAACTTCTTACAGCTGAAAATCAAAAAAACCCAGAAATTTTTAATTTGATTGAAAAATTCTTTATTTTGATCAAAAAAAATAATTGGTTAATGGAATATATTATATGGGAACTCGAATTATTAAAACTTTCAGGTTATGATTTAAATTTAAGTAAAATTGTAAAGAAAACAATTGAAAATAATAAATCAAAATATTTTGTTGAGTCTCAAACTGAAAAAAAAATTGTTCCAAATTTCCTTGTAGAAAACAACAATGAAGTAGCAGACAAAAATGATCTTATTAGAGGAATACAAATTGTGACTAGTTATTTAGATAAAAATATCTTACAGCCAAATAATCTAAATCATCCACTTCAAAGAGTGGACTTTATTAATACACTTAAATAATTTACAGATTTTTAGCTATACTATTTGAAAAATATGAAATTATCGCATTGGCACCAGCTCTTTTAAAGCTTGTCAGTGTTTCATATATTATTTTATCGTCCACTAGACCTTTTTTTATTGAATTCATTATCAAGCTATATTCTCCAGAAACTTGATAGGCTAGCACTGGTATCTTAAAATTTCTTTTCACGTCTCTTATGATATCTAAATAAGGGAGTCCAGGCTTAACCATGACCATATCTGCTCCTTCTTTAATATCTAACGCAACTTCTCTTAGTGCTTCATCTCTGTTGCTAAAGTCCATCTGATAAGTTTTTTTGTCTCCTTTTAAAAGATTTTTTGATCCAACAGCATCTCTAAAAGGGCCATAGAAACTTGATGCATATTTAACAGCATAAGACAAAATTCTCACATTTGAAAAATTATTTTTATCTAAAGCTTTTCTAATTTTTCCAATTCTTCCGTCCATCATATCTGAAGGCGCAATTACATCACAACCAGCCTTTGCTTGAATGATAGATTGTTGAATCAAAATATCTATTGTTTTATCATTAAGAATTTTATTTGATTTTAAAATTCCATCATGTCCATGTGATGTATATGGATCTAATGCAACATCACACATTATTCCAATTTTGTTTCCAAATTTTTTTTTGATTAATTTTGTGGCTTTACAAACTAAATTATTCTCATTCAAGGCTTCTGATGCATGGTTATCTTTTAGTCTTCTCTCAGTGTAAGGAAATAAAGCTATCATCGGAATTCCTAAATCAATTATTTTTTTCACAAAACTATTAAGTTTATCGATCGAATACCTATACACTCCAGGCATAGATGTAATTGGTATTTTTTTATTTTTTCCTTCTATTATAAATATAGGTTGAACAAGATCATTAACAGATAGTGTATTTTCTTTAGTTAATCTTCTAATCCAATCATATTCACGATTTCGTCTAAGTCTTAAATTTGGATATTTTCCGGTTGTAATCATTTAAAAATTATTTTATATGCGACAATAGTTATATATTATATAATAATTATTAAGCTATTAATAAAATACATTTATGTCACTTACTTTCAACGACTTTCAAAAGCAGGAAATCAACTTTGACATTGAAAAACTTAAAGAGGCTTGTGATCAAGTTTTAAAAATCAAAGGTTTTGACACTAGTTTAGGTATACCACACTTTGCGGGGATTTCTTTAAACCAAATTCCAGGTGATCCAGAGTCAATTAAAGGGTCAAAAGTTCGAGGTGTATATTGGACAAAACCTGATAGCTCAGGAAATGAAGTTTCAAGAGATGAAATGATAGATGAAAGTAAATATACAGAATTTGTTGAAGATTTTAAAGGGACGTATTTCGAAACTGTTTATAACGAACTTTCAAAAAAATATAAACTTGGCAGAGTTAGACTTCTTTTAAAAGAACCGAGGTCAACATTAAGTTGGCATAGAGATCCAGAGCCAAGATTACATATTCCAATTTACACAAATCCTGGTGCCATTATGGTTGTTGATCAAGTTGCAAAACATTTGCCAGCTGATGGCTCAGTTTGGATCACAAATAATACAAAGTATCACAATGCTTTTAATGGTGGCGAAGAGAACAGAGTTCATCTTGTTGCATGTGTACTAGATTATAAGTTTAATTAATTTGAGTAAAATTTTTATTTCTTCTGATCATGCAGGTTTTAATCTAAAAGAATTTATTAAAAAAAAACTTATTAAAAAAAAGAGAAAAATTTTTGATTTAGGTCCTGATAATAGTAATTCTGTTGATTATCCAATTTACGCACATAAACTATCAAAAGCTGTATCAAAAAATTCAAAAAATTTTGGTATTTTAATATGTGGCTCAGGCACAGGAATGAATATAGCGGCAAATAAACATAAAAAAATACGTGCAGCCGCATGTTACAGTATAAAATCTACTAAATTATCAAGAATGCATAATAATGCTAATATTATTACCCTAGGTTCAAGGTTGATATCCAGAAAAAATGCTTTATTGTTTATTGATACTTTTTTAAAAACAAAATTTGATGGCGGGAGACATCAAAGAAGAGTAAATAAAATTTGAGGATATTATGTCTAGTGAAAATAAATATGTAAATGATCAATACAAGGGATTTTTTGAGGATAGTTTATCCAAAACAGATCCAGATCTTTTTAAAGCAATTAGTGATGAACTAAGAAGACAACAACAACATATAGAGTTAATAGCATCAGAAAATATTGTTTCTCAAGCTGTGCTAGAGGCTCAAGGTTCAGTTTTAACAAATAAATACGCTGAGGGATACCCTGGTAAAAGATATTATAATGGTTGTGAGCATGTTGATGTTGTGGAAAATTTAGCAATCGAGAGATTAAAAAAATTATTTAATTGTAAATTTGCAAATGCTCAACCACACTCGGGTGCTCAAGCAAATGGTGCAGTTTTTTTAGCTTTGCTAAAACCTGGTGATACTTTTTTAGGAATGAGCTTAAACTCAGGGGGACATATAACTCATGGATTAAAAATTTCTATGTCAGGCAAATGGTTTAATGCAATCGGTTATGATGTCGATAAAAAATCAGAATTAATTGATTATGACAACGTTGAAAAATTAGCATTAGAACATAAACCAAAATTAATTATTGCTGGCGGTAGTGCCTACTCAAGAGTAATTGACTTTAAAAGATTTAGAGAAATAGCAGATAAAGTTGGAGCTTACCTCATGGTAGATATGGCTCACTTCTCAGGTCTTGTAGCTGGCAAAGGTTATCCTAATCCATGTGATTATGCTCATGTAGTAACATCTACAACACATAAAGTTTTTAGAAGTGCAAGAGGTGGTATAATTTTAACTAATCACGAAGATCTTTCAAAAAAATTTAACACAGCCGTTTTTCCTGGATATCAAGGAGGACCATTAATGCATGTTATAGCTGCGAAGGCTGCTGGTTTTCTTGAGGCATTACGACCAGATTTTCAAGATTACATAAAATCTGTTTTATCCAATGCAAAAATTTTAGCTGAGACATTAAAAAATAATGATTTTAAAATTTACTCTGGAGGCACAGACACTCACTTGATGGTAGTCGATCTAAGACCGTTTAAATTAAAAGGAAATTTAGCAGCAGAAAGCTTATGCAGAGCTAATATTACTTGTAATAAAAATGGAATTCCATTTGACACTGAAAGCCCAATGGTTACATCAGGAATAAGACTGGGCTCTCAAGCTGCAACAACTAGAGGATTTGGTTTAAAAGAATTTGAAATGGTGGGACAACTTATTACAAAAGTGATTAAAGGCCTTTCGTCAAATCCAGAAGATAATAGCAAAGTGGAAAATGAAGTAAGACAGGAAGTAATTGAACTATGTTCAAAATTTCCAATTTATAAACACTTAGGTTAAATAAATTTAAATGATATGTCCTTGTGAAAAAAAAGGGGAAACTTCGGTTGTTGACTCTAGGCCAACTGAAGACGGTACAGCTATAAGAAGAAGAAGGCTTTGTACATGTGGAGAAAGATTTACTACTTTTGAAAGAATACAAATTCGAGAATTAATGGTTGTAAAAAAGAATGGTAGAAAATCTCCTTTTGACAGAGATAAGTTAGCTAAATCAATTTACATCGCTCTTAAAAAAAGACCTATCGATACTGATACAGTTGAAAAATTTATTACCAAGATCTCTAGATCATTAGAGGAATTAGGACAAAATGAAATTGCATCAAACACTATTGGAACCATGGTTATGGACGGATTAAAGGACCTAGATCCAGTTGCCTATGTACGTTTTGCATCTGTGTACAGAAACTTCAGAGAAGAAAAAGATTTTATTCAATTTGTAGACAAAATAGATGTCTTCAAAAAAAGGTAAAACAAAACCAACTAATAATTATTATATGGGTTTGGCTTTAGCACTTGCTAGAGAAAACGCCGGTTTAACTAAAGAAAATCCATCTGTTGGATGTGTATTAGTTAAAAATAATCAAATTATTTCAACTGGCATAACCTCAGAGAATGGGCGTCCACACGCAGAATATAATGCAGTAAAAAATAGCGCTGATAATGTAAGTGGTTCAACTGCTTACGTCACTATGGAACCATGCACCCATAAAGGTAAAACTGATCCTTGTTCAAGTTTACTAATTAAATCAAAGGTAAAAAAAGTTTATTTTTCAGTCTCCGATATTGATGAGAGGACTTCTAATAAAGCTCTCAAAGTCTTTAAAAGAAAAGGTATTGTTGTCAAAAAGGGAATTCTTAAAAGAGAAGTAAAAAATTTTTACTCTAATTATTTTTTTAATCGCAAACATAAATTACCTTATATAACAGGTAAAATTGCTTGCTCAAAAGACAATTATATTAAATCAAATAAATCTCAGTATATATCAAATCAAGAGTCGTTAAATGTTACTCATTTATTGAGATACAGAAATGATGGTATTTTAGTTTCGTATAAAACAATTAACGCAGATAATCCAAAGCTAAATTGTAGATTACCCGGTTTAGAAAATTTTTCTCCAAAAATATTTATTATAGATAGAAATTTGAGGACAAAAAATTCCTCATATGTGCTTAATTGTATAAATCGAAGAAATACTTTTATATTCCATAACTCTAATAAATTAAAAAAAATTAAATATCTTAAAAAAAAAGGGATTAAACTTATAAAAATAAAAGATGAAAATATTGACAAATTTGACCCATATAAAATAGCAAAAGAGATCTATAAAAAAAAAGTCTATAATCTATTAGTTGAGGGAGGTTTTGATATTACAAAATCTTTTTTAAAGAAAAATTTTTTTAATCAATTTTACTTATTCAAGAGTAATAATAGCCTTAAATCAAATGGATCAATAAAAATTTCAGATATATTTTCTGGATTAAATAAAAATTTTAAAAATAAAAAAATGTTAGACACTTACTCTAATAAAGATAAAATCATAAGGTATTTTAATTATGTTTAATGGAATTATATTTAATAAGGGTAGGGTTGAAAAAATTATAAAATATAAAAAAGGACTTAATCTTTTTGTTAAATCTTCATTAAAATTAAAAAAAAAAGATTTAGGTACTTCGATATCATGTGATGGAGTTTGTTTAACTTTATCCTCTGTCAAAAAAAATATTCAAGGATTCTATTTATCAAATGAAACTCTTAAAAGATCAAAATTTCAAAATATTAAAAAAAGAGACATTATAAATCTCGAACTACCTATGAAATATGGTCAAAATATATCAGGTCACATTTGCCAAGGTCATGTTGATACCGTTGGAATAGTTAATAAAATTACTAAATCAGATAAGTCGATTATTTTTGACATCTCGATTGATAATAAATTCAAAAAGGATTTAATAGAGAAAGCATCTATATTAATTAATGGTGTTTCATTAACAATTTCGAAGATAACGAAAAAAGGTTTTAAATTATGGATAATTCCACACACTTTAAAACTTACTAATTTAAACAATTTAAAAAAAAAGGATAAAGTTAATATTGAAATAGATATTTTATCAAAATATGTGAAGAGATATGTCAAAAAAAAATAGTTACTCAACCATTGAAACAATTATTCGTACTGCAAAAAAAGGCGGGATGTATATATTAGTGGATGATGAAAATCGAGAAAATGAAGGTGACCTTGTTTTTTGTGCTTCAGACGTAGATCAAAAAAAAATAAATTTTATGGCTAAAAATGGCAGAGGTTTAATTTGCCTAACTTTAAATAATACACAGGCAAAAAAATTAAATTTAAATTATATGGCTCCAGTTAATCAATCAAGAAACCAAACAGCTTTCACAGTGTCAATTGAGGCTAGAAAAGGTATTTCAACAGGTATCTCTGCTAGAGATAGGGC
The DNA here is from genome assembly GCA_902619595.1 of uncultured Pelagibacteraceae bacterium. GTDB lineage: Bacteria > Pseudomonadota > Alphaproteobacteria > Pelagibacterales > Pelagibacteraceae > Pelagibacter. The sequence goes on from CACNFE010000006.1 coordinate 41,651, forward strand.
AAAAACTATTAAAGTTGCAACAAGAAGAAATGTAAAAAAAAAAGATATTGTTTCACCAGGACATGTTTTTCCAATAATTGGTAGAGAGGGTGGTGTATTAGTTAGAGCAGGACATACAGAGGCATCAATCGATATCTCTAAACTAGCTAAGAAAAATCCCGCAGCAGTTATTTGTGAAATAATGAATGAAGATGGCACAATGGCTAGGGGACAAGATCTAATCAAATTTGCTGATAAGTTTAATCTTAAAATTGGGAAAATTGAGGATCTAATATCTTACAGACTAAAAAAAGAGAAACTTATTAAATTAAAAAAAACTTCAAAAATCAAAATACAAAAACAAATTTATAAAATTAAAATTTATGAAAATATAATTGATGGTTCAGAACATTTTGCTTTAATTAAAGGAAACTTAAAAAAAAAAATATCAACTAGACTAAGAGTAATTTCTTCAAATGTTGTTGAAAATTATTTAATTAGTCAAAAAATTCCAAATTCATTTAATAAAACAATTAATTACTTTAAAAAATTTAATAATTGTGTACTTATTTTTATAAGAGATCCAAATTTGAAATCAGTATCACAAACCTTAAAAAAACATAAAAATAATGAAAACAATAAAATGGGACAAGATAAATTAATAAAAACCTACGGTATAGGAGCGCAAATAATTAAATCGCTTGGTATTAAGAATATGATATTGGTTACAAGATCAAGAAAAAAAGTTGTTGGTCTTGATGGATATGGAATTAAAATTGTCAAACAAGAAATTTTAAAATGAAAAAAAAAATATTAGTTGTAATAGCAAATTATTATACAAATATTGCAGATGAGTTATTAAAAAGTGCTCTAAATGAGTTAAAAAATATTCATCAAACAAAAATTATAAATGTACCAGGTGTTTTTGAAATTCCTGTGACTATTTCAAAATTTATAAAAAAATTTGATGCCGCAATAGCTTTAGGCTGTGTCATCAAAGGAGAAACACCTCACTTTGATTTTATTTCTTCTGCAACTACAGATGCAATAATGAAAATAAGTATTGATAGTAAGAAGCCAGTTGGAAATGGTGTAATTACATGTCTTAATAAAAAACAAGCAGAAGCACGCGGTAAAAAAGGCAAAGAAGCTGCAAAAGCTGTTTTATCAGTATTATCTCAAAAATAATGAAACTTCATTATTCTCCAAAAAATAATCCTAGAGTAATAGTAATTCAAAAAATTTACTCAAAAACTTTTAATAAAGAAGAGAAAATAACTTTTGAAAAACATAGATTTAAAAAATTTATAAAAGATGTTGTTTTAGGTACTTTAGAAAGAGACGAAGTATTATATGAAGAAATAAATAAATCATTAAATGACATAAAATTTCAAAATATGGATAAAATTTTACAAACAATAATTAAAAGTGCTGCTTATGAATTATTGTATAAAACCAAAATCCCTAGAAAAATTATTATCAAGGAATATTTAAATGCATCAAACTTTTTTATTGATAGCTCTAAAACAAAATATTTAAATGCTTTGCTTGATAAAATCTCAAAAGAAGTCAGAAAAAATAATGAATGAGTTCGAAATTATTAATAATTATTTTAGAAAACTAGCGACCAGTAAAGCATCCTTAAATCTTAATGATGATATTTTTTTTGATAAAAAAAATAAATTAGCAGTTTCAACAGACACTTATTTTGAAAAAATACATTTTTTAAATTTTAAAAAACCTGGTCAGGTTATAAGAAAAATAATAAGATCCTCTATATCTGACCTAATATGTAAAGGGGTTTATCCAAAATACATCTTCATTTGTGCATCGGGAAATAAACATTATTTCACGAAAAAAAATTTAGCAAAAATATCAAATTCTATTAAATCAGAGCAAAATAAATTTAAAATTTCTATTGGAGGAGGTGATACAGTAAAGTCAAACAAATTATCATTTTCAATTACCTCGATAGGGTACGCCTCTACAATTATTTATCGTAATAAAGCAAAAAAAAATGATGACATATATGTAACGGGAAATTTAGGGGACAGCTTCACTGGATTATCTATTTTAAAAAATATAATTAGGACTAATAGTCGGTTAGAAAAATATTTTATCGATAAGTACTTTTCTCCTGAATTACAAATAAAATTTATTAAAAAATTAAAACAAGTCGCTAGCTCTTCAATAGATATTTCAGATGGTTTATTTGCTGACTTAAAAAAACTTATTAATAAACAAAAGTTATCATATAAAATTTATCTTAACAAAATACCTATCTCCAAGCAGTTATTAAAATTAATTTCAAATAAAAAATTTAAAAAAATTAAATTTATATCTAATGGTGATGATTATCAGATTTTATTTACAGCACCCAAGTTCAATCAAAAAAAAATTAGGGATTTTTCACTCAAAAATAAGATTCGAATAACTAAAATTGGAACAATGACAGATAATAAGCATAAATCTATTATTCTAGATGGCGCTGGAAGACGAATATCGCTTAAAAACAAAGGATATTTTCATACTTTTTGACCAAGTTAAACGTTGCCTTTTATAATCTTTTTTGTATTGTCCGATTTTTAATAATTAATAAATAATTAAATCTAGGAATTAAAATGAACTCATCAGTAGAAACAATATTAATTTACACAATATTAGCAGGATTATTATCAATAGTTTATGGTTTTTTTACAGGTAAACAAATTTTAAATGCAAGTTCGGGCAATGATAAAATGCGGGACATAGCTTCAGCTATTCAGATTGGTGCAAAAGCTTATTTAAACAGACAGTATAAAACCATAGCCATTGTCGGTGTTGTTGTCTTAATAATAATTAGTTATGCTTTTAGTATTCTTGTAGGACTTGGTTATTTAATTGGTGCTGCCCTTTCAGGAATTGCTGGCTATGTTGGGATGTTAGTATCAGTAGAGGCTAATGTAAGAACAGCAGAGGCATCAAGAAAAGGTTTATCTAATGGGTTATCTGTAGCTTTCAAATCTGGTGCAGTAACAGGGATGCTTGTTGCTGGATTAGCTTTACTTGCTATTGCTGTTTATTATTATTTATTATTAAAATTTAATATAAACGAGAGAGAGATAGTTAATGCACTTGTTGCACTTGGATTTGGCGCTTCATTAATATCAATTTTTGCTAGACTAGGTGGTGGAATATTCACAAAAGGCGCAGATGTAGGTGCAGATCTCGTGGGAAAAGTTGAAGCTGGGATTCCAGAGGACGATCCAAGAAATCCAGCTGTTATTGCTGATAATGTTGGTGATAATGTAGGAGACTGCGCAGGTATGGCAGCTGATTTGTTTGAAACATATGCTGTAACTATAGTTGCAACCATGGTTCTTTCATCTATCTTTTTTGTAAATGATTTAAATATGATGATTTATCCTTTGACTATTGGTGGTGTTTGTATTCTTACCTCAATATTAGGTACTTTCTTTGTTCGATTGGGTAACAGTAAAAATATTATGGCAGCCTTATATAAAGGCTTTGTCGCTACAGCAATTTCTTCTTTAATTTTGTTATATCCCCTAACAGATTATGTAATTGGTTTTACTACAGAGTATAGTGTAAATGGAATTTTATTTAATGGCAAAAGTCTTTATTATTGTGGTGTAATTGGTTTGGTTATTACAGGTCTGATAATTTGGGTCACAGAATATTATACAGGAACTAATTATAGACCTGTTAAGAGTGTAGCTAGTTCATCAACAACTGGTCATGGAACGAATGTAATTCAAGGTCTTGCAGTTTCATTAGAAGCGACTGCTATACCAGCACTTATTATTGTATCAGGTATATTACTTACTAATTATATTGCTGGACTGTATGGTATTGCAATAGCAGTTACTACTATGCTTGCATTAGCAGGAATGGTTGTTGCCTTGGATGCATATGGACCAGTTACAGACAATGCTGGTGGTATAGCAGAAATGTCAAAATTACCAAATAACGTTCGTAAAACTACAGATGCTTTAGATGCAGTAGGTAACACTACTAAAGCAGTTACTAAAGGATATGCCATTGGTTCCGCAGGGTTAGGCGCTCTAGTTCTTTTCGCAGCTTATACAGAAGATATTAAACATTTTTCAAAAGAAGCTGGATCTAAATTAGAGGGAATTGTTGTAACGTTTGATTTATCCAATCCATATGTAGTCGTAGGTTTGTTAATAGGTGGTATGTTACCATATTTATTTGGTTCAATGGGAATGCAAGCTGTTGGAAGAGCAGGTGGGGCTGTTGTTATAGAAGTTAGAAGACAATTTAAAAAATTCCCAGGCATCATGAAAAGAAAACAAAAACCTGACTATGCTAGGCTTGTTGATCTGTTAACTGTTGCAGCAATTAAAGAAATGATAATACCTTCTTTGTTACCAGTATTATCTCCAATAGTTTTATATTTTATAATTTTTGCTATTGGTGGACAAGTTGCTGCATTAGCATCAGTAGGTGCAATGTTACTTGGTGTAATCATCACAGGATTATTTGTTGCTGTATCAATGACAGCTGGAGGTGGTGCATGGGATAATGCTAAAAAATACATTGAAGATGGAAATTATGGTGGTAAAGGCTCAGAAGCTCATAAAGCTGCAGTAACAGGCGACACTGTTGGAGATCCTTACAAAGATACTGCTGGTCCTGCTGTAAACCCGATGATAAAAATAACTAATATAGTTGCATTACTCTTACTTGCTGTAATTGCTGGATAATTATTTTTTTTTCATTGGTTCGTTTATTTTTTGTCTCATACTAGATAAAAAATCATAAACAAATGATCTTTTTCTGTAGACTGAGTCTGTTGAAGCAGTTGCAAATTGTATATCCTTCATTGTATTTTTATCGTAAAACTTTTTGTCGGCTAAAAGTCCAAATTCATCTATTTCAAGCACTAAAACATTATTAACTATTAATTTTTCTTTTCCGAGTTTGTATATTGATCCCGTCGATATTTTTCTTTCAATATATATCCAAATGTCGGTGTCAAATGAACTTTTTGTCGAAGGCTCACCAAGTAATTTTAAAATATCATTTCTATTTGTATTGTTAATTTCAAGATTTTTATGCTTTTTGTCTAAAAAATGAACCCCGTGGTGTTTTACTACTTTATTAGTTGAGCAACTTAAAATAAAAATAAATATAAAGATAAATATATATTTCATGAACAATAATTATATTAACATTTATAACAATTTAGTAAATTTCTCTAGAAATAAAAAAATATTCGAAATTTTTACTAAAAATGATACATTTTCTGATCGTTTAACCATCTTATTATTTCACTTAGGCTTCTTCATTAAAAATTACAAAAGTGAGATCAGCAAAAATGAAATGCAGAACATATATGACTATATTTTTCGCCAACTAGAGCTAAGTATTCGTGAAATTGGCTATGGCGATGCATCAATAAATAAAAAAATGAAAAATTACTTAAATGTTTTTCACTCCATTTTAGACAAAGTTGAAAGGTGGGAAGCTTTCTCAGAAAAAGATAAAGAAGAAATATTTAAAAGCTATGTTAATTTTGATGGAAATTTAACATATTTAATTGATTATTTTGAAAAATATAGAAAATTCTTATCAAAAAAACCTTTTCATTTCTTTACAAAAGGTGTAATTAAAAACAATTTTTAATTATGGCTGTACCAAAACGTAAAACTACAAAATCAAGAGCTGGAAAAAGGAGATCCCATATTCGTGTTTCTCCAAAAAACGTTATTGAAGACAAAAAAAGTGGTGAATATAGATTATCTCACCATTTAGATTTAAAAACTGGCATGTATAAAGGCAGACAAATTCTAGATCCTAAAGAATAATATATTTATAATACATTTAATGTCTAAAAACATAACAATTGCGGTTGATGCAATGGGTGGAGATGGATCTCCAAAAAAAATTATTGATGGAATAGCTCACCATAATAAAAATTCTAAGAATATCTTTTATAAAATTTTTGGAGATAAAGAAAAAATTTTAAGTAATTTGCCTTCAGGTTTGAGTAAAGATGTTTATGAAATTTTTGACACGAAAAATAATGTCAAAGGAACCGATACTCCACTAGAGGCTGCTAAAAGGGGTAAAGATACCAGTATGTGGCTTGCTATAGAAAGTGTAAAAAATAAAGAAGCTGATGCAATTATATCAGCTGGAAACACTGGTGCGTTATTAGTCATTGCTAAATTAAATCTTAAAATGATTGAAAATATAGATAAACCTGCGCTTTCAGCATTATGGCCAAATGAAAAAGGGATGAGTGTAGTCTTAGATCTTGGAGCTAATATTGAATGTAGTGATAAAAATCTAATTGACTTTGCAGTAATGGGATCTTCAGTTTTTAAATCTTTATACCCAAATGAAATTGCAAAAGTAGCTTTACTAAATATTGGATCAGAGGAAATGAAGGGAAATGAGGTAATAAAAGAAACATATCAAAAATTGAACAGTATGAAAAGTTCAGATTATGAATTTAAAGGTTACATAGAAGGTAATAATTTAATGAAAGGTGATGTAAATGTAATAGTTTCAGATGGTTTTACCGGGAATATTGCTCTTAAAACTGCAGAGGGCACTGCTAATTTTATAACAAAAGAACTAAAAAAAACCTTTACTAACAATATTATTGGTAAACTTTCAGGATTAATTAATTATTTTAATTTCAAAAAATTTAAAAAAAGACTAGATCCAAGACTTTATAATGGAGCTATTTTTATAGGCTTAGACTCACCAGTTATAAAAAGTCATGGTGCTACTGATTATATAGGTTTTTCTAATTCTCTATCTGTTTGTGAAAAAATCGTTAGAGGTGACTTAATCTCTAAAATTAAAAGTAATATTGCTTGATGAGAATTAATTTAACCAAAAAAGATATTATCAATGCCATTTATATGCAGATTGGTTTTTCAAAAAAAATAGCTGATAATCTATTTGATGATATAATTGAAAGCATAATTGAAAATTTAATTGAGCATAAAAAAATAAAAATTTCTAATTTTGGAACATTTATTATTAGAGAAAAAAAAAGTAGACCTGGGATAAACTTTCAAACCAAAGAAAAAAAATTGATAAAGGAACGTAAGGTAATTTTATTTAAACCCTCAAAAGAATTTAAAAATTTTATAAATGAAAACGATCAATAAACTTGAAAAAGCATATAAAACTATTAGCGAAGTCGCTGAAATCTTGAATTTACGTGATAAAAAAAGTGGAAAGTTAAGCACGCATACTATCCGATTTTGGGAAAAAAATTTTAAACAAATCAAACCTAAAGTTTTTAATTCAAAAAGAAGATATTATGATCAAAATAGTATAGAAATGTTAAAAAAAATTAAATTTTTACTTAAAGAAGAAGGTTTCACTATAAATGGAGTGAAAAAAATGCTTAATAAAAATACTTCTTTAAATATTGACGATTTCTCAGAAAAATCTATAAGTATCCCTGATAAAAATATAAAATTTAAATTAACTAAAATTTTAAAAATTATAAAAGAAATAAAAGATATAAATTAATGGCAAAAAAAACACATGTTAAAGTAAGATTGGTACCTGAAGCTAAACCAGATAGTCCTTTTTTTTATTATGTTAAAAAACCGGCAGGTGGAGAAAAAGCAAAGGTTAAGTTAAAAGCTAGAAAATATAATCCAAGCACCAGAAAACATGAAATTTTTGTGGAGAAAAAATTGCCTCCACATAGCAAATAGTTTATTTTTTTTTAAAGTTTCTTTTCTCGTAGTCTATATACGACCAAATCATATTTTTCCAAATTCTATTGGTGATTTTAGGGTCTATCTTTTTCTGAATTGATTTATTTTTTATTTTCTTAAGGATAAACGATATTCTTTTTTTATCTATTATTTCATTTTTATATTTTTTTAATTTAAGAACTTCATTGACTAAAAGAGTTCTTTTTTTAATTATATTAAGAAGTGTATTATCGAGTTTATCTAGTTTATTCCTTACTTTTGATAATTTACTTTTATTTAATGGCGACATTTATACAATTGGTTGAATGATAAATTATTATATTTATAAAGCATGTTTGTAAATAGTGATATCAAAACTAAGGCGATTACATATTGGTTATTAACCATTTATTTATTATTGATCTTTATGATTGCTATAGGCGGATTAACGAGACTTACTGATTCTGGTCTATCAATTACTCAATGGGAATTATTTAAAGGTATTTTGCCTCCTATAAATTCAAACGAATGGAATATATATTTTGAAAAGTATAAAAAAATTCCTGAATTTATTTATTTAAATAGTGATATTTCATTAAACGAATTTAAATTTATTTTTTATTGGGAGTATTTTCACAGATTACTTGGGAGAATTATTGGTTTGGTCTGTATAATACCATTAATATACTTTTTTTTTAAATTCAGAAATAAAAATATCTCAATGTACAAATATACTGCAATATTTTTCTTAGTTTGTTTGCAGGGAACTGTTGGTTGGTACATGGTTGAGAGCGGTTTAGTTGATAGAGTAGATGTGAGCCACTATAGACTTGCAACACATTTATCTTTAGCTTTTGTGATATTATCTCTTACTCTATGGTATATATTTGAAAATTTACAGATAAAATGTTTTCATAATAAAATTTCATCTTCGTTAGTTCTTTCAATTTTTATTTTAATATTTTTACAAATTATTTTAGGTGCATTTCTTGCTGGTTTAGATGGTGGGTTAATTTACAATACATGGCCCGATATGAATGGAGATTTTTTACCAAATGATAGTAATGCAAACCTGATTTTTTCCCTAGAGGCATTTAGCACACCTTCAATTGTTCAATTTATTCATAGAAATATTGCTTATGTTTTAATGCTTCTAGTTTTTTATTTTAATTACGTTTATATAAAGAGCAGATTGCCAATCAAACCGTTATTGATTTTTGATTTAGCAATTTGTTTTCAAATTATTTTAGGAGTTGTAACATTATTATCTGGTGCAAAAATAATATATGCATCTTTGCACCAAATAGGATCAATATTAGTTGTAAGTAGTTTTTTACTTATTTTATATAAAAATTTTAAAACTAACTTACCGCTTTCAGGTTAGGCTTACCAGATGCACTTAGTGCTTGATCTAAATCAGCTATTATATCATCTGGATGTTCGATACCTATAGATAATCTTACATAACCAGGAGTAACTCCTGCAGCTAGAAGCTCCTCAGGTGTTAATTGACTATGTGTTGTAGTTGCGGGATGTATTGCTAAACTTCTTGCATCCCCAATATTAGCTACATGGTAAAACATTTTTAAAGCCTCAATAAACTTTTTACCAGCTTCGACTCCACCCTTAACTTCAATACCAACAAGAGCACCATTTCCGCCTTTAAGATATTTTTTAGACCGTGCTGCTATATCTCCCTTATGAAGTGTTGGATAGATTACTCTTTCGACATTTTTATGTTTGTTTAAAAAAGCTACCGCTTTTTCAGCATTAGAACAATGTTGTTTCATTCTTAATGGAGCTGTTTCAAGACCTTGAATTATTCCCCATGCATTATCTGGAGCTAATGGAGCGCCCAAGTCTCTTAGCAAACATACTCTGGCTCTTACCGCAAAAGCTACATTTGCACCAGTTAACTGAGGAACAACTTCTCCCCATACAGCACCACCATAACTAGCATCAGGTTCATTAAACATTGGTTGTCTTTTTTTATCTGCTGTCCAGTCAAAGTTTCCTCCGTCAACCAAACAACCACCAATTACAGTGCCGTGTCCACCAATAAATTTAGTTAATGAATGAACTACTACTGCCGCACCATGTTCGATTGGTTTACATATTACAGGAGCCGCTGTGTTGTCCATGATTAATGGTATATTATGTTTTCTTCCAATATCAGAAACTTCTTTTATAGGAAAAACTCTTAAATATGGATTAGGAAGAGTTTCAGCATAAAAACATCTTGTTCTTTCATCGATTAATTTTTCAAAGTTTTTTGGATCAGAAGGATCGGCATATCTACATTCAATACCAAGTTTTTTTAGCGTGTGTGTAAATAAGTTTACTGTTCCACCGTATAAATCTGTTGAACTTATAAAATTATCTCCTGATTGACAGACATTCATAATGGCAAAAGTAGATGCAGCTTGACCTGAGCCAACTGTAACACATGCTAATCCACCTTCTAATGCAGCAACTCTTTTTTCAAGTACATCATTAGTTGGATTCATGATCCTTGTGTAAATGTTACCAAACTCTTTTAAAGCAAATAAATTCGCAGCATTATCGGTATTCTTAAACTGATAAGATGTAGTCCTATATATTGGTACTGCTACAGAAGTGGTAGATGGATCACTTCTATAATCACCACCATGCAAAGCTATTGTTTCTGGATTTTTACTCATTTTTGTTTCCTCCCTAATTTATTGAAATTCAATTTTATTATAGTTTAAGTTATGGAAGCAATAGCTAAAAAAGGCTTTATTACTTAACTTTTGTAGTAATTTAGAGGACCTATTAATTGACAAACAATACTTTTATAAGTATTAATCCCGCATCCATGACTAAATTTATAAAAAAATCTGAGATTACCTCAAAATGGTACGAAATTGATGCTAATAACGCTGTTGTCGGTAGACTCGCTACAGTGGTATCAAAAATTTTAAGAGGGAAAAACAAAGCTACATATACTCCACATATGGATACAGGAGATTTTGTAATAGTTAAAAATATAGAAAAAATAAAATTTACTGGAAGTAAGTTTCAAAACAAAAAATATTATAAACATACAGGTTATCCCGGGGGTATAAAAGAGACAACTCCAGAAAAATTAACTGAAAAAAATAAACCTGATGAAATTTTAAAATTAGCAGTGAAAAGAATGCTACCAAAAGGACCATTAGCAAAAAAACAGCTTACAAAATTAAAAATTTATTCAGGAGGCGACCATCCACATGTATCACAAAGTCCAGTTGTATTAAATTTATCAAATTTAAACAGAAAAAATATTATTAAAAATTAAATGGAAACAGCATCAAACTCGCAGACAATAAAATCTAAAATGGATATTGAAGGAAGTAAGTATGCTACAGGCAGAAGAAAAACATCTATAGCTAAAATCTGGCTTAAGAAAGGAAATGGCAATATTTCAATTAATGGTAAAGATTATAAAGATTACTTTAAAAGAGCTAACCATAAAATGCAATTATTAAGACCATTCGAAATCCTTAATGTTTCCACTTCATATGATGTAAAATGTAATGTTAAGGGAGGTGGATTATCAGGTCAAGTAGGAGCTTTAGTTCATGGTATTTCTAAGGCTCTAGTATTATTTGATGCAAACTCGAAGACTACACTTAAAAAAGAAAAGCTAACCACAAGAGATTCTAGGGCAGTTGAAAGAAAAAAATACGGTCACAGAAAAGCTAGACGAAGTTTTCAATTCTCTAAAAGATAATACTTTTTTTAATTTAAACTGTTATAATGTAAAATGGCTAAACTTAATGTATTAGTAGCAGGTTGTACTGGTTATATTGGTATTCAATTAATTAAACTCTTACTAAATCACAAAAGAGTAAAGATTAAATATCTTTGTGGAAGTTCATCTGTTGGAAAGAAAATTTCTTTCTTTGATAGATCTATTAAGAAAAAATTACCTAAAATAACTAAATTTGATAAAACTAAATTAAAAGATGTTGACCTTATCTTTACCGCATTACCAAATGGTGAATCACAGATCATATCAAGAAATTTAAATAAAAATAATGTTTTAATTGATCTAGCAGCTGACTTTAGACTGAGTGCTAAAGACTACTTTAAATGGTATAAACAAAAACATAAAGCACAAAAAAATATTAAAAAAAGTATTTATTCATTACCCGAACTTAACTCAAAAAATTTAAAAAAATTTCAAATTTTATCTTGTCCAGGATGTTACCCAACATCAATTTTATTACCACTTGTCCCGCTTGTTAAAAAAAATATGATTAGTATGAAAAATATTATTATAGACTCTAAATCTGGTTATTCAGGTGCAGGGAGAAGTGTCCATAAAAAATTTAAAAATAAAAACTTATATGAGTCACTTAGTGCATATGGGGTAGGCTTTCATAGACATAATTCTGAAATTCAAAACGAATTAAATTTAGCATCTAATAAAAAAATAAATTTTAGTTTTACACCACATTTAACACCAATGTTTAGAGGTATCCTAACAACAATATATATAGATATGAATAAAAATATTACTCAAGATAAAATTTATAAAACACTTATAAATTTCTATAAAAATGATTATTTCATAAAAATAATGAGTAAAAATACTTATTTAAGTACTAATGATGTTATTAATACTAATTATTGTAAAATATCAGTATGTAAGTCAAAATATAAAAATAAACTCATAATTTTATCAAGCATCGATAACCTAATAAAAGGTGGATCTGGTCAAGCTATCCAAAACATGAATAAGAAATTTAATTTTCCTGAAAAAATGGGACTTGTATGAGAATATTAATAATACTTTTATTTTTACTAACTTCATGTATGTCTAGTAAGAAAGTTGATACAAGTTCTTTTAATGAAAATAATTTGTATGATTTAACGATTGAAGAATATAAAGAAATGTTAAAAAATTATAATAACAATAAAGATTTTCCAGATATAGAAAACTAAAATGAAAAAAAATTACAATATTGCTATAGTTGGATTAGGCCAAGTTGGTCTTTATCTTTATAATGAATTAAAAATAAAGAAAAAAGACATTGAAACAAAAACAGGCAAACAAATAAAAATTGTAGCTATTTCAGCAAAAAATAAAAATAAGAAGAGGAAATATAAGATTGATAAAAAAATTTTTTATAGTAATCCACTAAATATTTTTAAAAATAAAATTGATATTTTAATTGAGTGCATAGGTCTTTCTGATGGAATTTCAAAATCTATTGTTGAAAAAGCTTTAAATAAAAAAATACACGTTATTACACCAAATAAAGCTCTTATTTCAAAGCACGGTGACAGACTATCTGAAATTGCGGAAAAGAATAAAGTAAATCTAGAATTCGAAGCTTCTGTTGGAGGAGGTATACCTATTCTTAGAACAATTAAAGAAGGCCTTGCAACTAACAAAATTTCAAAAGTTTATGGAATTTTAAATGGCACATGTAATTATATATTATCAGAAATGGAATTTACTAAAGATAGTTTCCAAAATGTTTTAAAAAAAGCGCAGAAATTAGGTTATGCCGAACCTGGAAATCCAAAATTAGATCTTAACGGTTATGATGCTATGGCCAAGGTTAAAATCTTATCAGCACTTTCTTTTAATAAAACAATATCATCTAATAAATCCCTTATGGAAGGAATAGAGAATATCGAAAGTAAGGACTTTGATATAGCTGAACAACTTAATTTAAGAATAAAATTACTTGGTATAACTGAAATAATTGATAATAAATTATTTGAAAGAGTGCACCCGTGCTTAGTCAAAAATAATACGTATATTGCTAATGTATCTGGTGTAATGAATGCTGTCATATTAGATGGCAAGCCAGTTGGTGAGAGTGTTTTACAAGGGGAGGGTGCTGGTCCTGGACCCACTTCATCTGCCTTAATGTCGGATCTTTTATCAATACTAAGAGGTAATATAAAATACCCATTTGGTATTTCCTCAAAAAAAAGGAAAAAAATACAAATTTATGATTCAAACAATTATGTTAATTCACTTTACCTTAGATTTGAGGTCAAAGATAAACCAGGTGTTTTATCGCAAATTACTAGGCAGTTAGCAAAATATAAAATTTCGATACAAAGATTAATACAAATTCCTGATAATTCTAAGAAGAAAGCTTCAATTATAATCATCACACACAATGTAAAGGAATATTTTTCAAAAAAATGTCTAAATTCATTTAGATTAAATAAAAATATAATCAAGAAACCTATAGTGATAAGACTATTTTAATGGAAATCTATATCAAACTTTTTGAGGTAGTGTTTCCAGTATTCTTTGTTGTTGGTATTGGGTATTATTTAGGTAAAAAAAACCCAAAAATTGATACTAAATTTATCACAAATTTTGCAGCTAATATTGGTACTCCAGCAATGGTTATTTACGCTGTTACTTCAACTGGAATTAATTTTGAAATATTTAGAGACTATTTTTGGTACTATTTACTCGCAATCATTTGTTTCTCAATTGTTGGTATAATTAATCTTTTTTTAATTAATACAAAAGATATTATAAGGGAATTGCCACCTTTAATCTTTCCTAATACTGGAAATATGGGCCTGCCAATTTGTTTATTCGCTTATGGATCACAAGGATTAGGAGTGTCCGCTTCTATTACTTCATTAATTATCTTAATGCATTTTACTGTTGGTGTTTTTTTAGCAGATAGAAAATTTAATTTGGATGTAATAATTAAAAATCCTCCTTTTTATGCAATTATTTTTTCAGCTATAGTATTATTTTATGAAATTGATATGCCGGTTTTTGTAATTAATACAACGGAGTGGTTAATGTATGTAACTATCTTCTTAATATTAATGTCTCTTGGTATAGCATTAACTAGATTGAAGGTTTTTTCTTTAAATAAAGCGGTAATATCATCAATAACTAGAATGTTTATTGGACCATTAATTGGTATTGGATTGATTTGGTTTTTTGATTTAGAAGGCTTTGCTGCTGGAGTTCTATTAATACAATGCTCAATGCCAAGTGCAGTATTAAATTATTTGGTTGGTTCAATTTATTCTCCTAAAAAAGTTGTTGATAGCGTGGCCAGCACTGTTGTTGTATCAACAGTGATGTCGTTTATAACTATTCCTATTGTAGTATATTTTGCTTTAAGATACTTTTCTTAAATGAAGGCAATAATTTTGAACCTTTCGGCCTGGGCATTATTGCCATTTATGGATGCTATTGCAAAATATCTTTCATCTGAACTATCATTTTTTCAAATAACTTGGGCAAGATATTTTTTCACAGTATTTTGGACTTTGCCTTTAATGTACTTTTTTTTCAGAAAGAATTTAACTTTTTCTGAGAATCCAAAACTGCAAATTATTAGAGGATTGACTTTATTTTCTGCAAATATTTGTTTCTTCTACTCAATTTCAATTATTTCAATGGCTAAGGCTCTGACGTTAGCATTTGTAGCGCCACTTATAACGACAGCATTATCTCCTTTTTTTTTAAAAGAAAAAGTAGGATTAAGGAGATGGACAGCAGTTCTTATTGGTTTTTTAGGAAGTTTAATAGTAATTAGACCAGGATATTTAGATTTTAATTTAGCCACTTTAGCAGGTTTAGGTACTGGATTTTTTTATGGAATATATTTAGTAATAACTAGAAAATTACATTCAACAGATAATCCGCTATTAACATTATTACTTACTGGTGTAGTAGGGGCTTTCATTTCATCATTTTTTGTTCCAATTGTTTGGATACATCCAACTATAAATCAATGGATATGGTTAGGTATAATGGGAATTTTTGCTTGTTTAGGACATATATGTTTAATTTACTCACTTAGATATGCTGATGCCTCTAAATTAGCTCCTTTTGGCTATTTCGAGATAATTCCAAACATAATATTGGGATATTTAATATTTAATGATTTTCCGGATGTTTATACATTTACTGGACTTACAGTAATATGCCTTTCTGGATATTATGTATTTAGAAGAGAATTAATTTTAAAAAATTTAAAAGGTAATATAAACTTACCTAAATACTAATATTTTACTTTAATTTTATATCATAAATATGTGTAATTATTATTTAAATTAATTATTATATTTTTCACAAAAAAATAAGTAAAAAACGAGATAAAATAATTAAAATTTTTGTAAAATATTTCTAAAACTTTAAATAATTTAAGTATTAAGTTATTTTTTTATATTTGATCCATCGAAATTTAAGTTAATGAATTTAAGAAGGTCAATTTATCAATATAAAATGGGTCAAATTAAGTAGAATTGCAGATATGGAATATAGCGTTTAAAAGGCCATTGGAGGGGCTTATTTAAGCATTTTGTGTTTTATAGTACAACTAAAGGGTGAAATATTAAAAAACACCAATGATTTCTTATTAATATTAAAAAAGTGTTTAAAATAGAGGCTTTTTTGGCAAAAAACCCTCATTTTTAAGGAGCTTTTTCTTCGTTTTTATGCCACCAGAACCTGAATATCCACCTAGACTACCATCAGATCTAATTACTCTATGACAAGGTATTTTAGGTGCATATGGGTTCTTTGCGCAGGCATTGGCAACTGCTCTTGCAGATTTAGGCCTATTTATTGCTATTGCTACTTGTTTATAGGTTTTTACCGAACCTTTTGGAATCAATTTTAAATAATTCCAGACTTTAATTTGAAATTTAGTACCTTTCATGAAGAAAACCCCTGTTTCCTTGCACTTTTTAGGGTGCAAAGAACAGTAGTTTTGGCACGTCGTTGATTGCGCTACCGCCATGCCTTCCGCCCTACGATTTTAGCGCTACTCCGTAGAGCTTTCTGCCCCCTGGGCTTGGTCCTCTCGGCCTTTCCCCAGTCGGCCAGTTAAGGGTTGCCCCTTAATTCATTTGACATTACCAAATAGGGCAGGTTGAATGTATCACTTTATTGTTGAATTTATTAAGTTTTTAACAGGTGGGAATAATGGGGATAATTTTAATCAATTAATAAAGCAACTAAAGCAACAATTAAGAAAATTGTGCTAAATAATAATGTAAGACTTATTTTTTTTTTATTTTTTTCATCAACAACTGGCCATTTAAAAAGAAGTATAAATGCGATTATTACTATTAATATTGCTGGAATTATATACTTAATCATATTTTTTAATTTAACGATAAAAGATTAGAATAAAATAGCTAATTACAAATAATATAGCCATAATAGATAAAAATATTGTCTCAATACTTTTTCCTGTTTTTTTATATTGAATGTAACTTAACAATATAAAACCTAACGATATTATAAAAAAAAATGAAGCTGGTATTTCACCATCAATTGAACCCATATATTTTTTAAATTAAACTATTGACATTTAAAATCACTTAATATATTACTAATGATAATTAATTGTTATCAATAGTAATTATATGAATGAACTGACAACAGACATAAAATCGCTTCATGAGGCAACTTTAAATAACCTTAAAAACTCTAAGGCAAATAATACTTTAAGAGCTTATAAATCTGACTTTAAAGATTTCGGAGCTTTTTGTGCAAAGCATGGATTTAATTCATTACCAACAGAGCCAAAAATAGTTTCCTTATACCTAACCCATCTCTCAAAAAACTCAAAAATGAGCACTTTAAGACGAAGATTAGTTTCAATAAGCATGGTTCATAGGCTTAAAGGGCATTATCTAGACACAAAACATCCTATCATAGTTGAAAATTTAATGGGAATAAGAAGGGTCAAAGGAAGTATTCAGAAAGGTAAAAAACCTATATTAATCAATCATTTAAAATTAATTGTTAATGCAATAAATCAACAAAAAACTGAGGAAATAAAAAAACTTAGAGATAAATCAATAATCTTAATTGGCTTTGGAGGCGGCTTTAGAAGAACCGAGCTCATTTCAATTGATCATGAGGATTTAGAATTCGTTCCTGAGGGTCTAAAAATCACTATTAAAAGGTCAAAAACTGACCAATTCGGAGAAGGAATGACCAAAGGACTACCCTACTTCAATAATGAAATTTACTGTCCTGTTACAAATCTAAAAAAATGGTTAGAAATTTCTAAAATTAAGTCTGGACCTATTTTTAGAAGATTTTCTAAAGGTTTGTTATTAACGGACAAAAGATTAACTGACCAATCTGTAGTTTTATTAATGAAAGAGTATTTAAAGTTAGCAGGTATCGAAAACAAAAATTTTTCAGGTCATAGTTTAAGGTCGGGTTTTGCAACAGTAGCTGCAGATTCAGGAGCTGATGAGCGAAGCATAATGGCTATGACAGGTCATAAAACAACACAAATGGTTAGAAGATATATTAGAGAGGCAAATATATTTAAAAATAATGCACTTAACAAAATAAAAATTTAAATTGAGACCCAATTTTCAGGCCAAAAATCAATATTATTGGATGGATTTAAATTTAAAGGTCTAATACAAATTTTATTTGGATTTTCATTCAACCAAGCCCCCCACCAATGAAAAGACGTAGGACCAACAATGAAATGCTTACAAAAATTAAATAAATAAAAATCGTTTATAGATTTATTTTGTTTGTTATCAATAAATATACACTCATCCTGATTAAAATAACCACTTAGATTGGATAAATCATTAGACCATATAAAGAATTTTGGTTTCTCAACATTTTTTTTTATATGTTCAATTGATTTGTAAATATAATCTATTGTATCCTTAGTGAATTTATTGGATTTATTTTGGTCCTTATGTTTTCCTTCCGAATATCTATTCTGTCTAATACAAATTGATACTGAATTTGAATTATCAATATCTTCTTTGTATCTATTATTTATATCAACTTTTTCTTTTTTTATCTTAAAAAATTGAATAATTTCTTTCTTATAATCAATAAAATATTTTTCAGACTCATAATGACCTTCAATAAAAATTTTATCTGAATAATTTTTAAGGTCTATCTTATTAAAGGCAGTTTTTTTTGTATTATTTTTTGATTCAATAAGGAATTTCTTTTTTCCAAAAAAATCTAATTTTTTTTTAATTTTTCTTTGAATATCTCTAATATATGTATCGTATTTAAGATTATTATCCGCAATATAAGACTCAATTAAAAAATTATCTAACTCATAATTTCTATTTTTATTTTTTTTTTTAAAATAGCCCGAGGTATCATCTATATATAAGTCACAATTGTATTTTTTTGATAAAGCGAATCCATTTGCATACATAAATAATTGATTACCGAGACCTTCAGCTATTCTTACAATTAATTTTTTTTTAGTTTTTTCCATTTTTGTAAAACAATTTAATTAATAAAAATTTAAATTTACATAAAATATAAGGAATAATATTATTTACCGATAATTTAAATTCATCAAGTGGCTTAATATATTTCAATCCTCTATTTAGATAAAACCTGACAAAAAATTCAATTGAAATCCCCCACTTCAATAAAAAAGTATTATTTGCATTATTTCTAATTATATCTTTATTTTTTCTCGTAGTTTGTGAGCCAAAATGATAAACTCGAGATTTGTTAACTCCTTTGAAAATTCTTACACCTTTTTTCCACATTTTCATATTTAGATCAGGATCAGATCCAAATCCTGGGTTAAATTCCTCACTAAAACCCCCAATTTGAGACCACATTTCACGTGTCATGATATGAGGTGCCCAGTGTGAACCTTGTAGATCATGAAATTCTAAATTTTTGTAGTTTTTAATTAATTTTTCCTCATTAAAGCTTTCAATATCTTCACCACAATCAAATGAAATATGGTTTGTTATTGATCCTTTTAGTGGTTTTGAAGGCGAAATTTGCGTCGATGAAAAATAAAATTTTTGATGTTTTATTAAATTTATCTCATTAATTAAATGGGTGTCCCAATCTGGACAAAAATACATATCATCATGAGCATAAACTATTAAATCATATTTGGATTTACTGGCTGCTATATTTACGCCACTACATAAACCAATATTGGTTTTAGTTTTAGTGCATTTTATGTTTGAATTTGTTAAAAAATTTTCGGTTTCTTTATCTTCCCCATTTATATGAACAATAATTTCATGATTAAATTTTGAATTCTTTTTAATAGAATTAATCGATGTTTTAAGATATTTATGATTTTCAAATGTGGGTATTATTATTGAAAACTGCATTTCTAAATTATAATTACTTAATACAAAATAATGAATATTGATACAATAAATTATGATACAGCCCTAATTGGATGTGGTTATTGGGGCACAAATATAGCTAAAGTTCTTTCAAAAATAAAAAAAAATAAAATAATAATTTATGATGAAAAGCATTCAAATTCAGTGATTTTAAAAAAAAGGTACCTAAATAAATTCATTATTGTTAAAAAATTAAAAACAATTCTTAATGACGAAAGCATACAAAATGTTATTTTGGCAACTCCTCCTGATAAAAATTATAAACTTTTAAAATTATGCATCAAAAGTAATAAAAATATATTTATTGAAAAACCAGGTTTAAAAAGTTACTCAGATTTAAAAAAAATTAAAAAACTAAATCACAAAAAAATATTAATGTTTGGTTACATCTACCTATTTAATAATAATATTAAATTTATTAAAAAATATGTTTCGTCAAATAAAAATGGAAAAATTTTATATATGAAATTTCAAAGACAAAATTTAGGTCCGATACGTAGTGATGTAAATGCTGCTTATGATCTTTCTTCTCATGATTTAAGTATTTTTTTATACATATTTAATAAATTACCTGAATTAATTAAAAATTCGAGCTATTCTATATTAAAGAGGAAGATTGCTGACATATCTAATTTAAGTTTTAAATTTAAAAATTTTTTTATCGATATTAACAACAGCTGGCTTAATCCAGATAAGATTAGACGGATCACAATTATAACAAAAAAAAAAATGTTACTTTTTAACGAAATGGAAACTGATAATAAAATTAAAATATATAATAAATATGCACAATATCCAAATATATCTTATTTTGATGATAAATTTTTTAATAGGAAGGCTAAGATTTATCTTGGAAAAAATTTTTCACCTAAAGTTAAGCAGAACGATAGTTTATATGATGAAATAAATTATTTTTTTAAATGTATAAAAAAAAATGAAAGACCTATAACTGATATTGTTTTTGCATTAAAAATTTTAAAAACTTTAAAAAAAGTTGTTTAAAAAGTTTTCTCGATTATCTTTTTTGTAATTATTTTATTATTAAATAATTTGAAATATTTTTCTTTACCCCTTCTACCGTACTCATTAATTTTTTTTGGGTACTTTAGTAAATATTCTATTTTAGTACCTAATTCATTTACATTTTTATAAAATCCAACTTCATTGTCATCAAAAAAATCGTTAAATTTTGTATTGATATCAATAAAAGTAAATATTCCGTTTCCTATTAGCGCTGCAATTCTATTGCTTGAAGTATATTTTAAAGGTTTTCCCCTACTTAGGTTTAAAGACATTTTACATTTAGCTAATTCATTATAGAAATTATAATTCCATTTTGGTAATTCATTTGAAATACCTAAAATATTATATTTTAAATTTGGAAATAATTGCATCAGATTACTAATGAAGCTTTCTCTTTCATCACTTTTTCCCTTTTTAAGTTTTCCAAAATTGACACCATGACTAAGTGCAAAAAATAAATCTTTATATCTATTTTTATAATCATAAATTTTGAGATTTTCGATATTTGGATCTACAGGAATTGGTAAATAGTTTAACTTTTTATTTTGTATTTTTGTCTTTATTTCATCTGGGTGTGTAGTTAGAAAATATTGATCTATTAAATGATGATTATTTTCAATTAAATTTAAATTATTTTTCCAATTTGGTCCTTCTCCTTTTTGACCGAGCGCATCCTCATACCATAAAATTATTTTTGAATTATATTTTGATTTTATGTTGTATAATGTTTTATTTTCTAAAATATTATTATGCCCAAGCACTATTAGATTTGGACGATAATTTTCAGTTATATTTGTTATTTTATCGTTAATATAACTATTATTTTTTGTAACTAAATTTTTAGTTAAATAGTTTCTATAGCTAAAATTAATTACATCATGATCATTTCTAATAAAACCTTTACTGATTTTATTTGCTATAGATATATTAAATAGTCTGTGATCACTTCTCTCATCAAATGTAGAAATATGTAAAATTTTTAATTTTGCACCTTTATTAAAATTAAAATTCGAGTTTAAATAAAAGTTCTTTAAACTATCAATTTTACTAACATGATCAGAAAGTTTATGTTTTACATTTTTCCAATTAATTTTTTGGATTTTTTTTCTATAACCAACATTTATAATAAGCTTCTTTATGATATTGTATAACTCATGTTCATTTATTTTATTGATAAATAATGAATTTTCAAAAGTTTCTGGAAGACCACCTTTTTTTGATGTTATTGTTGCACAGCCAAAAGCAGCAGACTCCATAGCAGTTCTTCCAAATGGTTCTTGCCATCTTGATGGAACTACAGAAATTGATGCGTTTTTATAATAATTTAAAATTTTTCTATGATTTACCCAATCTAAAATTTTTAATCGATCGTGTTTAAAATTAAATTTTTCTCTTGGTTCATTACCAATAGCCATAGCTTTCCATTTTTTAAATCTATCTAAAATTTTAGTAACTGACTTTCCATAAATATCAAAACCTTTGGATGAATTAAGTTTTCCTGTGAAGATAATTACTTTTTGTTTTTTAGGAAACTTTTTGATAGGGTTTATAGCTGGATATAAAATTTCACAATTATTTCTATGACTATATGGTAAATTTTCAAAAAATTTATTCTTAACCCATCCACTTACAAAATAAATTTGATCTGTATTTTCTGCGATAAATATTCTTTCTTTAATAGATGATGATGAACGTAAGTCTTGGGGATTATTATGGTATACAAAGATTAGTTTAGCTTTAACTTTTTTTTTGATTAGATAAAGAAGTGACTCAGGTCTATTGTGTATTTCAATAATCTTAAAACGATATTTAAGATATTCTCTGTATAATTTATCTGTATAGGATATATTCTTTTTAACAAAAGCTCTTCCTATCTTGAGATTTTTAAAATTGTTTAGTAATGGTTTGGAGTTATCTTCAAGATTACCATAAACAATTGATCTTTTTTTTAATTTACTTCTGTTTAAATAATCTTTTACCCAAATAGATGCAGCACCAGCATTACTTTCTGTGAAGTTTTCTTTATAAGGAAGCAATATTGCAATATCTTTCATATTTCTTTCTTAATCTTTTTGTATCTTTGTGTTTCTTTTATCAGATTATTCTTATGTATTTTAAGTTTTTTAATAATAAAATTATTTTTCTTTATTAATTTGGCAGGTTTGCCATAATAAATATATCCTGGTTTAATTATTTTTTTTTTAGTTACAATGGTTCCCATACCAACCATTGTGTAAGATCCAATTACCTGATTCTGATGAACAATCGTTTTTATACCTAAATTCGAATATTTCATTATATGAACATTTCCACCAAGAGTAACACCACTGCTCAAAGTTACATTATCTTCAATATAGCAGTCATGATCAATTGTTGAAGAATTCATTATGTAATTATTATTACCTATAAATGTTAATTTTTTTAAAGTTGTTGGTAAATGAATATTTACATATTCATTAAAAATATTTTTATTACCTATTTTAATTTTTCCAGAATTCTTTTTGTTTTTCCATTGTGCTTTATTGCCAATAACAACATATGGACCTATTATATTTCCTTTTCCAATTATAAGTTTACTCCAATTTATAACAGCAGTCGAATGAATTAAATTTCCTTTTATTTTTTTAAATTTTAACATTATTAAAAAATTTTTTTTTTATTTTATTTCTCAACGAGTAGTTTTTTTTTAATTTATATTCTTCCTGCATTGCTCTTACTTTGGTCTTATATTTTCTATTAAATATAATTTCCCATTTTTTGCCTCTTGTAAATTTAGCTCCTTTTCCAGTATTATGATCATCTAATCTCTTAGATAAATTTGATGTATATCCTACATAAGAAATTGTTTTATTTTTGACTTTTGTAGCAATTATATAAACAAAATAATGCATTTTGGCGGTCCCTAGGGGAATCGAACCCCTCTTTCATGGATGAAAACCATGTGTCCTAACCGATAGACGAAGGGACCAAACTCCGATCTTTTATTGTATAAAGATATCTTAATCAAGTTTTTATAGTGTCCTCTTGAACTAATATTTTATTTAAATTTGAGCTTTTATGAGTAATTAAGGTTTCAGTAATATACTTATTTCCTTTTCTTTTAACTCCATTGACAAGATCACCAGATGTTATACCGGTTGCACAAAATATCGAGTCTCCTTTAATAATATCTTTTATCTCATATTTTTTACTAATATCTGTAATACCCATAGTTTTAGCTCTGTTGATACTTTCTTCAGTATCAAATAAAAACTTACCCTGAAAATAACATCCAATCGAGTCTAACGCTGCAGCAGCCAGAACACCCTCGGGACCACCGCCAATACCCAAAAATATATCGACTTTGTATTTTTTGTTAGACACAAGCAACGCACCTGAGACATCACCATCACTAATAAGTTTTATTTTAACTTTTAGTTCTTTTAATTTATCAATTATTTTTTTATGTCTTGGCCTATCTAAAATACAAGCTGTCAATTGTTTTATGTCTTTATTTAAGAATTCAGCTAAATTTTTAATATTTTTTTCCGTATCAAAGTCGATATCTACAATTCCTTTTTGGTTTGTATTTATAGCAATTTTATCCATATATGTTTCAGGTGCATGAAACAAATTATTGGCCTGAGAAACAGCAATTACAGATAAAGCGCCGGGCAAATTATTAGCAGCAAAATTTGTGCCTTCAAGTGGATCAACAGCTATATCTAAATCTGGACCTTTACCATTTCCTAATTTTTCACCTATATATAACATTGGTGCTTCATCTAACTCACCCTCACCAATCACTATTGTACCTCTCATGTTAATTTTATTAAGTTCACTTCTCATATTATCTACGGCTGCTTTGTCAGCAGCTTCTTTATCTTTTTTACCCAAATAAGGAATTGTTGAAATTGCTGCTCTTGAGGTAATTTTTGCGAATAGATTTATATATTTTTCGTCTAAACTCATTGAGCTTGTGTTTCAATTTTATTTTGAGCTTTTAATTTAGCCTCAAACTCATTAAGTCTTTTCCAAACAGAAATTAATTCTACTATAATTGGCCAACTTCTAACTAAATATTGTAATGATGTTTCAACACGTCCAAAGGCTCTTATAATTTGTTGAACAAATCCTAATGTAATAGCACCTGTTACAATTGTTGGAGCTAAAGCTAAATATGGAACAATTACCATACCCTGAAGGTAGCTCCACTTTACAGCGTTAAAATATAAATAATGAAAATACATTTTGTAATGTATTTTTCTAACACCACCATAAAGATCTGTTATTTTTTGTGGTTTCGCATTCTCTTTAAAGTCTTCACCTAAAACTAATTCTTTTCTATATGCAGCCTCCTCTTTTTGAATATCGTATTCAATTCCAGGCAGTTTGATTCCAACTGATGCTAAAAGCACTGTACCACCCAATGCTGATATAATTGCAACCCATACTAAAGCATGTTCAACTTCACCAATCCAAGGGAGCACAGTTATACTTTTTGAAAGCTCCCACAATATTGGAGTAAAAGCTATCAAGGTCATTAAGCTACGCAACAATTCAGCACCTAAACCCTCCATTATTCTTGCAAATTTTAATGTATCCTCTTGAACTCGTTGCGAAGCTCCCTCTATAGAGGATGCTTTATCCCAAGCGTCATGATAAAAACCTGCCATTGCGGTTCTCCATCTAAAAGTCCAATGGCTTGTAAAATAATCACTAAAAATTACAACCAGAATATAAACTGCAGCAATTTTTGCAAATGTAAATAAGTAGGCAATAAACTCTTTTTCAGAAACAGCACCTGGTTCAGCCAAAGCCTTTTGTAAGGTATCATAAAATTCACCAAACCATTCATTTATTCTAACGTCTAAAGAAACTTGATACCAAGTGGCAAATAAAATGAGGAGTGTTCCGCCTATGCTCCAAGCAAACCATCTTTTATCAGTAAAAAACTTAAACATTATTTAATAAAATTATCAGAGTAAGATTTTTTGGTAATTTTTTTTATTTTCGGCTCAATTACCTCATAATCTAATTTGTTTTTCTTTGCATATTTAATAGCATTTTCTTTATTGGTAAATTCTAACTTTACTTCAGAAAGTGTATGGGTTGAGCTTTCCCACCCCATTAATGGATTTACTCCACTTTTTTTTGACACAAATTCCAATATCCAACTTTTGCTTTTTCCTAACCCAGATTGCATGGATGTTTTAGCAGGTTTATAAATTTTTACTTTATTCATAATTAAATGGTCGGGGCGGCAGGATTTGAACCTGCGACCCTCTGGTCCCAAACCAGATGCGCTACCAGACTGCGCTACGCCCCGAGATGAATACTAATATAGTAGATAATGTGAATTTCAAAGGATAAATAATAGCAAATTTGAAGAATTTTAAATAAAATCTGCTATATAAATAAGTATGATAATTACATGCCCTTGTAAAAAGAAACAATTTGAAATTGACGACAAATTAATACCGGAAAAAGGAAAATTATTACAGTGTGGTTCATGTGATCGTAAATGGTTTTTCAAAAAGACTATTGAAGTAAAAAAAAAAATTGAAAGAATATCTACAAAAACAAAAACTAACAAAATACCCAAAGAAACCGAAGATATTATAATTGAAGCAGAGAAAAATAATTCAAAAGTAGAAAATTTAAAAAAAATTAACTTACCAATTTTAAATTTACTTTTAATTACATTGATTAGTTTTGCTGCATTAATAATATTTTTAGATACCTTTAAAATTCAAATAAATAATTTTGTTCCTGGTTTTGAATTTTTGCTTGAAAATTTCTATGAAACTCTTAAAGATTTCTATTTATTTACAATAGATTTAATAAAGTAATGATAAATTATATCTCAAAACCATTCAAATGGTTCTTTAAACTAGAAGCAGCTAGCGGGCTAGTTTTATTATTCAGCGCAATATTTGCTTTAATTATCAGTAACTCTTCATATGCTGATTTGTATTTTTCAACTTTAGAAAAATATTTATTTATTGGATTTAATGAAATTGGTTTGAAGCTAAGTATATTGCATTGGATTAATGATGCTTTAATGGCCATCTTTTTCTTTTTTGTTACACTTGAAATTAAAAGAGAATTTTTACAAGGCGAGCTTTCTAATTTTAAACAAGCATTGTTACCAATAATTGCTGCAATCGGGGGAATGGTTGTACCTGCCCTATTTTACGTTATTATAAATTTTGGAGACCCGGAAACTTTGAACGGTTGGGCAATTCCATCTGCAACTGATATCGCTTTCTCTTTAGGAGTTTTGTCATTACTTGGAAAAAGAGTACCTATATCCCTTAAAGTTTTTTTAACTGCTCTAGCTATTATTGATGACTTAGGTGCTATTTTAATAATTGCTATATTTTATTCTGGTGATCTAAATATTGTTTATCTATCTTTAATGTCTATTGCTTTTATTTTATTATTATTAATTAATAAATTTAACATAAAGAAATTTTTACCATACCTAATAGTTGGTTTAGCGCTATGGGACTTTACTCACAATTCTGGAATTCATGCAACAATAGCGGGCGTACTTTTAGCAATGACAATTCCACATAGAAAAAAAGAAAAAGATTTTTCTTTACTTTTAAAAATTGAACACGCAATAAGTCCCTATGTTGCTTTTGGTATAATGCCGTTATTTGCATTTGCTAATGCAGGTGTCTCATTAGAAGGCTTATCTTTTTCATCGTTGATGGATAAGGTACCCTTAGGAATTGTTTTAGGTTTATTTGTCGGTAAACAATTAGGAGTATTTGTTTTTTCATATGTTTCAATAAAATTAAAAATTGCTCAAATGCCAAACAATTCAAACTGGTTTAATTTTTATGGTGTTGGTATTTTAACAGGAATAGGTTTCACCATGAGTTTATTCGTTGGTAATTTAGCTTTTGTTGAAAATATGCAATACATGGACGGTGTTAAAATTGGAGTTTTAACTGGGTCACTATTATCCACTTTAGCTGGATACTTTCTGATATTACTTACACCAAATAAATAATATAACTGTATGAAATTAAAAGTTTTTACTATTTTAATTATATTTATGTTTTTCAGTAATAAAGGCTTCTCAGAAAACTACGATAAAGTATTATATGATTTTAAAATCGAAAGTATAACTGGAGAAGTAATTGATTTAAATGAATTTCAAAATAAAGTCGTACTTATAACAAATACAGCAAGTTATTGTGGTTTTACTAAACAGTATTCTGATTTACAAAAATTGTGGCAAAAATATAAAGAAGAAGGTCTTATTGTTTTAGGCGTACCCTCAAATAGCTTTAATCAAGAGAAAAGCAATGAAAAAGATGTTAAAGATTTTTGTGAGGTAAACTTTAATATTAATTTTCCTATGACGAAAATAACTGAAGTTAAGGGTGAAGATGCACACGAAATCTTTAAATGGGCAAAAAAAAATTATGGAAAATCTGCTGTACCAAAATGGAATTTTCATAAAATTTTAATAAATAAAAAAGGAAAAATAGAGGATACGTTTGCATCCTTTACTAACCCTATGTCAAATAAGGTTACTTCAAAAATAGAGAGTTTATTATAAATTTAAACTCATCCCATCATATGCTGGTGTAACATTTTTATTAAGTTTCTTTTTAAGTTGTTTATAATCTAAATCTGAATGCAAATTTGTTAAAACTGCTTTTTTTGGTGAGAATTTTTTTATAAACTCCAAAGATTGATCAAGGTTTAAATGAGATGGATGGTTTCGATACCACAAACAATCAATAATTAAATATTTTAGATTTTTGAAATATTTATAATCTTTCTTATAAATTTTACTAACATCACTTATATATGCTAATTTTTTATTAATTATATAACATATACTATTAACATTTCCGTGTTCTACTTTAATGGATCTTATACTTATCTTTTCGCTAGAATAATTCATTTTAAAAACTTTTTTAACTCTATTTAATTTTAAAATTGATGGATATTCTTTAGAACTGGATTTAAAACAATAAGAAAAATTTTTAAGAAGATATTTTCTTGTAGCATCATCAGCATAGACATCAATTGGTTTTTTGTTCTTTATAAAAAATACACGCAGATCATTTATACCGTGTGTTTGGTCAGCGTGCATATGAGAATAGAATACTTTATCAATAGATTTAATTTTATTATTAATCAATTGGGTCCTAAGATCTGGAGAAGAATCAAATAGAATATTTATGTTTTTACTTAAAACTATTGCAGAACATCTTGTTCTATAGTTTTTTTTATTTTTAGGATCACAATTTCCATAAAAGCCATCTGCACGTGGTACACCCATTGAACTACCACAACCTAAAATAATAAATTTCATTTTTAATTAAAAAATAAATTATTAAAATTCTCAGTTGTCACTTTTATTAAATCTGAAGTTTTCATATTCTTTAATTGAGCTAGTTTTTCAGCGGTAAATTTAATAAAAGATGGCTCATTTTTTTTACCCCTATTAGGAACGGGTGATAAAAAAGGACTATCCGTCTCTATTAATAATTTTTCATTGGGAATTTTACAAAAAGTTTCTTGTAATTCTAATGAATTTTTGAATGTAATTATTCCACTAGCAGAAAAATAGGCTTTTAATGGCATTAATTGCTCCGCAAATGCTGATGATCCTGTGAAACAATGCATTAAAATTTTAAGATCTTTATTATAGTTCTTTTTTAAAATTTCATAAGTTTCATTTTCTGCACTTCTTGAGTGCACAATAATAGGAATTTTTAGAGAGGAAGCAGCCTCGATATGATTTTGAAAACTCTCAATTTGTATATCTTTGTCACTATTATTATAATAAAAGTCTAATCCAG
>CACNFE010000007.1 GCA_902619595.1 uncultured Pelagibacteraceae bacterium
AACGGTTTACCGATTGCATAATTAAATATGCACCCAGAAATAATTTCACTTTGTTTGTTCATGTTTGCAACAAGTTGCTCACCGGGACCGAATAATGTTGTAGCTTCTTACTCAGGTTTTAATTTTGGAATAATAAAAACTGTCCCTCATATGTTAGGTGTAATTTTTGGTTTTACTATTTTAGTAACAATAATGAATTTCGGTCTTATTAATATTTTCCAAAAACTACCCATACTTCAAGAAATATTAAAGTATGCTGGCTCTATATTTCTTTTATATTTAGCTTATAAAATTTCCTTTTCAAAAAATAATCCAAATAATAAAAATGATAATCCTGTTAAATTTATAGAAACTTTTTTTTTTCAATTCATAAATCCTAAATCTTATATAGTTGCTGTTATTATGATATCGACATATGTTGAGAGAGGACAAAACTTTATGTTATACTCTCTTTGGGTAATAGGCGTTGCATTTCTATTTGCGATAATAAGTATTAATTTTTGGACATTAATAGGCAAATTTTTAAGAAGATTCGCGACAAATGAGAAATTTATAAAAAGATTTAATTATGCTATGTCTACACTTTTAGTAGCTTGTATAGCTACATTTTATTTATAATTTAATTCATAATTTGAACTAAATATTCTATAAGATAGCAATTTTATGAAACCAGGAAATAAAAATTCATATAACTCATTAGATACCATTGATATAGATGATAAAAGTTTTAATTTTTACTCTTTATCAAAAGCAGAAAATAATGGTCTTGATGGTATCTCATACCTACCAAAGTCATTAAAAGTTTTGTTAGAAAATTTATTAAGATATGAAGATGGTTTAAGTGTAAGCAAGAAACAAATCGAATCAATTCAAAAATGGTTAGTAGATAGAAAGTCTGCTACTGAAATTGCATATAGACCAGCAAGAGTTTTACTTCAAGATTATACAGGAATACCAGCAGTAGCAGATTTGGCTGCAATGAGGGAGGCGGTAAAAGAAAAAAATAAAGACCCCAAAAAAATCAATCCATTATCAGCCGTAGATTTAGTAATTGATCATTCTGTTCAAGTTGATCAATCTGCAAAAAAAGATTCATTTGAAAAAAATGTAGATATTGAATTTAAAAGAAACGGAGAAAGATATTCTTTTTTAAAGTGGGGTCAGCAAGCATTTGATAATTTTAGAATCGTTCCACCGGGTACTGGTATTTGTCATCAAGTAAATTTAGAATATTTATCAAAAGTAGTTTGGTCAGAAAGTTCTGGTGGAAAAACGTATTTGTTTCCAGATACTTTAGTTGGCACTGATAGTCATACCACCATGGTAAATGGTTTATCGGTTTTAGGTTGGGGAGTAGGTGGTATTGAGGCAGAAGCAGGAATGTTAGGACAACCAATATCAATGTTAATTCCTGAGGTAATAGGCTTTGAGGTAAAAAATAAATTACCAGAGGGAACAACAGCTACTGATCTAGTTCTTACAGTTGTAAAAATTTTGAGAGACAAAGGTGTGGTTGGTAAGTTTGTAGAATTTTTCGGAGAAGGTTTAAAAAATTTAAGTTTAGCTGATAGAGCAACTATAGCAAATATGGCGCCTGAGTATGGAGCAACATGTGGTTTTTTTCCAATTGATGATGAAACGTTAAGATATTTAAGGTTTTCTGGCAGGGATGAACAGACAGTTAAGATTGTAGAAAAATATGCAAAAGAGCAGGGATTATGGTCAAGCGACAATATCAAGTTTACTGATAAAATTTCTTTAGATATGTCTACAGTGGTTCCAACGATCTCTGGACCTAAAAGACCACAAGATAAAGTGTTGCTAACGGATGCAGCATCAAACTTTAGAAAGGTATTCAAAGAAACAACAAAAAGAAATAAAAATAATGTTTCAAAAGTAAACGGTACTGATTTTGAAATTAAAGATGGATCAATTCTTATTGCAGCAATTACCTCTTGTACTAATACTTCTAACCCAAATGTTTTGATAGGAGCTGGTTTGCTTGCAAAAAAAGCAATAGAACTTGGTTTGAAAACTAAACCCTGGGTGAAAACATCATTAGCACCTGGTTCTCAGGTAGTAACAGATTATTTAGAAAAAGCTGGATTAAATAAGTACCTTGATATGCTTGGCTTTAATTTAGTAGGGTATGGTTGTACTACATGCATTGGAAATTCTGGTCCTTTAAAAGAAAATATTGTATCAGCAATTGAAAAAGAAAGTATCTACGCTGTTTCAGTGTTATCTGGTAATAGAAACTTTGAGGGACGAATATCACCACACATTAAAGCAAACTATTTAGCATCACCACCTTTAGTTGTTGCTTACGCATTAGCAGGTCATATGGAAATTGATTTATATAAGGATCCACTTGGAAAAGATAAAAATGGAAAAGATATTTATTTAAAAGACATATGGCCATCAAATAAAGAAATTGAGACCACACTTGCAGACTCTTTAAATGCAAACATGTTCATTAAAAGATATTCAAATGTATTGGAGGGACCAGTTCAATGGCAAAAAATTAAAACTGAAAAAACTAGTATTTATAATTGGGATGAGAGTTCTACTTATGTAAAAAGACCTCCTTTCTTTGATCAATTATCTGACGAGCCAGAGGGATTTAAAGAGATTAAAGACGCAAGACCACTCCTAATTTTAGGAGATATGGTAACTACAGATCATATTTCACCTGCTGGCTCAATCCAAAAAGAAAGCCCAACTGGAGAATATTTTATGAAACATCAAGTGCTTCCAAAAGATTACAATTCTTATGGATCAAGAAGAGGTAATCATGAAGTTATGATGAGAGGAACATTTGCAAATATTAGAATTAGAAATGAGATGGCTCCAGGCACAGAAGGAGGTTTTACAAAACTACATCCTGAAGGAAAAATTGTGCCAGTTTATGATGCGGTGGTTGAGTATAAAAAAAGAGGTACAGATTTAGTAGTAATTGGTGGAAAAGAATATGGGACTGGATCCTCAAGAGATTGGGCTGCAAAAGGAACTAAATTATTAGGAGTTAAAGTAGTTATTGCCGAAAGTTTTGAGCGTATTCATAGATCAAATTTAATTGGAATGGGAATCTTACCATTACAATTTATTGAGGGTATGGATAGAAAAAAATTAAAATTTGAGGGCTCTGAACTAGTGACGGTATTAAAAATAGAGAAAGGCATAAATCCATCTGATAAAATAGATGTTGAAATAAAATATTTATCTGGAGATATCAAAAGAATAAAGACTTTATGCAGAATAGATACAAAGAACGAATTGGAATATTATAAGAATGGTGGCATTTTACAATTTGTATTAAGAAACATGATGTAAACATGGATGAAGAAATACAGTTAATTAATCAAAATACGAGAAAAGAGAAATTTAAAAATTTCATTTTGAATAACAAAAAAATTTTAATTGGATTATGTTCAATTACTATATTAGCCACAATATCAATTTTTATATTATTAGAATTAAAAACTAAAAATCAATTAAAAATAGCGAGTAAATATAATGAAATTACACAACTATACGAGAAGAATAATAGTAAAAAAATTTCGGAAGATTTAATAAATATTATTAATGAAAAGGATAAAACCTATTCTCCTTTAGCACTCAATTTTTTAATTGATAACAAAATTATTAATAACAGGGATCAAATCAACAGTTTTTTTGAATTAATTATTAATGAAATAAAATTAGAAAATGAAATAAAAAATTTAATAATTTATAAAAAAGCTCTTTATAACTCTGATAGCTCAAGCGAAAATAATTTACTGAAAATTTTAAAACCTATATTAAATTCAGAAAGCATTTGGAAGTCTCATTCGTTATACTTAATGTCTGAATATTTTTTATCAAAAAACGAAAAAGAAAAGTCAAAAGAATTTTTAATCCAAATAATAGAATTAGAAAATTCAAATCCAAGTATCAAAGCTGAGGCTCAAAAAATGATTAACAGGTACTTTAGTGGATAAAATATTTAAATTAGTCATACTTTTGATTTTAAGTTCGTGCTCCTTAAACCCAAACTCTACTCTTTGGACAAAGAATAAGAAAATTGAATATGAAAATTCATTGAATGTCATAGAGATAGATCCAAAAAAAAATGTTTTAACAAAAGAAATTAATTCAAATATTAAAATTAAAATAGATAATGCAAAAAAGAAAAACATAAATTATTATAAAATGACAAATAATAATGGGGCTACTAATTACGATGGTAAACTAAAGAAAATTTCAAAATATAATTATTCAAAAATTGAGTATTTTAATCAATATGAACCAGAGATAATTTCATATGATAATAATTTAATATTTTTTGACAATAAGGGAACAATTTTAAATTTTAAAGAAAACTCTAAATTACAATGGAAAAAAAATTATTATTCAAAATCTGAAAGAAAAAAAAATCCCGTTCTTTTTTTTTCGAATAACAAAAATATACTTATAGTGGCTGATACATTAGCAAACTATTATTCAATTGATTTGAAAACAGGTGATAAAATTTGGTCAGGTAAAAATAATTCACCTTTTAATTCACAAATTAAAATATTAGATGATAAATTTTTTATAGTAGATGATAGTAATATCCTCAGTTGTTTTTCTATAAAAAATGGCAACAAATTGTGGAGCTATAAAACAGAAAAACCTTTAATCAAATCACAAAAAAAAATGTCAATTATAATAAAAGAAAACAAAGTTATTTTTATTAATACTCTTGGTGACGTAACTGCGTTGGATACACTATCAGGAAGATTGTTGTGGCAATTACCAACACAAAGTAAATCCATTTATGAAGATGCAATGTTTTTAAAAATTTCAGACATGGTTTTAGAAGATAATTCAGTATTTTTTTCCAATAATATGAATGAGTTTTTTTCATTAGATGCTTCAACTGGGATCCTAAATTGGAAACAAGTTGTTAACTCCAGTCTACGGCCATCTATTGTAAATGATTTTATTTTTACAGTTAGTGAAGAAGGTTTTTTAATAGTAATAGATTTTAAGAGTGGAAAAATAATCAGAAGCACAGATTTATTTGATAAATTTAAAATAAAGAAGAGGAAAAAAATTAAACCAACAGGATTTGTTTTAGGTAGTAAAAAATTATATTTGAGCACATCAACAGGACGATTATTAATCGTAGACGTTGAAACTGGAAAGACACAATCAATAATAAAAATAGATAGTGAAAAAATTTCAAGACCAATTATTTTAAAACAGAGTTTATTTGTGGTAAAAAATAACTCTGTTATTAAATTAAATTAATATGTTGTTAAAAATTCTGGATAAATTAGGTAGAAAAAAAGTTGTTTTTGATAGAGGGCCATCACATCCTAAGTATAATGAAGCCAAACCATGGATGAACAGATATTACGTTTTATTTAGGAATAGACCAAGATGGTTTCCTTTTAATATACTAATTCATGAAATGCTCGATGATGATCACGGAGAGGGTGTTCATAACCATTTATTTCCTTTTATAACTATAATTTTGAGAGATGGATATTGGGAGACACTCAAAAGTGGAAAATATTGGAGATCACCAGGCTACATAGGATTTAGATCAGCAAACACTTTTCATAGAGTTGATTTAAAGCCTGGAACAAAACCGCTGACTATATTTATATCAGGTCCATTTGGTCTCAGAAAGGGACCAAGATCAGAGTATGGAATAGATTTTAAGACTAAAAACAAGTGATACAAAAATTTCATAATCTCATACTCCAAACAGATGGTCAGAAACTTTATGATTTTACAAATAAAACCCTTGAATGGATAAAAAAAAATAATTTCAAAAATGGAATAGTTAATTTAAGCATCCAACACACAAGTGCTTCATTAATAATTCAGGAAAATGCTGATCCAGACGTACAATTAGATTTGTTAAATTTTTTTGATAAAATTGCGCCAATGAAAAATAATCTCTATATTCATAATGCCGAGGGAAAAGACGATATGCCAGCTCATATAAAATCAGCAATCACAAACAATCAAATTTCTTTAAGTATTAAAGATCAAAAACTTTTACTAGGAACTTGGCAAGGAATATATTTGTTTGAGCATAGATTAAATCCACAATCGAGAACTATAATTCATCATTTTATAGGAGATTAATTTTTCTTTTTAAGTGATTGGAAAGCTTCTAAAGCTTCTTTTCTTGCTACCTCGTGAATAACAATAGGCTTTGGATAATCTCTTCCAATAACAGTATTAATTGCTTCTTGATATTTTTTTTCCATTTCCCATGGTTTATGAATAAATTTTTGTGGAACTTTTTTTAATTCGGGTACCCATTTTTTTACATATTCTCCTTCTTTATCAAATTTTTCTCCCTGCAAAATTGGATTAAAAATTCTAAAATATGGAGCTGCATCTGCACCACATCCCGCTACCCACTGCCATTGTGCTACATTATTTGCCTCGTTAAAATCAAATAAACAGTTTCTAAAATATTTTTCTCCCTCTTGCCAATTTATCCTTAAATGTTTTACTAAAAATGATCCAACAACCATTCTAATTCTATTATGCATCCATCCAGTCTCATATAATTCTCTCATTCCTGCATCGACAATTGGATATCCAGTCATTCCTTTTTTCCAAAGACTTAATTTTTTTTTATCATTTATCCATGGAAATTTATCAAATTCTTTTCTAAGATTTCCTTTAAGCATTTGTGGAAAATAATTAATTAAACTATGCGAAAATTCTCTCCAACCAAGTTCATTAATATATTTTCTTACACTAATATTTTTAGATTTAAGTTTTGCACATTGGTTATAGATAGTTTTTACCCCAATTTGTCCATTTCTTATAAATGGTGATAATTTAGATGTTCCTTTTATTGATGGAAAATCACGTTTAGTACCATAATCATAAATATCATTTTTAATAAATTTCTCTAAATGTTCTTTAGCAGTTGATTCTGAAGGTTGCCAATAGGTATCAAATTTTTTATACCAGTCTTTATTTGGTAAAATATTTTTACAAGAAATATTTTTTTTAAAAAGCTTTTTTATTTTTTTTAATTTTTTTACTTTATGATCTTTGTTAGGTATTTTTTCTAAGAAAATTCTTTCAGAATTCTTCCAAAATGGGCTGTATACTTTAAAAGGAGTTCCATCTCCTTTTTTTACTTCTTGAAATTCATTCAAAACATTTCCTCTAAAATTTTTATAAGCAATATTGTTTTTTTGAAAAAATTGAATAATTTCATTATCTTTTTTAATTTCTAAAGGTTCATAAACTTTGTTCCAATAAACACTTATATTATCGCTTTTTTTTATTTTTTTTAAAACAGAAAGCTGATTACCCTCTACAATTTCAAGACAGATATTATATTTTTCTAAGTCTACTTTAAACTCCTCAAGTGATCTTGAAAGCCACCATTTTTGTGCTTCTCGTTTATCATCGAATACGGATTTATCGTAAATATACAATGCTGATACTATATTATGATTACTTGATGCATAGGAAAGAGCGGGGTTATCTTCAATTCTAAAATCGTCCCTTAACCAAAAAACTGCATTTTGTGTCATTAAATCCCCAATTCTTTTTTTCCATCATCTAATAATTTTTTGTAAAGAATTTCATCTGCATCACCCTCACAACCAATGACTAACACGTTAGAGTTTTCATCGAGTGAAATTTTATTTTTTAAATCTTGATTTTCACAAACTGAAATCAAACTTATTATTCCCGGAGTTGAACACTCTCCACCTATTATATTCTTTTCACAAAAATAATTATTTTTTAACATTGTAATAGTTTTCGCTACATTTTTGTCTGAAATACTCGTACAGAGATTTACTGAGTTTTTTAGTATTTTCCATGGGACTAATGATACCTCCCCACATGACATTCCTCCCATAATACTTTCTTTTTTAATATTAACTTTTTGTAAAGAACCTTTATCAACACTTTGAAGTACACAATCTGCATTTTCAGGTTCAACTATAACTATCTTTGGTATTCTTTTGAAATATTGAGCTACTCCCAAAATTACACCAGAGGCCATACCTCCTACGCCCGCTTGAAGAAAAATATGAGTAATGTATTGGTTTGTTTGATTTGATATTTCTTTAATCATAACTGAATATCCAGCCATAGTTAGTTTGGGTACATTTTCATAATTTTCCCAAGCTACATCTTGAACAATCTCCCATCCATTTTTATTTGATTGATTTATACACTCCTCCAATGATTTTCCATAATTACCTTTAACTCTAATTATTTCAGCACCTAACTTTCTCATTTCTTCAGCACGAGCATCACTTACATACTCACTGATAAATATTTTACATTTCAATCCAAGTCTCTGTGCACCCCACGCCACAGAACGTCCATGATTTCCAGCAGTCGCTGTAGAGACAGTAATATTTTTTTTCCCCTCTTTAACTCTTTCGACTGCGTAAGCTCCACCTAATGCTTTGAAAGATTTTAAATGAAATCTTTTTGACTCGTCTTTATAAAAAATATTCTTTAATTTTAAATTATCTGATAGTTTTTTAAGTTCTATTAAAGGTGTCGCATTATAATCATTCCAGCCTGAGATTTTTTTATATGCATCAACAATATTTTTCTCACCACAAACATTTATTATATTTTGTCTATTAAAATTAAAGTTTTTATTAAATATATATTTTGATAGTTTCCAACCAAAATTCTTCGAGTTACTCATAATAATTTAGCAATCCAAAGTATTTTGTTTTTCCCAATTTGTTATAGGACTATTTTTGTCAAAAATTTCTTCCTTTGCAAAATTTGATAATTCTTCCTTTTTGAGTTTTATATAACTTTCGATTACATTATCACCAAAAGCTTCTCTTAAAACTTTATTATTATCTAACATATCTAATGAGTCTTCCAGGTCATTTGGTAATTTCGATAAGTTTGGATAATTTTTATAATCTGTATACATGTTACAGCTTAATGGTTCGCCTGGATCTAATTTTAAATTCATTCCATATAATCCTGATGCAATGACACCGGCCTGCAACAAGTATGGGTTAGCAGAACCATCCATAAGTCTTAGTTCAAATCTCCCTGGATCGGGAATTCTAATCATGTGAGTTCTGTTATTGCCTGAATAAGAAATACTGGATGGTGACCAAGAGGCACCCGATTTTGTTGGTGGTGCATTTATTCTTCTATAACTATTTACTGTTGGGTTAAAAAAAGAGGAAAGTGACTCTGTATTTTTCATAACCCCGGCTAAAAAATTGTATGCGATTTTGCTGAGACCAAATCTATCACCATTATCTAAAAACTTATTAACTTTACCATTCCATAAAGAAATATGCGCATGACATCCATTTCCAGTTAAATTTTCAAAAGGCTTAGGCATAAATGTAGCTCTTAAACCATGTTTTTCAGCAAGGGATTTAACCATAAACTTAAAAAAAACGTGTCTATCAGCAGTGATTAAACAGTCTGAATAATCCCAATTCATCTCAAACTGTCCATTAGCATCCTCATGATCATTTTGATAAGGGTTCCAGCCTAAATCAATCATACAATCACAAATTTCTTTTATTAATTCATATCGTCTCATTAATGCAGATTGATCGTAACAAGGTTTAGATTGAATATCTCTTGGATCCGCAATGGATGAACCATCAGGAGATACAAGAAAATATTCGCATTCTACACCCGACATCATCTCTAGATTTTTTTTAGAAAGCTGCTTTATTTGATTTTTTAACATAACTCTTGGTGAGGCATTAACTGGTTTACCATTCATCCATAAATCTGATGCCAGCCATCCCACCTCTTTATTCCATGGTAGTTGTATTAAACTATCTGGATCTGGTATAGCAAACATGTCAGCATCTGCAGGTGTCATATCTAACCATGTTGCAAATCCTGCAAATCCAGCACCATTCTTTTGCATTTCACTAATTGCTCTTGTAGGAACTAATTTAGATCTGAGTACTCCAAATAAATCAACAAAACTTATTAAAAAATATTTGATTTTTTTTATTTTAGCAATCTGAGATAAATTTTTTGCCATAGATTATGCTATCACAGATTCAAGAAAAAATAGATAAAAAGAAATCTTTGTAATAAATCAAGTTACCTACAATTATAATTATAATAGCAATTATAGCGCCATACTTTGCCTTTGGCCAGGCAAGCCGCGCCATTTTACTTGGGGTCTTATTTATATTTTCTTGATTATCTTTATCTTCCATTTTAAAAAAAGGGCGCATATTATCTATGCGCCCTTTAATTTTAATTACCCATCGGTAACGTTGCTCTTCCAATCGTTTGGACCACGTCTTTGCCTGGCAAGTTTTTGAAGTTTTTCACTTTCTTGCTTAGCAGTAATAACATGCCAACCGATCCAAATGATAAATCCAAGGATTACTAAAATCCCCTCAGATCCAACACCTGGGTATACCGCACCTTGGACTTCAGAGGCGCTTAAATGATCTATCCAGTTTGTTACTGTTGCCATAAATTATCCTCCTTACCTGGTTGCAGAGGCCACGGATTTTTCATCATCCTTTGCTGCCTCCATTATTTCATAGTCTAGTCCAGCGATTTCAGCTTCTCTTGGAATTCTTAATTTACCCATTCCATGAAGTATCTTCGCTATTATAAAACCTGGGATCATTCCTAGAACGAAAAACATTATTATCGCTCCAATGAACATTCCTAAAGGATTTATTGATGCGTAAGTAGCACCGTCCCACATAGCTCCTACACTATATCCTGATGAAGGATAACCATTTAGAACAAATCCACAGATTACTAGTCCTACAAAACCAGCATAACCATGAACTGCCACTGCACCAACAGCATCATCTATTTTGAACTTACGTTCAACCCAGTAATGCAATTTATATGCAATAACAACACCGATCATACCAATTATCATTGATTGTATTGGGTGGTACAAATCATTACCTGCAGAAGCACAAATGATTCCCGCTAGTCCAGAAGAATATGTCCAGAATGGATCTCCTTTAGAGATTACATATCCAGCCAATAGTCCTCCTGAAAGTGACATCAAGAAGTTAAAAGTAATACCACTTAATGTAGTAGGGGTTACATAAATGTTCGTCGCGGTAAAGTATGTTACACCTTCCATTCCATATTCAGGTCCTAAGTTAAATATAGGTATATTACATGCAGCATAGAAACCCCAGAAACCTGTGTAAATAAGGAACAATCCTATTACAACCAGCCAAGGATTTCTTGGACCAATGTTTCTTGGTTCTCCACTTGATGTAAACTTACCTATTCTTGGTCCTAAAACGACTAAAATACCAAGCGCAAATCCACCCGCAATAGCGTGAATTACTCCTGATGCATAAGCATCATGATATCCTAAAAGTTTTAGCATCCAACCGTCAAAGTGCCATCCCCATGCAGCATCTATAGTCCAGAATACTGATCCAATAGCAATTGCCAAGATACCGAAAGCGAAAGTTGTTATTCTTTCAATTACTGCACCTGAAACAATTGAAGCAGCTGTCCATGAGAAAAGTAGAAACGCTGCCCAGAAAACACCACTGATGTGGTCACCAAGGTTAATAGCCATAAGTTGACTTGTTGCCTTGTAATAAACCGCACTAAATGCAGAGTCATCTGTTATTAAAGCGTCACTTCCATTCATTATTGATGGTGCAAGTCCGGGTCCTGTTGGAAAAGCCCAATATATCCACCATCCAAATAAAAACCATGTTACTGTTACCAGCGGTATAAGTATTGTGTTTTTCATTAATGTATGTTGATGATGTTTGTATCGGGAAGCTCCAACTTCATACATACAGAATCCCACGTGAATTAAGAACATGAGCACTACCGTTATCCAGTAGTAAAATTCTGTAAATATGGTCGTCAATGCACCTAGTTCGTCAGTCATATCAAACCTCCATTTGTTTAAACAAATTAGAATTATTTTAAATTATGAGATATTTTGTACAATGTTTAAAAACCTATATTGAGCGCATAAAATTAAAATTAAAACAACCCAGGGTAGATAGATTTTTTATAGATTCTTAAAATTTTCTGTAAGCTTTTTTTAGATCAACAAGTGGATGATTTGGAGACATCTGGAATTTTACTAATAGTTCTCTTGCGATCATATCTCTATCTTGTTGGTTATTTGGTAATTTAATTTTTTTTGGAATTGTAACCCAGCCATTTGCATTTCTGTCAAAAACTGCAGGTCTATCCTCTTCGTAACCCATGTGAACATCTTCCAGCCAATTTAAATCATCCCACCCCATAGCTTCAATATATTTTTTTAGGAAAGGAGTAAGTCTTGTGTAATCAGGTAAAAGGTTTACATCATATCTGTAACCAATAGTCTGCCCAATCATTTTTTCTCGGGCAGTTTCTTTTTTCTTACCTAACTGACCTTTGATTTCTTTAGACTTTACTTTTTTGTTTTTCTTTTTTTTTGCCATCTTAAAATTTATATTTTATGAAAATCATCAACACCAACTGTATGATTTGTTCCTGATAAAGGAACTTTTGCTAGCGCAGATGCTTCCATAGTAAGTGCAGCCATATCTTCTGGTTCTAATGAGTGAATATTTGTTTTACCACACGCTCTTGCTAGAAGTTGTGCCTCTAACGTCATAGTATGTAGATAATTGTAAACTCTTAATGCAGCCTCATCTGGATTTAATCTTTTTCTTAATTTTGGATCTTGTGTTGCCACACCCACAGGACAACGACCTGTATGACAGTGATAACAATGACCAGCTGGCACACCCATTTCTTTTTCAAAGTTTGACTCTGGAATCTCTTTATTACAGTTAAGAGCAATCATTGCACCAGTTCCAATAGCAATAGCGTCTGCTCCAAGTGCTAGCGCTTTTGCCATGTCAGCACCATCTCTTACACCTCCAGCATAAATTAAAGTAACTTTTCCAGTTTTACCCACATCATCAATCGCTCTTCTTGCTTCTCTGATAGCAGCAATTCCTGGGATACCAGTATTTGCAGCAGCTATGTGTGGTCCTGCTCCAGTTGATCCCTCCATACCATCAAGGTAAATAGAATCTGGATCACATTTAGCAGCCATACGTACATCATCATAAACTTTTGCTGCTCCAAGTTTTAACTGTATTGGTACTTTATTTTTCGTTAATTCTCTTAACTCCTGAACCTTTAAAGCAAGATCATCTGGACCTAACCAATCTGGATGTCTAGCAGGTGATCTTTGATCAATTCCAGCTGGAAGAGATCTCATTTCAGCAACTTGGTCAGTTACTTTTTGACCCATTAAGTGACCACCCATTCCAACTTTTTGGCCTTGTCCAATAAAAACTTCAATACCATCTGCTAATTGTGCGTGATGCGGATTAAAACCATATCTTGACTGAATACATTGATAGTACCATTTTTCAGAATATCTTCTTTCATCAGGTATCATTCCACCCTCACCAGAACATGTTGCGCTCCCTGCCATCGTAGCACCTCTTGCTAACGCAGTTTTCGCTTCATAAGATAGCGCACCGAAACTCATACCAGTGATATAAACAGGTATATCTAATTCAATAGGATTTTCACATCTTGGTCCAATTATGGTTTTTGTTTCACACTTTTCTCTATAACCTTCTATTACAAATCTTGTTAAAGTCCCTGGTAAGAAAACTAGATCATCGAACGTTGGA
Source organism: uncultured Pelagibacteraceae bacterium (assembly GCA_902619595.1). GTDB lineage: Bacteria > Pseudomonadota > Alphaproteobacteria > Pelagibacterales > Pelagibacteraceae > Pelagibacter. The sequence goes on from CACNFE010000007.1 coordinate 13,641, forward strand.
ATTTTTTTCATCAACGCCATTCCTCGCATTCTATATCTGCCTAATTGCGCTTTGATATGAATGTCGTCAATTACCTCTGGCGTAAAAATCGCGTTATAACCTAAAAGGCTTTTATTTCTTTTTGAAAATTCACTCTTACCATTTCCATTAGAGTGACCGTTTGATTTACCATTTTTCTTTTTTGCCATTATATAGCTCCTTTTTTCTCTGTTGGTTCAAGCGCATCATAATTCCAAAGTTTTTTACCAGCTACAACTTTTGTCATTTTCGAAACGTCGAAATTATCGCCAATCTCAGCTACTTTAAGTTTTCTTTTTAACCAATCTATATCACTTTTTGTCATAGGGGACTCCACCGCATCACTACCAAATGAGCCAATTTTTCCACCTACATAAATAGTTCCGTCGTACATCGAGTCTCCTAAATTAATTCCTACATCTCCTAAAATAACGATTCTTCCTCTTTGCATCATAAAACCAGTGAATGCACCAGCATCTCCTCCGATGATAATTGTTCCACCTTTTTGGTCAATACCTGTTCTTGCTCCAACACTGCCTTTGCATATTAAGTCTCCACCCCTTATAGCTGCCCCAAAACAAGACCCAGCATTTTTTTCAATTACTACTTTTCCAGCCATCATATTTTCCGCACAAGACCAACCAACTCTTCCATTTACTCTTACCATTGGACCATCGATTGAACCTACGCCAAAATATCCTAAGCTTCCTTCAAAAATTAAATTAAGTTTATTTAATATACCAACACCCAAACTATGTTTACCTTGAGGATTTTTGATTACAATTGTACCGTAACCCTGGCTCATCAATTCATCAATTTTTCTATTAGCTTGCTTGCAATCTAAATCTTTTACATCAAGATCTGTTCTTTTATTAAAGTCAACGTCATATGTTCCCCAATAATAAAAATTTTCTGCCTCATCAGGATTAAAGAATTTCTGTTGAGTTTTACCAGTTAAAACCTCTGTATGCATACCCATTGACTGGGCTTTTGTTTTTTTTTCTGTAGTCTTTAAATTTGCCATACTTTCACTTCTCCATCAAAAGGATCATACGTATCTATTTCTTGTGGCAAAATAGATCTAATAGCTATTTCCTCTGAACCCATCGCAACTAAATCATCGGACTCGTATAGAACCAATGGTTTTGCCGCCATAGTATCTTTTGCCATACCTAAAGAATCTTTTGTTGCTACGAAATATGTGAACACTCCATCTAAACCACTTAAAGAGTCTTTCATACCTTCCTCTAATGTAGCACCATTTCTCATTTTTTCTGCCAAGTACACTGCGATCAATTCTGAGTCACATTCTGACATAAATCTCATTCCTTTATTTTCTAGAACTCTTCTATTATTCCAATAATTAGTTAATTGACCATTATGAACAACAGATACATCGCTAAAAGGATAACCCCAAAAAGGGTGGGCAGATTTAATATCAACACCAGACTCCGTTGCCATTCTTGCATGTCCAATAGCGTGGGTACCTTTTACATCTGCGAGACCATATCTTTTTGATACAGCTTCAGCATCACCAAGATCTTTTATTAATTCAAGTGATTTACCAATTGATAAAATTTCAACACTTTCAATGCTTTCAATTTTTTTTGAAAATTCCATCAGATCATCATTAAATTGCATTTCATATCTAAATGAATAAGGTGTAAGTCTATCCTCTTTAATTACCTTCGCTCCTAATTCAGATAACATTTGATCAACCATTTTTCTTCTTTTATCGTAAACACTTGGGTCTTCATTTATAGAAGTACTTCCCTCACCAACATTTTCTCCAACTTTAAATCGCATAATGAAGTTTTGACCGTCATTTTCTGCATATAACGCATACCCTGTTGAGTCTGGCCCTCTGTGCTTAAGAGCCTGCAACATAAGCTGTAATTCAGATCCTACGTTAGAAGATTTTCCTCTGTGAATTAGTCCAGCTATTCCGCACATATAATATACTCCAAGTTTACTATGGTAGACAATCTAGATAAGTATCTAGATCCCATTGAGTTGTTGCTCCTAGAAATCTTTCCCACTCGTCATTTTTATACCAATGAAACACTTTATACATTTCACCTGGTAACGCAGATTTTATAACTTCATCCTCTGACAATCTTGCTAAAGCTTCACCAAGACTTAATGGTAGTTTCTTAACATCTTTACCTGCTTTTTGAGCCTCATAGATATTTCTAGATTCTGGCGCTGCAGGTTTCATTTTTTTTGTAATTCCTTCATCACATGCTTTTAATAAAGCAGCTCCCAATAAATAAGGATTGTGCATCGAATCCACAGATCTGTATTCAAATCTACCAGGTGCAGAAACTCTCAATCCACAAGTTCTGTTTTGATATCCCCAGTCAGCATAAACAGGCGCCCAAAAACCTTGGTCCCAAAGTCTTCTATATGAGTTAACAGTTGATGAACCTAAAGCGGTTAGTGCTGGCAAGTGTTCCATAATCCCGGCAATTGATTGCAATCCTATTTTTCCAGGCAGTTGCATATCTTTTGTGTCCGGCATAAACGTATTTGTTCCACCTGAAACATAACTAAAAACTTCCTCAACTCCTGGAAGTTTTTTATGTCCCAATTTGTTTACAGAAATTTTTCCACCTTTCCACAAAGACATGTTTGTATGACATCCACTAGCTGACACCCCCATGAATGGTTTGGTCATAAAACAAGCTATTAAACCATGTTCTCTAGCTACTTGTGCACATATTTGTCTGTACGTTGATAATCTGTCTGCATTTCTTAAAACATTATCAAAAGTCCAGTTTAATTCTAATTGGCCTGGGGCATCCTCATGGTCACCTTGAATCATGTCTAACCCCATAGCTTTTGAATATTCAATTACTTTCATAAAGACAGGCCTTAGAGATTCAAACTGATCTATGTGATAACAAAATGGTTTTGAAAAACCTTTACCAGTTGGAGTACCATCCTCGTTTTTTGTAAGCCACATCATTTCTGGTTCTGTTCCAACTCTTAATTCCAAACCATGTTTCTTTTGGAATTCATCCATAAAAATTCTTAAATTACCTCTACAATCAGAAGTTAAATGTCCACCAGGATTTTCTCTTTCTTCTCTATTTCTAAAACAAGTACAAAAAACTCTTCCAACTCTTTTATCCCATGGAAGTTGAACGAAGGTTTCAGGATCAGGTATACCAACAAGCTCCATAGCTTCAGGTCCATAGCCAATATAATTGTTATGTCTATCTAGAAAAAGGTTTGCTGTTGCGCCATATACTAATTGGAAACCTTTTTCTGCTGTTCTTTCCCAGTGATCTGCTGGAATTCCTTTTCCAACAACTCTACCAGTAACAGAAATGAATTGAAAATATATATAAGTAATTCCTAACTCGTTAATTTTTTCTCTAACTTTTTTAACCAGCTTATCTCTTCCTGGTTGATTAACATGTTTTTCTAGATCAGTCATTTTACCCCTCAAAGTTTTAAGATCAAAAAGGTAACTGAAAAAAAAACGTCTGTCTACTTAGATAACTTAGCTCCAAGGAAACGGACTGTTCGAAGTAGGGTGAAGCTCTCCCTTCGCGTATCGGTTGAATCTAAACGGTTTTAACAATGTACTCTCTTGACCTAAAATTTCTTGCGCAACAAGGTGACCAACACCCAACATTTTATATCCATGATTAGCATCAGCAATCATGTAAACGTTTTCTAAAAATCTATCAAAGATAGGAAATGAATCTGGAGTTAAACATCCAAGTCCACCAGATGGTCCCTTTCTATATAAATTTGACTTACCTTCAAATCTTTTTTGGCAATGAGCTAGTGCTGAGGACCACATATCTGCAAACTCATCAGTTGTTTGATACTCCGGCGAGTCCAATCCATAAGGATCGACATTAACTTTATCAAAATGTTTTTGAACAATGTAAGGTGAAGTTCCGCCTTGAACACCTAAACCTTCAATATCAGGTTTATAATATATTCCCCATAATTTATCTGTAATTAGTTTTTTATCTTTATCTGAGTAAAGAGGCGCATCTGTATCCACATGAATTACTGGAGGCTGTTTACCCTCATTTGTCCTTAGATAATCCGCTTCAACCCCAAGAACACCTTCTTGCAAAAACCAATAAGTCCACATATCAACTTGGTGCATTTTACCATCCTTACCTTTTATGTCGGTTGTTTTAGGTAATTCCAACATATTCCAGAAGTCTCTTACCCATGGTCCCGCACCAACAACTACTTGGTCACAATCTATTGTTCCTTGATCTGTAATAACTCCTGTAACAGCGTTACTATTGCTCCCTTTTTTGAAACCTGTAACTTTTACGCCTTTATGAACATTAACTCCATTAGCGTTGGCTTTTTTTTCTAATGCTTTAATTGAGTCTTTGTTGAATGCATATCCACCCTTTTTTTCATGAAGAACAGATGTAATTCCTTTTGCTTGCCAGTCGTCGAAAATTCCTTTCATATATTTATCACAATCTTTTTCTCCTTCGATAAATTCTGAATCATATCCAATTGCTTTTTGTTGATTGTAAATACTAGCTACGTCCTCATGCATTATTTCTGGTGAAATCTGCATATATCCAACTGCATTATATTTAAATGCTTTTGGATCGCTCTCCCAAACCTCAACTGAGTGAGCCATTAATTCTCTCATTGCTGGTTGAAAATAATTATTTCTTACAACACCACATGCTATTCCACTTGCACCTGCAGCAGTGTCTTTTTTTTCTAATACGACAATGTCATTAGGATTTTTATATGTCTCTGATAATTTCCATGCAGTGCTTAAACCGTGTATACCACCACCGATTACAACTACTTTTGCTTTTGTTGGTAAAGCCATAACTGAACTTTATTTTTTGTGCGACAAAAGTATATAATATTTTTTATATATAAAAAATATAAGTAAATTGAATTCAACCATCAGTTTAGCTGTATTTTCAAAAACTTAAATTTTTCAAAGTTGCTAAATAATCATTAAATTCATTAATAAATGCTTGGCTCGGTTTAATGAATTTTTTTCTTTGATCTTTCAAATTTTTTTCCAAATAAAAAAAACCTTTCTCACAAGCTTCATTAATTATCAATGCTGATTTTGGTCTAGAAGTTTTAAAAAGTTTAGTTTTTAATTCTTCAACTGACAAATTTTGCTTTAATTTATAAGCAGTCATTACTAAAAGCATCATATGATAATGAGAAGGAGATTTTCTGAAAAAATAATTACTAGACTTGTGAGATAATTTCATTTGATCCTCCCAAAACTCCAACAAGTCTTTTGTAGCTTTGTTCATTAAGATCTTACTTTGAGTTTCTTAGGATCATAAAATGGGAATGAAATTACTTTAGCTGGTATTCTTTTTTGGTGACCATCAATTTTACCTATTTCAACTTCTTTGCCTTCCTCAGCATATTTTGCATCAATTCTGCACAAAGCTATATTTTTATTTAAAGTTTTTGATAACATTGCACTAGTAACTACACCAACTTGTCCTCTACCAATATGTACTGAGTTACCATTTGCTGCAGGTTCATGTCCAACCAACTCTAGTCCTACTAATTTTTTTTGTGGATTATTTTTTCTTTTTATTAATTCTTCTTTTCCAATAAAATCATCTTCTTTCGTTTTTAAAGGAACTGTAAAACCTATCCCAGCCTCAAAAGGATCTGTCTTATCGTCAAATTCATAACCATAAAAAATTAGTCCAGCTTCAATTCTTACCATGTCCAAAGCTTCTAAACCTAATGGAGAAATATTAAATTCTTTTCCAGCTTCCCAAACTTTATCCCATACAATAGAAGCATCTTTAGGATGACACCAGATTTCAAATCCTAATTCTCCTGTATATCCTGTTCGTGAAACAACTATTGGTGTTCCTGTAACACTATCTATTCTTGCGATAGTCAATCTAAACCATTGCAGATCATCTATGGAAGGCTGAGTATCAGGAGTCCAAACAAATTTTTTTAAAATTTTTCTGCTATTAGGACCTTGAACAGCAATATTATGGATTTGATCGGTTGAGGACTTAACCCATACCTTAAAATTTTTCTTTTTAGCTTGTTCTTTCAGCCATTGACCGCCGTATTCTTGACCACCAATCCATCTAAAGTTATCTTGACCAAATTTAAGCAGAGTTCCATCGTCAATCATACAACCATTTTCATAGCACATAGCAGAATAGACAACTTGTCCTGCGGAAAGTTTTTTAACATTCCTTGTAAGTGCATATTGCATTAAATTTTCTGCATCTGGTCCAAGTATTTCAAATTTTCTTAAAGGTGAAAGATCCGTTACAATGGCACTTTCTCTACAAGATGTATATTCTTTTACTGCGCCGTAATTTGTGTAATTATTTGCTAACCAATATCCGTTATAATTAATAAAATTTTTTGTTAGCTTTGAAGTCTTTTCATGAAAGCCTGTTTCTTTTGTAATTTTTGGTTCTGAATCTGTGCTCACTCTAAAAGCTACCCCTTTCGAGATCTTTTTATCTTTTGCATATGTTCTAACAAATATATCAGTTGGATTCCATCCATTTGCTGCATCTACATCACATGGACATGCAGAAGATGCACACGTAAGATCTTTCAATGCTCTAAAAAGCACGTAATCGCCAGGTCTTGACCAAGGTTCATCAAAAGTTGCAACGTTATTAGCATCGATTGCAGTATTAAAAAATAAATTTATCGCTATCCAACCTTTTCTTGGTTTCACTTCATATTTTTCTAATGAATTATTAAAATTTGTTGAACAATTAATGTGACCGAAATAGCCCATGTCCTCATAATATTTTGATGTACAAGCGTAATTGAAGGTGTCATGCCTCCCAACTGTATCTCTTACAACCTCAATTACAGGTTCATGCTCAGCATCAAAAAACTTTGAAAATAAACCTGGCATAGGATATGCAGCACCCATAAAAGTTCTTGTTGCTGTGGGGTCTATTATGCTCTCGACTCCTTTATCTAGTTTCCTTTTATCAAATGCTAAAAAATCTGAACATTGTCTTCCGCCTGGATCAATTATTTGAATGTATTCTCCAGCTTTAACTTCATAAGTTTCAGACGACATTCGATTAACAAATATTTCTGATATTGGATCATAAAGAGGTTCTGGTAGAACATATTGCTCTTCCTTTATATCAAATTTTGCCCTATGTATAAAAATTGTAAGACTTGTTGGCGGATTTTGATTATGAACACTCATTAATTCGCCAGGAGAGCCGATCATTACAATACATTTATCTTTTGATTGAAGAGTAACTATCTCTCCCATTGGACAATCTTTATCAAAAAGTCTTGAAGCTTTTGATCTTTCTAAATCTAAATTTTTTTTTTTAAAAATATTTGAAATTTTTTGATCCTGACTTATTGATTTTTTTAAAAAATCTCCATCAGAGTTTTCTTTAAGATTTAAGATTGTTAGATCGTGTTTCCCTTTAGAGTTAAAAGCGATAACCTCGCAAAATTGTTTTCCTTCATCGTTTACTATTTCTATTTTATCATCTGAATTAATTTCAAAAACATGGATGCCACCACCTTGAATAACATATCTTTCAACTCCAGGTGGCAAAACCCTTAGACCAGGATTTTTTATAAGGTTGCTTGAAAGCGACATAATATAAAGTGTTATCTTAGTTTTATTTGAAATAATATAGTAACCTAAACGAGTTGACTATACATTTAATTAGTCACATAATCAGAGTACTTAATATTAAGAAAGGGGTATAAATGAGAAGAATAATATCATTATTATCTGCAGTTATAATTTCAGTAGTAAGTTTTGCTGGAATATCAAACGCAGCAGATAGCAAAAAGCCCATCGTAATCCCAACTCATAACTGGTCAAGCCAAATTGTAATGGCTTACGTTATTGGTGGAATTATGGAAAGTATGGGAAATAATGTTAAATATGTTAACGCTGACTCTCAAGCAGTTTACGAGTCAATTAGAATTGGTGACGTAACATTATCTCACGAAGTATGGGAATCTGCTTTTGGTAAATCATTCACAACTGCTTTGGATAAAGGCGGATTGCTTGACTGGGGTGACCATGAAGCAAGAACACTTGAAGATATGGGATATCCAAACTGGGTTGCCGAAAAAGGATTATGCCCAGGTCTACCAGACTGGACTGCTTTAAAAAATCCTGACTGTGCTAAAAACTTTACAACACCTGACTCTCCGGATGGAAAAGGAAGAATGTTGGAAGGTCCACAAACTTGGCATGGTGACTTAATTCCACAAAGGGTTGACGCTTTAGGTTTAGGAGATCTTTGGTGGGTTAAATTTGCTGGAAGTGCTGATGCACTTTGGGCAGAGTTAGCAGCAGCTGAAAAAGAAGGAAGAGGAACAATCATCTTTAACTGGACACCTAACTTTACAGATGGTGCTGGTTTTACATTTATCGACTTTCCTCCATACACAGCAGGTTGTAGACCTGAAGATGGTGGAGATGGAAAATGTGGTTCGCCTGATGGTTATTTGAAAAAAGCAGTTAACGCTGATTTTCCAAAAACTCATCCAAAAGCAGCAGCAATGTTTAAAAAACTTTCTTTCACAACAAGTCAAATTGGTGCAATGGCAGCTTTAGTTGACATTGACAAAATGACTCACGAAGATGCTGCAAAAGCATGGTTAAAAAAGAACGAGAAAGTTTGGAAAGCTTTTACTAAATAAGGTTAAGAGCTATTAAATCTTTAAATCTCTCCCAACAATGTTGGGGGAGATTTTTTTTTAAAAAAACATGAATAAATATTTTTTAAGTACATTAATTAGTTTATTATTTTTTAGTCAAACTCTAGCAAAAGACGTGAGTATAAATGAAAATATTGATCTTAAGTTTGTTTGTAATTTAGATAAAAAAATAATTAAAAATTCAGAATATAATTATCAAACTTTTTTAGCTAGAGATTTGAACGAAAAAGGATTGGATAAATTTGAAATTCAATCGAAACAACCAAACACACTTTTAATTAGAGGATTATCGTTATTTCTTTCAGATACAAAAAAATTGAATGTAAAGGTTGTTAATAAAGACATCGTTTTATTTAAATCAATTGATCAAGAAAAAAATTATTCAGAGTCAGGTATTATTACCAGAAAAACGGGAGAATTAATTCATGAAATTACAAGAAATATAAAAAGTGAAAATGCAGAAAAATATATTTCAATATATTCATGCAATAAACTTGACCAAAAAGTCTGATTTTTTTTTAGTAAATTTTGTGTAAAATATTGTTATGAAAAAATATCTCCTAAGCATAATCTTAAGTTTACTTATTTCATCAGTTGCATATGCACGAAGCACTGGTTGCAAAGAAGGAAATTGTGAAAATGGCTTTGGAAAATGGGTTTATACAGATAAAACTACTTACGAGGGAGAATGGGTAGGAACCAAAAAAAATGGTCAAGGAGTTGAAACTTGGCCAAACGGGTACATCTATAAAGGCGAGTTTAAAAATAGCGAATGGAGTGGAGTAGGTACTCTTACATTTCCTGATGGCTCGACTTATGAAGGTGAATGGGCAAAAGGATTTATGAATGGAAAAGGAACTTTTACTTCATCAGATGGAACACAGAAATCAGGCACGTGGAAAAATGGAAAGCTACTAGATTAATGTCAAAAGAAAATTATTTAAATAGAATTAAGGATTTACCAGAAACTGTAAAACAGTTTGGAGGTTTAGTAATAATAGTTTTTGTTATATTTTTCTCTTTTTCAATTTTAAATATTATGTTTGGTGGGGGTGATGAGCTGGTGAGAAAAATGAAATTGGAGGAAGAAAGAATTGCCGAAGAAAAAAAATTAAGTCAATTAATATCCAAATTACCTTCTGGAATATTAGTAACTTTTGACGGCACAGATCATTATAAATTAACAGATGAAGTATATGAACAGGTTTGTAAAGCAACGAAACTCATTCCTCAAAGAGCAATTATGGGTGCAAATTTTTTAAATTTTAGAGCACACGAAATATACACAATTAATGGAAATAAAATTGATGAAACTTTTGTTAAATGGGATGAAGAAAAGAATAAATGTTATGCGGGTTTCACAGTAAGTGGAGATAATGTTGGAGTTAATGAGTCTGTAAGTGTGAGTGGTGAGGCATTAAGTTTTTTAAGTACAGGAATTGATACCAGGGTTTATTATATTAAAAATTTTTAAGGAGGAAAAACATTAATATTATGGATTTAATTTTATCTTAATTTCATATAACTTAATAAAGATTTATGTCTGGACCAGTAATCAAATGCGAAAATGTTTATAAAATTTTTGGAGCTAATGCTGAAAAAATGCTCAAAGATTCAAATGGTAATGTTGATGCTAAAACTTTTCAAGAAAACGGATGTATTGTAGGAGTTAATAATGCTTCATTTGAAGTTGCAAAAGGAGAGATGTTGGTTGTTATGGGTTTGTCTGGCTCGGGAAAATCAACTTTATTACGATGTATTTCTCGATTAACCGATGCAACAGGTGGAAAAATTTTTATAGAAGGCCAAGATTTATTACAATTAAATAACAAAGACCTCATTGATCTTAGAAGAAATAAAATGGGAATGGTTTTTCAAAGTTTTGCTTTGCTTCCACACAAAACCGTAGTTGAAAATATAGCTTTTCCACTTCAAATTAAAGGTGTCAAAACTGAGTATAGTATAAGTAAAGCAATGGATATGGTTAAGTTAGTTGGACTTGATGGAAGAGAAAATTATTTTCCAAGAGAGCTATCCGGAGGACAACAACAAAGAGTAGGAATAGCGAGATCATTAGCAGTTGAACCAGATATATGGTTTTTAGATGAACCTTTTTCTGCTTTAGACCCATTAATAAGAAAAGAAATGCAAGATGAGTTTTTAAGACTTCAGGAAAAATTACAAAAAACAATTATGTTTATTACTCATGATTTTGATGAAGCTTTAAAACTTGCTGATCGTATTGCAATTATGAAGGATGGTATAATTGAACAGCTGGATACACCTGCTAATATTGTTTTAAATCCAGCTACTGAATATGTAAGAAAGTTCACTGAAGAAGTACCAAGAGAAAAAGTTTTATTAATTGAAGATATAATGGATAAAACTAAAGATAATCTTGGTGATTTAAAAGTTTCAAAAGATGAAATTATAGAGAATGTTGCTGAAAAAATTCTTACTCAAGAAAAATCAGTAGCTGTGGTAGATAATAATAACGACATTATTGGTTCTATAAACCCAGCTAAAATAATCAATACAGTTTTTGGTGGGAGAAAAAATAATATTTAATTATGGAATTTTTTAAGAAATATCCAAAAACATTTCAATGGTTATTTTTATTAGTTGTATTTTTTGCATTATGTTTTGCAATTGAAGTTCCCGAAACATATAAATTTATTCGAGGTCAAGCAGAATTTGTAAAAGACCCTAATCAGAGTAGCTATGTATTTTTAGGAAAAGAAGTAAGATACTATGCATTTGATGTTTTTTGGAGATTACCACCATTGCTTGGATGGTTACCTATTTGGATAAATGACTCACTATTTTTCTTAATGAATGAGTGGATGCCAATTGAAGTTTGGAATGAAGATACTCAAGAATATAAAAGTCGTCCTCTAGTCTTACAGATAAGTAGAAATATAACTGCGTTTATGACTTTTCTAATACAGTTAATAAGAGAGATCTTATTAGGAGGTCTTGAAACTATTGTAGCTTTTACTAGTTGGGATTGGATAGACAAGAATCCTTGGGCTGAACTTCCAGGATTACCATGGACAATTGTTGCAGCTGGTGCAGCACTACTTTCTTATAAACTTAGCGGCAAAGGTTTAGCTTTGTTTGCAGGTTTAACCATGGTTTACATTTCTATATTTGGTCAATGGAAACCGTCTATGCAAACTCTTTCATTCATACTAGTTGCAGCTCCATTATCATTTATTTTTGGTTTGGGTTTAGGAATAGCGGCATTTAAAAGTAAACGTGTTGAAAAGGCTTTATATCCAATATTGTTGGTAATGCAGACAATGCCACAATACGCAGTATTGGTTCCTGCGCTAGTTCTTTTTGGAGTTGGTGATCACGCTGCAGTAATTATAACCATGGTTGTTGCTGTACCACCAATGATATTATTAACTATATTAGGCTTACGAGCTGTTCCACCAGAAGTTATTGAAGCAGGCAGAATGAGTGGATGTAACAATTTTCAACTTATGTTTAAAGTATTAATTCCAACTGCAAGAAGAGACATCTTAATTGGAGTTAACCAAGTTATAATGGTTTGTTTTTCAATGGCAGTTATTTCAGCTTTTATTGGTGCTAAAGGTTTAGGATTTAATTTATTATTAGCATTAAATCAGTTGAACATTGGATTAGCACTTGAAGCAGGCTTGTGCATTAGTTTGATTGCAATATTATTAGATAAGATGTCTTTAGCTTGGGCAAATAAGCAAGAGGATTATTTTGGAAACTTAACATTTTTTGAAAGAAATAAAAATTTACTATTTTTTGCAGCTACAGTAGTGATTGGATTAATACTAGCTTACATTGGAACATTTTTATTTAAAGACACATTCAATTACTTATTTGAAATTCCACACAATAAAGGAATATCAACTGCTGATTTTTGGAATAAAGGTGTTGATTGGATTTTTGAAACTTTCTTTGTATATATAAAGGCATTTAATACCTGGTTAATTCAAGAAGTACTTCAACCAATGAGAGCGTTGTATTTAAGGATGCCTGCAATTGCTACAATTGTTTTGGTTGTTGGAGCAGGGTATTTAATTGGTGGAATTCGTTCTGCTTTAGTTGTTTGTGGATTAACATTATTTATTGCGCTTAGCCCTTGGTGGGACAGAGCTTTGGTAACAACATATATGGCAACTTTTGGAGTGATAGTATCTTGCACTATAGGATTTACAGTTGGAACTTTATGTTTTCAAAACAAACATTCTGCTAATTTTATGCTAGGTGTTTGCGATATATTTCAAACATTTCCCTCTTTTGTGTATTTAATTCCTGTAATGATGTTATTTGGTATAACTGACACGTCAGTATTAATTGCAGTTATAGTTTATGCAACGATACCTGCAACAAGATATACAATTGAAGGACTTAGAAGTGTTCCGGCAGGTTTACATGATGCTGCAACTATGTCAGGCGTGAATAAATTTCAAAGATTAACAAAAATAGAATTTCCTTTAGCTTTTCCACATATGATGCTTGGAATAAACCAAACAATTGTATTTGCATTATTTATGGTAATTATTGGAGCATTCATTGGTACAGAGGATCTAGGTCAATATATTCTAAAAGCATTATCAGATAAAAAGGGTGCAGGTATTGGATTAACACTTGGTATTTGTGTGGCTTTTATAGCTTTGATATTTGATAACTTAATCAGAGCTTATGTTCAAAAAAGAAAAAAACACCTAGGAATAGATTAATATTTTACTTATCCAAAAAGGTTTTTGATGAGTCATCCATTGCAGTTGCCCACGGAGTATGGTGTATCGGAGCAACAGATCCTGTAACAGGAGATGAAAAAGATTTATTTCTATAAGTAGATATGTCCTCAACTTTATGATGTTCCCACTCTTTAAAATGCTTTCTTATTAATTCAAAATCAATTTTTGGATAGTCAGACATTTTATAAAGTTCTTTGGTATATTCTGTTTGAAAGTCAATCATTTGATCAGGATTCTCTAATTTTTCTTCCATAGCTACCCATTTGTTAATATCTTTTTCAATTTCATTATCACTAGGGATTTTAATTTTATTCAAAATTACATCTCTTGCGTACCATGCTTGGCAATCGAACATGTTAAATGTATGAAACTGATCCTGCATTCCTAAATACATAAGCTTATGATTATCTTGCCATACAACACCCTTGTATAATTTTGGTGGATAAAGCCTATTTCTAGTTTTTAGTTGTAAACTCTCATCCAAGAAAGGAAAATGATGTAAATAACCAGTACATAAAATCACAACATCTGTCTCTTGTTCAGTACCATCTTTAAAAAATGCTTTCTTACCTTCAAGTCTATCTAGATAATGGACCTCTTTCATTCCTTTGGGCCATTTAAATCCCATAGGATTATGTCTATATCCGATAGTTACACTTTTAGCTCCATACTTATTACATTGAAGCGCAATATCCTCTGCTGAATAACTGCTCCCAAGAACAACTATATTTTTACCTCTAAACTCTTCCGCATCTCTAAAATCATGAGAGTGCATAATTCTTCCAGGAAAAGAACTCATTCCTTTATACTCAGGAATAAAAGGTACAGAAAAATGCCCTGTTGAAACCACAACATAATCAAAGTTATCTTTTAAAATCTTATTGTTAACTTTGTCTTGGTAGCTTAGCTCAAATTTATCGTTTTTATAAATTGTATTAATAACTCTTGTATTAAATTTAATTTTTTTTCTTAGATTACCTTTACTTACTCTTGCAACAATATAATCATATAAAACTTCTCTTGGAGGAAAAGAAGGTATTGGTTTACCAAAATGTTCATCAAAAGAATAATCTGCAAATTCCAAACACTCTTTTGGACCATTAGACCAAAGATACCTATACATACTATTGTGAACAGGATCTCCAAATTGATCTGATCCAGTTCTCCAGCTATAATTCCATAAACCACCCCAGTCTTCTTGTTTTTCAAAACAAACAATTTCTGGTATTTTTTCTCCATTCTTCTCAGCCGACTCAAAAGCTCTCAGCATTGACAGACCACAAGGTCCAGCTCCAATTATTGCAACTTTAGTCATTAGATAACCTCTTAAAAATATAAACTTATTTTACTAACAAAATCCTTAAATTTAAAATAAAATAGTTACTTATTACGTGAATAATTCATTATCAAATTTTTCTCGTATGTGTTGTATTTGTCATAAAATTTTATAAGTTTTTAATGTTTAAATTGTTATGAAAAAAATTTTAATAATCGGTGGAGGCGCAATGGGTTCAGCCTTTTCAATCCCGTGTCTAGACAATAATAACAATGTAACAATCACAGAACCACATAGTAAATTATTTATTAAAAAACTTTCTTCAAGAGATAAATTTCACCCAAGTTTAAAAATAAATCTTCCAAAAAAACTAAAATATAGGCAATTCTCAGAAAATTTACTTAAAGAAAATTTTGACTTAATTGTAATTGCTTTAAGTCTTTCCGGAATAGATTTTATTGGACAGGAATTAAAAAAATTAAAAATAAAAACTCCAATTTTAGTTCTTACCAAAGGTCTTAAATATGAAAAGAAAAATAAAAGAATCCTTACAATCTCTGAGCAACTTAATAGAAATTCTGGAAGAATGAATATTTCGGTTTTAAAAGGGCCATGTCTTGCAAAGGAGCTTGCTAGAAAAAATCAAACAAGTGTAATTATCGCAAATAAAAATATTAAAGTAGCTAAATGGATTGGTAAGCAAATATCAACTAAATATTATTTAATTGAATATTCGAAAGATATAATTGGAATTGAGGTATGTTCAGCAATTAAAAATATATATTCTATGATAATTGGATCTGGACAAAGCTTAAATACATCTTCCAGTTTATTCCATCGGTCATTGCTTGAGATGAAATATCTTACAAAATATTTTAGAGGAAAAGAAAGTACAACCCTAGGTCTTGCCGGTGTTGGTGATCTTTATGTAAGTGCTGCAGGAGGTAGAAACAGTAAAATGGGAAGTTATCTAGGTAAGGGTTATACTTTTAAAACTGCAAAGAAAAAATTTATGCCAAATGACACTGTAGAAGGTGAACAATTAGTTAGAGAAATTGCACCATTTGTATTAAAAAAAATAAATAAAAAGAAAATTCCTTTAATGATCAATTTTATTAATGCAATATTAAAAAATAAAAAAATTAATATAAATTGATACAATTAAAATATGAAATCTAATTGGAATTACCCAACAACTGTCTGGGTTGGGAATAATAGAATAATTGAAATTAATTCAGCATGCAAAAATCTTAAAATTAAAAAGCCATTGTTTGTTACAGATAAAGATCTAATAGGTTTAGATTTTGTAAAAAATATAATCAAAATTATTGAAAAAGAATTCAAAAAATTGAACATTTTTTCCAATTTTTCTGGCAACCCTAATGGCGAGAACGTAGACGAAGGTGTTAAAGAATTTAAAAAAAATAATTGTGATGGTGTAATAGCGTTTGGTGGGGGAAGTGGATTGGATGTTGGAAAAGCAATAGCGTTTATGTCTGGTCAAACAAGACCAATTTGGGATTTTGAGGATATAGGTGATTATTGGAAAAGAGCAAACAACGATAATATCGCACCTATAATAGCTGTACCTACAACAGCGGGCACAGGCTCAGAAACTGGAAGGGCATCAGCAATTATTAATAATGAAACTGGGGTAAAAAAAATAATTTTCCATCCTAAATTTTTACCATCGATTGTAATTTTAGACCCAGTTTTAACTTTGGACCTTTCTCCCAGATTAACTGCTGCAACAGGAATGGATGCTTTAGCCCATAACTTAGAGGCTTTTTGTGCTCCAGGATTTCATCCAATGGCGGATGGTATAGCGATAGAAGGTATAAGATTGACAAAAAAATCTTTAATGACTGCTGTTAGAGATGGAAAAAATTTAGAAGCAAGGTCAGACATGTTGGCAGCAGCAAGCATGGGATCTACTGCGTTTCAAAAAGGTCTTGGTGCAATTCACTCACTAAGCCATCCAGTAAATGCAAAATTTAACTTACATCATGGATTATCTAATGCAATTTTTATGCCTTATGTACTTAGTTATAATAAAAAATTTATAGAAAAAAGAATAGTATCTATTTGTGATTTCCTTGGTTTAAAAAAAGATTTTAAAAGTTTTTTGGATTGGATTTTGGAACTAAGAAAAGAGTTAAATATCCCGCATGCTTTATCAGAAGTTATCAGCGAAGATAAATTTGATTTAGAAATGTTATCAAAAATGGCTCTTGAAGATCCATCAACTGCGACAAATCCTAGATTGTTAAATTTAGAGGATATGAAAAAATTATATGACCAAAGTATGAAAGGTAATTTATTTTCATGAAAAAAATACTAATAGTCGAGGGAAATCTTAAAGAAGAAAATCAGCAATTTACTAATGCAGGTATTCAAACACACACAGAAAGTTTAAAAGATAGTATTGCATATTTCACCAAAAATTTAGAAATTGATGTAGCAAATCCATCATCAGATCCTAAAGTTTTTGAAAATATTAAAAACCTTGAGGAGTACGATGGTCTTATTTGGGGCGGTAGTAGCTTAAATATTTATAATGACACAATTGAAATTCGTAGACAAATTGAATTTATGAAAGAGTCCCAAAAAAAAATAAAAAAAATTCTTGCAATATGTTGGGGTATGCAAGTTGCCGTTACAGCCGCAGGTGGAGAAGTAAGGAAATGTCAAAAAGGATCACATAGGGGAATTGCACATCAAATACAAATAAATGAAAATGGTTTAAAACATCCTCTTTATAAAAATAAAAAAAATAATTTTAACACTCCTGCATTTAATTTTGATGAAGTTTCAAAAGTTCCAGATAACGCTATACTTTTATCATCAAATAAAATTAATAAAGTGCAAGGATTAAATTTTAAAATTAATGAGTGTGATATTTGGGGCATACAATATCATCCAGAGATATCATACGATAAAATGATAAGATTGATCCATTTTAGAACTGAAAGATTAATCGAAAAGAAGGCTTTTGAAGATCAAAAAGAAATAGATAATCATGTTCAAATGATAGAGCAAGAAAATCAAATATCAAATAAGGATTTAAGAATGATCGAATTAAGAAATTGGATAGGTTATTTAAATGAAAATTAAATCTAAACAACAAATAATAGATCATTTTATTTCAGGTAATAAACCAGATCAATTTATTGGTGTCGAGAATGAAAAATTTCTATTTAAAAAAAAAAGTAATGAAAGGGCAGATTACCCCGATTTGTTAAAAATTTTCAATTTTTTTACTTCAAAATTTAATTGGGAACCTATTAAAGAAGATGAAAATATTATTGGTTTAAAAAAAAATGGAAAAATGATTACCCTGGAACCAGGAAATCAAATAGAATTATCTGGTAGTCAATTATCTAATATTCATGAAGTCTGTTCAGAGTCATATGAATTTCAAGAAAAATTAAATTTAGCATGTGAAAAATTTGATTTAAAAACTTTATCAGTAGGTTTCGACCCATTTTCGAGTATTGATAAAATTCCAAATAATCCAAAAAAAAGATATAGAGTGATGACAAAAGAGATGCCAAAAAATGGTTCTCTAAGCTTAGAAATGATGTACCAAACAGCTGGTACCCAGATAAATATTGACTACAAAAATGAAGAAGATTTTAAAAAAAAATTTAAAGTTGCATCTTGTCTTACACCAATAAGCATCGCATTATTTTCAAATTCAGCAATCAAAGAAAACAAATTCAGTGGTTATTTATCTTATCGTTCGAAAGTTTGGCAAAACACCTCTAGAGCTGGATTGCCAGAAATTTTTCTTGAAGAAATGTCTTATGAAAAATATGCAGATTTTGTTTTAAATTATCCACTATTATTTTATCAAAAAAATAATGAATATTTATTTCCAGATGGTAAAACATATTCCGATTTAATAAAACAAAATGAAGCTGACAAAAGTAATCTTGAATTACATCTATCTACAATTTTTACTGAAGTAAGATTAAAAAGCTACATAGAAATAAGATCCTTGGATGCATGCGAATGGGACTGTCATTGTGCTGGTCCAGCATTTTTAATAGGACTTCTTTATGGAAATTTAAATGAAACATATGAGATTATAAGTAAATGGAAAAAAAAGGACATTTTAGATGCATATTTTAATAGTCCATCAAAAGGTTTTGGTACAGAAATAGATGGGAAAAGTATTTTAGATTGGGCGGATATTTTTTTAAAATTATCAAAAGAGGGATTAAAATTTAGAAATCAATTAAACTCAAAAAAGAATAGTGAAGAAATTTATCTTAAAAATATTAATAGCATGATCACTAAAAAAAGTACAAAAGCTGAAGATTCACTTAAAAATATAAATTAATGAAAAAAATTATAGCTATACAATCTAACAACCTAAAAACAATTAATCCCTTAACAGATACGTCTTTACAATTAGCAATTGAGGCTCAAAAAAGAGGTTTTAAAGTATTTTGGTATGAAGCTGATAATTTAAGTATAACAAATTCTAAACTCCAAGCCCAAGGACATCTAGTATATTTTTTTGAGGGTAAGAAAAATTTTTATAAAATAAATAAAAAAATCAAATTTAATATTTCAAAAGCTGCTTTTACTTTAATTAGGCAAAATCCACCATTTGATATGAATTATATTAATTCTACATATTTTTTGGACAATATTGATCAAAAAAAAGTTATTAATAATCCATCTGCAATAAGAAATGTGTCTGAAAAATTTTACTCATCACGATTTTTAAGATTTATGCCTCCAACTATTTTTTCAAATAGTATTAATGACATACACAAACATTACAAAAAATATAAGAAAATTGTAATAAAACCTTTAGATGGTTACGCAGGGAAAAATGTCCTTTTTTTAACAAAAAAATTTTCAAAATCAAAAGTATCGTTGTTTATTAAAAAATATAATTATTTGATGGTCCAAAAATATTTAAATAAAGTAAAATTTGGAGATAAAAGAGTATTTATAATTAAGGGTAAAGTAAAAGGTGCAATTAAAAGAGTTCCAAGAGCTGGATCTAACTTATCAAATATCTCACAAGGTGGAACAGCATTTAAAACTGGCTTAAATAAAAAAGAATTAAAAATTTCATCATTAATCGGCGAAAGTTTGTTAAAAGATAAAATTTATTTTGCAGGAATAGATTTAATTGATGGTTACCTCATTGGAGATATAAATGTTACATCTCCAACTGGATTACCTCAGTTTAAAGAACTTACAGGAAAAAATTTAGCAAAAGATTTTTGGGATGGTTTAGGTTTAAAATAATCCTTCTATCTCACCTTTTTTATTTAGCTTTATAGAATCTGCAGCTGGAACTTTTGGAAGTCCGGGCATTGTCATTATTTCTCCACATACAATGACTACAAATTCAGCCCCAGAGGATAGTCTTACTTCTCTAACAGGAAGCACATGATCTGAAGGAGCACCTTTAAGACTAGGATCGGTTGAAAAACTATATTGTGTTTTTGCAATACAAACAGGTAAATTACCAAATCCTTTTTCTTCAAAATCTTTTAATTGTTGTCTGATTTTAGTATCCGCAACTACTTCGCTTGCACGATAAATTTCAACTGCTATTTTTTCAATTTTTTTAAATAAAGTTAATTTATCCTCATATAAATAATTAAAATTATTTTTTTCATTTTCACATATATTCACAACAGTTTGCGCAAGTTCTTTTGTACCATTTCCTCCATCTGCCCAATGAGTACACATCGAGGCTTTTACATCCAACTTTTTACAAAAATCTAACAATGCTTTTGACTCATTTTCTGTATCTAAAATAAACTTATTTATAGCAACAGTTACTGGTAATCCAAATTTCCTTACATTATTTATGTGTCTTTCTAAATTTACTAAACCTTTTTTAACAGCATCGACATTTTCTTTTTTCAAATCTACTTTCTCTACACCTCCATGCATTTTCAAAGCCCTAATAGTTGCAACTATGACAACACAATCAGGTTTTAATCCTGATTTTCTACATTTAATATCCAAAAACTTTTCAGCACCTAGATCTGCACCAAAACCTGCTTCAGTCACAACATAATCAGCTAATTTAAGACCTGCTTTTGTGGCTATTACGGAGTTACATCCATGAGCAATATTTGCAAATGGTCCACCATGAATAATTGCAGGATTATTTTCTAAAGTTTGTGTAATATTTGGTTTGATTGCATCTTTTAATAAAACTGTCATAGGACCTTGTGCTTTTAGGTCTTTTGCGTAAATAGGTTTCTTTTCTCTTGTGTACGCAATAGTTATATTACCAATTCTTTTTTCTAAATCTTCAAGATTGTTTGCCAAGCAAAAGATTGCCATTATTTCTGAAGCTACAGTAATATCAAAGCCATCTTGTCTTGGATAACCATTAGCAACACCCCCAAGATTAATATTTATTGATCTAAGGGATCTATCATTCATATCTATAACTCTTTTCCAAGCAACTCTTCTAACATCTATGTTTAATTTATTTCCCCAATAAATGTGATTATCAATTAATGCTGACAATAAATTGTGAGCAGACGTTATGGCATGAAAATCTCCAGTGAAATGTAAATTGATTTGTTCCATTGGCACAACTTGCGCATAACCACCACCTGCAGCCCCACCTTTCATTCCAAATGATGGTCCTAGACTGGGTTCTCTTAAACACACTATAGATTTTTTTCCAATTTTATTTAGTCCATCATTAAGTCCAACTGATGTTGTGGTCTTACCTTCTCCTGCTGGAGTAGGAGTAATTGCAGTTACTAATACTAGCTTACTATTTTTATTATCTTTAATACTATCTAGATACTCCAGGTTGATTTTTGCTATATGAGGACCCATTGGACTGAAAGCCTCAATTTTATTTGGAACGTTAATTTTTGCTAAAATATCTTGAATAGGCTGCATTTTGGCACTTCTTGCTATCTCAATGTCAGACTTGACTGCGCCCATTTTGTCTCCTTTAGAACTTTATATTACGCTCGAGATTTCTATACTTTATTATTTAATTTTGAAAGAAATAAATTAAGTGTATTATTAATTATGCAAAAGTATTCAGTATTTAACCTCATAAAGAACGCATTCTCTAGTCATGAAAACTGGGAAGTTGCCTGGAAAGACCCAACTCCAAAAAAAAGTTATGACGTTATTATTATTGGAGGCGGAGGACATGGGCTCGCTACCGCATATTATCTAGCTAAAGAACATAATATTACAAATGTTGCTATTATTGAAAAAGGCTGGATAGGGGGAGGTAACGTTGGAAGAAATACTACGATTATAAGATCCAATTTTATGCACGATGCCAATGGAAGATTTAACGAATTTTCTATGGATCTATGGAGAAATATGAGTCAAGAACTGAACTTCAATGTAATGTTCTCTCCAAGAGGAATTATTAACCTTGCGCATTCTGATGCTCAAATGAATGCTTACGCAAGAAGAGGAAACTCAATGAGATTAAACGGTATCGATGCAGTTTTATTAAATAGGAAACAAGTAAAAAAACTAATTCCTATGGCAGATTTTTCTGAAGATGTAAGATTTCCAATATTTGGTGGATTGATGCAGCCCAGCGCTGGAACAGCTAGGCACGACGCAGTTGCTTGGGGTTATGCAAGACAAGCAGATTCAATGGGTGTTGATATAATTCAGAATTGCGAAGTAATTGGATTTGATGTGATTGGTGGAAAAATAAAAGGAGTAAGAACTTCAAAAGGTGATATTAAGGCAAACAAAATAGGACTATGTGTTGCTGGCAGTACATCAATTCTCGCTGAAAAATTAAATATGACACTTCCAATTGAGACACATCTTTTACAAGCATGTGTATCTGAGCCTATTAAACCTCTCTTGGATCATGTAGTTACATTTGGTGCAGGACATTTTTATTGCAGTCAGTCAGATAAAGGCGAAATGGTTATGGGAGGTGACCTGGACGGTTATAATAGTTATGCTCAAAGAGGAAACTTGCCAACTTTACAACATGTATTAACTGAAGGAATAGCAATGTTCCCATTTTTAAGTAAATTAAAAATGTTGAGGACATGGGGTGGTATAATGGATATGTCAATGGATGGCTCACCAATAATTGATAAAACACATATTGAAGGATTATATTTAAACTGTGGTTGGTGTTATGGTGGTTTTAAATCAACTCCCGCATCCGGTTGGACGTTTGCACATACTATTGCACAAGACAAAGTACATAAATTAAATGCAGATTATAGTTTAAATAGATTTAGCAAGGGATATTTATTAGACGAGAAAGGTCTTGGAACAAAAACTTGGATATCTTAAATGCTATTTATAAAATGCCCATATTGTGGAATAAGATCTCAAAATGAATTCGCTTATGGTGGTGATGCTACAGTAAAAAGGCCAGAACTTAACAAGGAAATTTCTGATAAAGAATGGGATGATTTTGTTTACAATAGAAAAAGTCCTAGAGGAAAACATTTAGAGTTTTGGCATCACATCTCAGGTTGTAGACAATGGTTTAAAGTTCATAGAGATACAGCTACTCATGAAATATTTAAAACTTTAAAACCTCACGAAGAGCTTTGATAATGACACAAGAGTTTAGATTAAAAGATGAGGGATTAATCGATAGATCCAAAAAAATTTCGTTTAAGTTTAATGGAAAAAAATATTTTGGATATGAGGGAGATACCCTAGCGTCTGCTCTTATAGCAAATGGCGTTCATTTAGTTGGTAGAAGTTTTAAATATCATAGGCCGAGAGGCTTTTATGGTGCTGGAGTTGACGACCCTTATGCTCTTGTTCAGCTAATAAGAAATAACGAGACCATTCCAAACATTAAAGCAACAGAACAAGAATTATTTGAAGGACTAGAGGCTAAGAGTGTGAATTGCTGGCCAAATGTTAATTTCGACATAGGTGGAATTAATAATTTTTTAAGAATTTTTTTACCTGCTGGTTTTTATTACAAAACTTTTATGTGGCCAAAAAGTTTCTGGTACAGAATATATGAGCCATTTATTAGAAAGGCAGCTGGCTTTGGAGTTGTAACTCATGAGCACGATAAAGAAAGATATGAACATAAATATGAGTATTGTGATTTGTTGGTTACAGGATCAGGTCCATCAGGTTTAGCAAGCGCTTATTCAGCAGCTAAAAATGGCGCTAAAGTAATTTTAGCCGAAGATAAACCGAGATTTGGTGGAAGCCTTTTAACTAGTGAAGTTACAATTGGAAATCAAACAGGAAAAGAATGGGCAGATAAAATAGTAACTGAGCTCAAAGAGATGCCAAATGTTGTAGTAAAAAATAGAGCACAAGTGTTTGGTTATTACGATCACAATATGCTTGTCATGTCTGAAAGAATTTCTGAGCACATGCCAAAAACTGAAAAATTTATGCCAAAACAGAAGTTATGGTACATAAGAGCAAAAGAAGTAGTAATATCTTCAGGCTCGATTGAGAGACCAATAGTTTTTGGAAATAATGATACCCCAGGTATAATGTTATCATCAGCCGCAAAGGAATATATGAAAGTATATGGAGTCTTGGTTGGTAAAAAACCTCTAATCTTTACAAATAATGATAGTGCCTATGAGACAGCGATAGAGTTTAAAAAAAATGGAATTAATCCAATAGTTCTTGATTCAAGAAAAGAGTTAAATTCTGATTTAATAACTGAGGCAAAAAATTTGGGTATAGATATTAAATTTGAACATGTAGTAGTAAATGCAAATGGATATAGAAAGGTTAAATCTGCAGATATAACCAAGATCTCTGAAGATAAAACTAATCTTGGAAAAATTGAGAATATTGCTTGCGATTGTATATGTGTATCAGGATTCTGGACACCTACAATTCATTTAGCATCTCAATCAGGAGGTAAGACAAAATTCAATGAAGATATTGATGCATTTATTCCAAGTCAATCTAAACAGAATGAAACAACAGTTGGATCTGCAAATGGAATATTTAATTTGAATGATACACTAAAAAATTCCTTTGAAGCAGGATACGAACTATCAAAAAAAATTACCAGCAAAGAAAATAAATTATCTGTGCCCGCAGTTGTTGAGAAAAAAAATTCAAAACATGATAAATTTTGGTGTGTCCCATTACCAAAAGGTAAAAAGTATAAAAGATTTTTAGATTTTCAAAATGATGTAGCGGTTTCAGATATAGAATTAGCATTAAGAGAAGGTTACAGATCAATTGAGCATGTAAAAAGATATACAACATTAGGGATGGCTACTGATCAAGGTAAAACTAGTAATTTAAATGGTTTACAATTGGTTTCAAACATTGAAAACAAAGTAGTACCCGAGGTTGGTCATACAACTTTTAGACCACCTTACACCCCAGTATCTATTGGTGCGATTGTAGGTCGAGAGGTTGGCAAACACTCTAAACCAACTAGAAAATCTCCAATGCACTCATGGCATGAAAAAAATAATGCTGTATTTGTTGATGCAGGACTTTGGTTGAGGCCAAGATATTACAAAAAAGGAAATGAAACATTATTTGATGCTTCAAAAAGAGAAGCAGAAAATGTTAGAAAAAATGTTGGGGTATGTGATGTGACTACCCTAGGAAAAATTGACGTGAAGGGCCCAGATGCTGCAGAGTTTTTAAACAGAGTTTATACTAATGCATGGTTAAAACTTCCTGTTGGTAAAGCAAGATACGGAGTAATGTTAAGAGAGGATGGAATAGTGATGGATGATGGAACTACAACAAGAGTATCAGAAAATCATTACCATATGACAACAACAACTGCTCAAGCTGCAAATGTTCTATCTCATTTAGAATATTATCTTCAAATAGTTTGGCCTGAATTAAATGTAAATGTAGTATCGACAACAGAGCAATGGGCTGGAGCTGCAATTGCTGGACCTAAATCAAGAGATCTTCTTCAAAAACTTTTTCCTGAAACAGATTGCTCGAATGAAGGTTTGCCTTTCATGGGATTTATCGAAACGAAATTATTTGGTGTTTACGCTAGAATTTTTAGAATTTCCTTTTCAGGAGAACTTGCATACGAGGTAAATGTTGAGTCAGATAACGGAAATTTTATGTGGGAAAAAATAATTGAATTAGGAGAAGAATTTAAGATACAACCTTATGGCACTGAGGCCTTATCAACTTTAAGAATTGAAATGGGGCATGTAGCTGGCTCAGAACTTGATGGTAGAACTACTCCATTTGATAGCTCACTAGAAGGTTTGTTAAGTAAAAAGAAAGATTTTATCGGAAAGAGATCTTTACAAAAAGAGGCATTTATTTCACCTGATAGAGAAAAATTAGTTGGTGTTGTACCTTTAGATAAAAAAACAAGTATTCCTGAGGGGTCATATATTGTTAGAGATGCAAATGCGAAATTACCCAATCCAAAACTAGGTCATGTTTCAGCATCTTGTTGGAGTGTTGAATATAATAATCCCTTTTCTCTTGCAATAATTAAAGATGGAAAAAACATGATAGGTCAAAAACTATTTGCGCTATCACCACTGAAAAAAAAATCAATTCCTGTTGAAATTGTATCTTCTCATTATGTAGATCCAAAAGGAGAAAGAGTAAGGTCATGACAAGTATTTCTTCCTTAAATAAAGTCCATCATTTAGGTCAATACGGTAATTTTGAAAATAAAGATGAAAATCAATTAATAAAAATAAAAGAAATTAAAAATATTTTTATTTATCAAGTTGTAAAATTTAAAAATTCAAAAAAAAATAATACTGAGATAATGGTTGATAATCTCAACTTTCCTGAAGTACTTAAAGTAAACTCAAATGATCAAACACGAATTTTATGGATGGGGCCAGAGAATTGGTTAGTTATTTCCTCAAATCATCTTTTAAATGAACTCAATGAAAAGTTTTCCACGACTGAATTTGCAGTTACAGATATTTCTCATTCAAGATCTATAATTGAGCTTCAAGGCTCGGATGTACTAGAGGTAATTAAAAAAGGATCACCATTTGATATTGAGAGCTTAACAAAAAATAATTGTACTAGTACAGTCTATAATGGAATCACTATTACAATTGACAATATCGAAGATAGTAAAAATCAAATAAGAATTATATCTTTAAGAAGTTTTGGTGAGTCGCTCTACCATTCTGTCACAGATGCTTGTCTCGAGTATGGTTATAAAGCAATTTGATCGATCTCATTATGAACATATGTGGATAACTATTTTCTAGCACCTTGTAAAAATTCTAAATATCAGTACCCACAGATTTTATTTGAATCATGGGAAAATATATTAAAATTTTTGGACTATTATTTCTGACAGGGTGTATTCAGTCTACAGCCTCACTTATTGGACCTGCCTACACTATTGGTTCGTCTGGAAACATCTACCAAGCAGGATTAAGTTATGGTCTTAATGAAACATTACAAAGAACAACAGGCAAATCGACCATTGATCATGCTAAGTTGTTATTAGAAAACACTAAAAACTATCATCAACAAGGTAAAAATAAATTAAAAAATTTTTCAAATAGAAGAGCAAATAATATCAAAATTAGCTCAGACGAGTTTTTTACTTCAGTAAAGTCAAATATTGAAAAAATGCCTGAATATTTTATCGATTGATAATTTAATTCATAAAATCATTTAGCTTATAAAAATTTTATAATATACCTACAGGTAATTTATGAATTCAATTGAAGGTAATTTTGAAAATCCCGAGGTAAACACTCTTCTTGAGAAACACTTTAAAGAACTAAGATCTGTTTCACCCGAAGGTAGTGCTCATGTACTTGATATTCCAGGTTTAAAAGTTGAAAGTATAAAATTCTGGAGTCTTTGGGAGGAGAACAAGCTTATTGGCTGTGGTGCTTTGAAATTTTTAGAAGAGAACCATGGTGAATTTAAATCTATAAGGGTTGTGGATGAGTTTAGAAAAAAAGGTTATGGCATTAAAATTTTAGAACACCTAATAACAGAGGCAAAAAAACTTAAAATCAAAAAACTAAGTCTTGAAACAGGCTCCGGTGACTTTTTTATTCCTGCTAGAGCTTTATTTAAAAATCTTGGTTTTGTTGAATGTGATCCATTTGCACATTACAAAAAAGATCCAAACTCTTGTTATATGAGTTTAGAAATTTAATTATTTTAAAATATCATTTAAATTTTCAATTTGACCAATTTTAAATATTAAAGCATCATCTTCATTAAACCCAAAACTCTTGGCATTTCTTTTAAATCTTTTTGGAGGTTCCAATATAGGCTCTAACGATAGAACAAATGTACCCCAATGAGTTCCCAAAACCCTTTTGCTTTTTAGGTCTTTTGCAACTTCTAGCGCTTCCTCTGGCGTAGTATGATAAATGGACTTTTCAAACATAGGTCTAAAATCATAAGCACCAATATTTATCATTGTTAAATCAATTGGCCCGTAGTCTTTACCCAATTTTTTATATACTTCTCCATACCCAGTATCACATGCAAAAAATATTTTTTTTCCTTTATACTCAATTAAAAAATTACCCCAAAGAGTCTTATTAGTGTCTGTGAGGCTTCGTTTAGACCAATGCACGGCAGGCAAAAATGTTATTTTTAAATCATTTATTTTTACTTCATCATACCAATCTAACTCTTTTACATTTTTAAACCTATTGTTGGTAAAATATTTTCCTAATTTTAAAGCTGTCAAAACTTTTGCATCTTTAAACGGAAATTTTCTTATAGTTTTTATGTCTAAGTGATCGTAATGATTATGCGTAAGTAAAAATAAATCAATTTTTGGTAATTCATTTAAATTTAAAGCTGGGTCAACATATCTTTTGGGTCCAAAAAATAATGGACCAGCATTTCTTGAAAAAACTGGATCTGTAATTATTGTTGTGTCACCTAATTTTATTAAAAATGTTGCATGACCAATCCAAGCGATGAAATCATTATTTTGATTTTTTATCAGATTTTTTAGAACTACCTCTTTTTTTATTGAATGGTCACTAGGTAATGACATATCTAGTTTTTTCTTTTCTTTATTAAACGTCCTAAAAGACCAATTTACATTTTCTTTGCGCTCAGGAGACCCCTCTGGATTTCTAAATTTTCCATCTGGCAAATGATGATAGAGTTTATTTTCCATTGTAATTCCTTGAATGTTAATAGCACAAATTAACACAATAAAAATTATTAAATTAATTTTCATTATGTTATTTAATTATTCTTGTAAGATGACCCATTTTTCTTTTTGGCTTTATTGATTTTTTTTTATAATCAAAGAAAAATTCATTATCTTCAAGTTTTTTATCTCTGTATTCTAAAATATCATCACCAATTAAATTTATCATTTCTGCATTAAACATTTTTTCAGTGTTTATTTTTTCAAATTTACAAACTGCTCTTAAATGGTTTTCAAATTGGCTAACATTATGAGAGTTAATGGTAAGATGTCCTGAATTATGGACTCGTGGAGCAATCTCATTTACATAAAGATTATCTTTTTTATCAATAAAAAATTCAACACATAAAGTTCCTATGTAATCCAAAGACTCCGAAATAGAAACTGCCCATTCCTTTGATAACGTTTTAAGTTTATCATTTATTTCAGCGGGTATCTTTGAAGTTTTTAATATCTGGTCTTTGTGTACATTTTCAATAGGCTCATAAATTTCATAACTGTTTTTTTTAAATCTTGTTAAAATAATTGAAATTTCTTTTTTTAAATCAATAAATTTCTCTAAAATAAATTCATTATTGGTTTCTAATTTTAAATCTTTTAAATCATTTATCGAGTCAATTTTGAATTGGCCTTTTCCATCGTACCCCAAGGTACAAGTCTTCAAAAGACCAGGAATTAGATTTTTATTACTTTCTATTTCAATCTTACTTTTTATAGATTTGTAGCTAGTTGTTTTTATATTTAAATTATTAATAAAATTTTTCTCTAATAATCTATTTTGAATTACTTTATTAATCTCAGGTTTAGGATAAACTTTTTTTTGTTTATTTATTTGATCTAGTGTTTCAAAAGGAATATTTTCAAACTCAAAAGTAACTAAATCAACTTTATTTACAAATTCTTCAATACATTTTAAATCTTTATAATCTCCTAAGATAAAATCATCACAATAATTTTTTGCTGGAGCATCTTTATCGTCACAAAAAATTATAGTTTTAATATCTAGCTTTTTGGCAGCTATTGCTAATAAACTACCTAATTGACCTCCGCCTAATATTCCAAGATTAACTTTGGTCATCTATTTAGGCTTTTTTTTTACAGATTTAGTTTGTTTTGTCTTCCAATTATTAAGACGTTTTTTTAGTTTTTTTTCAGAAAGGGAAATTATAGATGCAGATAAAAGAGCAGCATTAATTGCCCCATCAACTCCTATAGCCACCGTACCTACAGGAACTCCTTTTGGCATCTGAACAATTGATAATAAACTATCAAGAC
Organism: uncultured Pelagibacteraceae bacterium; assembly: GCA_902619595.1. Taxonomy (GTDB): domain Bacteria; phylum Pseudomonadota; class Alphaproteobacteria; order Pelagibacterales; family Pelagibacteraceae; genus Pelagibacter. The sequence continues at coordinate 43,756 of CACNFE010000007.1, forward strand.
CTTTCAGTTTTTTACTTTCTATTGGTACTCCTAATACTGGTAAATTTGTTAAAGAAGCAATCATGCCCGGCAAGTGAGCCGATCCACCGGCACCAGCAATAATTACGGAAAAATTATTTTTCTCAGCACTTTTTGCAAAATCAAACATTCTTTTTGGAGTTCTGTGGGCTGAGACTATCTTAATCTCATGTTTAATTTTAAGTAATTTGAGTACGTTCACAGCATATTTCATAGTTGAATAATCAGATTGACTACCCATCACAATTGCGACTTTATGGTTTTTATTCTTAATCATCCGCATGTTTTAATATCAAAAATTTTAACACTATTATATATGTATTTATATGAATTATAAAATTGATAATCTTCAATACTGTAATTGGTCAAGAGAGGTATTTCAAATAAATAGAGAAGCAGAACTTGATGCAGTTCATGTAACAGTTGCTTATCATGAAGATTATGATGAGTTTTTAGATAGAGTAAAAGAGTGGAATAATCATTTTAAAGAAAATTCAGATTTAATTTTTCTTGGAAAAAACTTTAATGATATTGAAAGAGCAAGAAAGGAAAATAAGACTGCTATTTTCTTTGGTTTTCAAAATTGCTCACCAATTGAGGATGATATTGGTTTAATTGAAAAAGTTCATGAAAAAGGATGTAGATTCATGCAACTTACTTACAACAATCAATCATTACTAGCTACAGGATGTTATGAAAAAACTGACAGCGGTGTTACAAATTTTGGAAAAGAAGCTATAAAAGAAATGAATAGATTAGGCATTGTAGTTGATATGTCTCATTCAGCTGAAAAAAGTACTTTCGATGCAATTGATTTAAGCAAAAAACCAATTGCCATAACTCATGCTAATCCAAATTTTTGGCATAAAGCTTTAAGAAACAAATCAAATGATCTTTTAAAAGCACTGGCAAGTAGCAATGGAATGTTAGGTTTATCATTGTATGCTCACCATCTTAAAGATAGTACAAACTGTAAACTAGAAAGTTTTTGTGAAATGGCTGCAAGAACAGTTGATATAATGGGAATAAACAATGTAGGTATAGGCTCAGACCTTTGTTTAAATCAACCTGATTCTGTTGTTGAATGGATGAGAAATGGAACATGGACAAAAACAAAAAATTTCGGAGAGGGTTCAAAAAATAAACCCGGATTTCCTCAACAACCAGATTGGTTTTTGGATGCCAGAGGTTTTAAAAATCTACAAACAGGATTAAAAAATATAGGTTTTAACAACGAGGATACAAATAAAATTTTAGGTAATAATTGGTATAATTTTTATAAAGGTATTAATTGATGAAAATTAATCTTAGAGATCCAAAGAAAATAATGAAATTATCAAAACTTGGATGTTTCCATCAATCCAAATTATCTTTTCTACGTTCATTTTTAAAAGAATTTAAAACCTGGAAATATAATAGAGATTTATTTGATTTGGATGAAAATGGATTTGGAAGAGCAGTTTACTCATTTAGCAAAAACAAAAGAATTTATTCATTAATATGTTTTGCTAATAAAATAGATGACAAAGAAAGATCTGATAGAGTTATCGCAACGAAATGGGACGCAGCATTTACTTTACACGATGGTATTCCTAGTAAAAATGATTTAGATCGCTTAAGTGAAAATGTTCCTAAACAAGAAGTTGGTAGAATGTCTTACAAAGAACTAACTTTATCAAGAGCAAACAAATCAGTTAGAATTTTTGACCACGTGGTTGATTGTCTTTCGAATGGAAGACAACCAGATAAGTCCAAAATTTCAGAAGTTGGTTATTTATATAGAACAACAGCTGTTTATGGCTCTGGAAAATTTGGTTTAGCTGATCGCTTTAGAATTAAAAATAGAAATGAAATTTTTGGTCCATTTAGATTGGAAATGATGTTAGTTTATTTAGTAAGACAATTTACTTTTGACCAAGTTAATCATATTGCAAAATATAAAAATCCAAAAAAAGCTATTAAGTTAGATAATGAAATCTGTAGAAATTTAGGAATCGGGAACTCAACAGGTTTAGGTATGGCACCTTTTATTGTAAATCATCCAACGCTATTAAATAATTGGATAGCAGCAAGAGAAAACGTACTAAAAAAAATTAGAGAGATCAAAGTAGTTGAAAAAAAAAGTGAGGATATCTTTAAAAATTGTCTCAAAAAATCTTTAAAAAATATATCTTTATGGACAACTGACAGTGAGTTTCAAAAGAAAAAAATTTTAAGTTTAAATGAGGATTTAATAAAATTTACAAAATTTTTAGACGGAAATTCTATTTTTCAAAATGAATATCCTTTCAATCAGATTTATTTATGGAGCGAGAAAAACCTCAAAGATGAGTGTATCGAATATATTGTTTCGATGATGATGGAACCTTTTGATGAAATTGTTGAGCCATATGTTTATAAAATGAGCTCTGAAGAAGATAAGTTTTTTACAATACCAGCAAGTCGTACTATTCAAGATTTAAGAAGAATTTTAGAAGAAAAATATTCCGATATACTTAAAATTGACTTCTCAAAGAAAGAGAGCAATCAAAATTTTTGGTTCATATCTAAAAATAAAGAGGAGCCAAGACTTGCTGATAGATTTCATGATAATGGTTCTGAATTAGAACAACCCTTAGCAATAGCCAGAGATATTAATGAATTATATTCAAGAATTTCTAATGTGAAAAATAGTTTAAAGGTTGGTAAATTCCTTTTAGAAAATAATGATCTCAGACATGTAGTAAGAAGAGCATTTATAATTGAAAAATTTCCTTACGCTGAGATTCAGGATAATACAATCGGATCAGAATTAGTTGCAATTGATATGTTAAGACTAAAATTGTCTTTTTTTGGTGCAGTTAAATTTGATCCACGATCTGATAAATGGTTGAGAATTTCCATGTTTCAAGGCGCTCCTCTTCCAGAGGATTTAAATTCTTTTAATGATCATTGGGTTTATAATTCTTTAAATTGATGAGAAGTTTAAGTGAAATAGATACAATTGTTAAAAGAGCCAGTAAGGGTGTCGGTTATAGCTGGGGAATTGCAGAAGAAGTTGGAAAAAATATTAAACTATTAGAAACTTATGGTTTATCTGGTTTAAAAAACTTAAATGATTATTTTAACTCATTAAAATCAAAAAAATTTCAACACCTTACTCACATATCTACCGAAAATCAGTCTAAAATACCTTATTGTCCAATTATAGCTGGTACAAGTTTTCTAGATCAAATCGATGAGCTTAAAGATTTGGTTAATATTAAAATTGAAAATATGTCCTATCCAATTTTATTTTTACCCTTTTTAAGTAGAGCCTCAGAAATAGTTGGAAAAAAAATATCGCTTAAAATTGATGAAAAAATTTTTTTATTAAATTTTAATCAAAATATATATTCAAATTATTTTGCTAATGAAATATTAAAACATGCAGATTTAATTCAAATTTCTTTTATCAAAAATTCAAATACATTTGATCAAAATGAATGGGATAATTTATATAAGTTATCTACAAACACCTTTGTTGAGGAAACAGATGAGCTTAAAAAAAGTGCAGCAGGAGCCGGACTAACGGATAATGATTAAAAAATCTTTTATAAAACCTGATAAAAATGATCCGATTGACGAATTAAACAATGTTTGTGAGGAATGCAAAAAAGAAGACGAAAGTGTAAGGCAAAATTTAATTCTAACAGGTTTTAAATTATGTAAGTCCTGCAGAACTTCAAAAACTATATTTCCAATTTAAGTAATATTCCCAGCTGGAATTACATTCATTTTACTCATAACAAAAGAGATTGATAAAAAAGCAATAATTAAAAAGGATAAAAATATTATACCAAACGATTTAAAATTTGATTTTAGGTTAAGCACCTGTTTCATGGAGATAATTAAAGATGCAAATATCCAAAATTGTGTTAAAAAAATTATAGGAAATACCATTTCAGGAACTACAGCAAAAAACCTGAGCAAGCCAGGTGCATGCGCGTATCCCACTCCAACTAAAATATTTTTGAATGAAGCTTTAGTGTTTTTATCAGGAAATAGTTTGACACCAATGACGTAAATTAAAATTGACCAAAAGAACCAAGCAAAGATTGCTGTAATTCCCGAAACTCCTATTGATGTTTTGATAACTGTGTTCGCGGCAATTGCACCAGCAACCCCATCTAATATCATAATTAAACCAGCAAAATAAATTCCAGCCTCACCAAAATATTTGCTGTTAGTATATAAAGATTTATCTAATTTAATTGATTTGAAAATTATATCTAAAAAAAAAGCAAACATATTATTTTTTATTTCGTTTTTTTTGTGCCTTGTAAGACACTAAAAGCGGAAAAAGTATTAAAACAATTGTTATGATTATGCAAACACCAATTAAAAAAACTTTGGTCATTTTTATAGGGGGAATTATATCCCCCCAAAAATTATTTAGCCTTTTACAACTTCTCTAGTATTTGCATGGTAAGATTCAGTAAAAGGTATATCTACAACCACTGCATCCACAGGTTTCCCTGGTTTTAAAGAATATTTTCTTGGTAAATGCACTTTATACCTGGTTCCTACTCTACCCTTTGGAAAACCATTTGCATTTTTTGTTCCATCGTACGGCACATATCCCATCGCTATATTTGTTCCCTTTTCAGGATGATACCAAGGAGATGTTACAAAACCAACTGGCTTACCTCCACTAGCTTTTGAAATTAACCAAAAATCTGGAGCATATTCAGTTATCGGTTTACCACCAAGTTCTAAACCAACCAACTGAAGTTTATAAGGTTTCTTACCAGACTTAAGTTGAGATTTCATTTTTTCTAATGCAGCTTTACCAACATAATTAGCTTTCTTTTTCCACTCACCTTTTCCTGAAAGTGAAACCTGATAACCAAGATTACACTGAAAAGGATTGTGCTCATGATCTAGATCTTGACCCCAAGATAAAATTCCTGCTTGAATTCTTCTGTGGTGTGCTGGAGCGATTACTCTTAATTTATGTTTTTTTCCAGCTTTAAGAACAGCATTCCACATATCATCAGCGTATTTAGTTGCATTCTTTAAATATATTTCATAACCAGCTTCTCCAGAGAAACCTGATTGAGAAATAATGCATTCTCTTCCACCAACTCTGGCTTTTGCTAGTCCATAATATGGCATGTTATCTAAATCAACTTGTCTTCCTATTAAATCTTTCATTAAAGCTTTAGATTTAGGTCCTTGTATTTGAACAGGACATGCATCTATTTCATCTATTTCGCACTTAAACTTTTTGTTAGCATTAACTCCTTGGAGGTACAATCCAATATCACTATCAGACAAACTAAACCAAAATTCATCTTTTGCTACTCTTAACAAAATAGGGTCATTTAAAACTCCACCTTTATAGTTACAAAGAATTACATACCTTGCTCTCATTGGAGAAATTTTAGTTGCGTCTCTAGTAATTACATAGTTAACAAATTTTTCAGCATCTCTACCTTTAACTCTAATTTGTCTTTCAACTGCAACATTCCACATTGTTACATCATTTTTAATTGATTTATATTCTACCATTGCTCCGTTTTTGCCCTTTACATATCCTCTTGGATGGTAAATACGATTATAAACTGTTGCTCTCCAACATCCTGCTCTCATTGATAAATGCCAGTAGGGTGATTTTCTCACTCTTGTCGATATTAATAATTCAACTTTTGTTGGACCGCTTTGTCTTAAATTATATGGAACATGTCGATCTGATTGATTTACAGATGTTTCATGCTTTAGTCTTGAATAATCAAACTCTTTAGACATATTTATTCTCCTTCAACCACTTGTTAGTTTCCTTCAAGCCGCCGAATGTATAAATGTGAAAAAAATCGGTGTGCATTTTTAATTTCTCAATTAATTCATTTGGGTCTTTAGGTTTTAATAAATCCAACGCCTTACTAAAATTAGATTTAAGAAAATTTAAGGAATTTTTTGCTCCAACAATATTCGCAAATTTAATTAAGCTTGATATTTTTAGAGGTCCAGTAATTCCAACATGCACTGGCACGCTTTGTTTAGAAATAAAATCTACGATTGGCTGAGGATCTAATAACCACTGGGTTACGATATAATCAGCATAAGGCTTTTTATCTATCATAGCTTTTTCTAAATCTGAATCGGATATATCAGGACTCCCCTCAGGATGTCCAGCAATTCCTATCTTCATCTTCTCAAAATAACCAGTCTCTAAAAGTTGAAACGAGCTATCAAATTTTCCTGCTGGCTCACGACCCCCACCTATAACCAAAACTTGCTTTACGCCCCCGTCCTTGCACATGGACACATATTCTTTAAGTTGATTATTATTTTCAATTGATCTTGCTGGAAAGTGAGGGATTGGATTATAACCTTTTTTTACAAGATTTATTGCTTGCTGAGCTGTCTCTTTATAATCTCCTCCAGGTAGCATTGTAATATAAACATCTTTAAGATTAGGTAAGGTTTCTAGGTCTGTTTTGGGACCAATTTCAACAGAAAATTTCATATCTGGATATTTATTTATTTTGAAATTTCTGTCTATAAAAATCGCTTGATATGCGTTAAGAAAACTATCTTTTTGTGCCTCGGTGTTTTTGAATTCTTCGGCCGTATTCTTGAGTAATTCTATCAAAAATTATCGCCAAAGCCACGATTGCAAGTCCATTAAATAAACCTAATGCTAAATATTGGTTAGATATCGCTCTTAAAATTGGAACCCCAAGTCCTTTTACCCCGATCATAGAGGCTATTACAACCATAGCTAATGCCATCATTATAGTTTGGTTAACTCCAGCAAAGACCGTAGGCAATGCAAGAGGTATTTGCACAGTTCTTAATTTTTGTAATTTTGTTGCACCAAAAGCTTCACTAGCTTCAATCGTTTCTTTATCCACCTCTCTAATTCCTAAGTTAGTAAGTCTTATTACGGGTGGGATTGCGTAAATACAAACTGCAATTAAACCTGGAATTTTTCCAATACCTAATAACATTAATATCGGTATTAAATATACAAAGCTTGGTATTGTTTGCATCATGTCCAAAACTGGAAGCATTGCTCTTTCAACTCTATCTGATCTTGCCATCAGAACCCCAATTGGAATACCAACCGCTATACACATAATTGTACAAACTGTAATTATAGCTACTGTTGCCATGCAATCTTTCCACATGCCGAAGTAGCCGATTAACATAAATGCAACAACACTTCCTATAACTAGCTTCCAACTTCTTGAACCCAACCATGCTAAAGCACCGAGAACTAATAAGATTATTGGCCAAGGTGTTGCTAATAATAACTTTTCTAATTTAATTAAAAAAAATAACAATGGATCAAAAAACGCTTCGATGGAGTCACCATATGATCTTGAAAAATCCCTAAAAGCGAAATCAATTCCTTTCCGCAACTCCATCAGAGAGGATCGTTCCATAACAGGAAATTTCGTTAAAAAATCCATATCAAATTTAAAGATTAACGAGCCTATTTAGTTATAGGCTCGTTAATGAATTTATAAATTACAGACTAGCTTTGATTTTTTTCTTAGCTGCCGAAGATACCCATTTACTCCAAACACCTTCATGCTTCTTTAAAAACTCAACAGCTGCATCTGAACCTTTAGCTTGGTTATCAGCCATATAAACTAACATAGAGTTCATAACGTCACCTGGATAAGTTCGCTTTTTAACATATTTCAAAGCGTCTTTTCCTCCAGTTTTTGCAAAGTTTGCAGTAACGATAGAGTTTACCTCTGATTTAGTCCAAGCAGTTGGTTTTGGATCTGCACAATCTTGTTCAGCTAAAGTAATACAGTTATCCCAGTTATCTCTGCTGTGAAACTTCACACCAAAGTCAACTGATATCAAACCATATTTTCCAACCATTGATGTCGGGTTCCAGTAGTAACCAAACCATGGGCTACCTGAGTCAGCAGCTTTAGATATAGTTCCATCTAAACCAGCAGCTGAACCTGGATCGATTAATACCCAACCTTTTTTCTCCATTTCAAATGCTCGGAAAAGGTTTGCATTAGCTAATTGACATCCCCAACCTGCAGGACAACCAACAAAAGCTCCTTTTGAAGGATCTTCTTTTGATGGAAACCACTCTGGGTGCTCTAAAATTTCCATTGCTGTCATCCCTTTAATCTCTGGATGTTTTTCAACAGTTCCTGGAGTAATCCACCAACCTTCACCAAGACCAGTAATTGGAGCTTGGTTAGCAATGATTAATCTTTTGTCTGAAACTGCTTTTTTTAATGGTGTGTAAACAGCATTTGCCCATTGTTCTGGGTTCATGTCAGGCTCGCCTTTTTCATCCATTGAAGTAAAAGTCGGCATAGTTGCTCCAGGTATAAGCTCAACCTCACAACCGTAACCTTCCTCAAGGATAATTTTATCTACATTAGCCATTAACTCAGCAGAAGCCCAGTTCTGTTCAGCAATAACTAATTTTCCACATGCCGCATTCGAAATTCCACTAAAAGAAGTGAAACCTAAAATGACAAGTGCGGAAATAAGTAAGTTCTTTATTTTCATTATATTTCCCCCTAATTAATTAAAGTAAGTAATGAGAACATATTGAAAAATAAAATGCAAATTTATCTCAACTAAGAGTTGTAGACAAATTGTTTTGCAAAGCATAATTTCTAGATGTAGTCTTTATTTTTATGTCTAGGGAAAAATGTAACTGTATTAAAAAATTTAGAGTTCTGGGGTATTTTTCTTTTGATGATCTATACCTAAATAGATTTTATTTCAGATTACATTCAAATTATTTTCAGAGTCATTAATTTTATTAAATTTAATTTAAATAATAAAATTATTAAGGAGGATTAATGACAAAAGATTTAATAACAAGATTAAATGAAGGACCGGTTCTTTTTGCAGAGGGATATTTATTTGCAATGGAAAGAAGAGGATATTTATCAGCGGGTGCATTTGTGCCTGAAGTGGTATTGGAGCATCCTGAAGTAGTTTCTCAATTACATAGAGAATTTATTAGAGCAGGTACTGATATTGTTCAAGCTTTTACATATTATGGTCACAGAGAAAAGCTTAGACTAATTGGCAAAGAAGAATTGCTGGAACCACTTCAAAAAAACGCTCTTCAAATTGCAAAAGACGCAAGAGATGAGTTTAAAGATTTAGATCTATTAGTTTGCGGTGATGTTGCAAATACTAATATTTACAATCCAGATGACAAAAAAAGTCATATTGAGTGTCAAAAAATGTACGAAGAGCAAGTTGGCTGGGCAAAAGAAGCAGGCGTTGACTTTATAGTAGCTGAAACAATTAATTGGACTGGAGAAATGAAGATTGCTTTAAAGGCAATCAAAGATGCAGGCATGATAGCTGTGACAAACTTCTCAATTAAAAAAGGTGACAAAACAAGAGAAGGTCATACCCCAGGTGATGCATGTAAAATTATGGAAGATTTGGGTGCGGATGTTGTTGGTCTTAATTGTTATAGAGGACCTGCAATGACAATGAAACTTTTGCCAGAAATAAGAAAAAAAGTTTCTTGTCACGTTGCTGCATTACCAGTTCCATACAGAACCACTGAAGAACAACCTGGTTTTTTAAATCAAAAAGATCCAGGATGTGATTGTATCCCAGGTGGGAATGCTTTTCCTGTAGCTTTAGATAATTTGTACTGCAATAGATTTGAAATGGCTGAATTTGCTAAAGATTGTCTGAAACAAAATATAAATCTAATTGGAATTTGCTGTGGTGCAGAACCTCATCATGTTAGAGAAATGTCTGTAGCTCTTGGCAGAAAACCAATTGCTTATAAATATTATCCTGACATGAGTAGACACTGGCTTCATGGAAAAGATAAATCATTTTTAGAGCTTAATACTAAAGTGAAAGATAAATATTAATGGAAAAAAATGCCAAAGTAGTAATTATCGGTGGTGGGGTTGTTGGATGCTCAATTCTTTATCACTTATCTAAATTTGGATTAAAAGATTGTATTTTACTTGAGAGAAACGAATTAACATCAGGATCATCTTGGCATGCAGCTGGAAATGTTCATGTTATTTCCTCTGATCCGAATATCTCAAGAATGATGGCATATACTATTGGTCTTTATAAAGAGATTGAAAAAGAATCTGGGCATTCAGTTGGCTTTAAACCTAGTGGTGGTTTTTATTTAGCTTCAAACGATGTATGGGCTGAGTATTTAAAAAGAGAACGGTCTAAAGCAAGATATATGGGTTTAGATCAAGAATTTATATCTTTAGAAGAAGTTAAAAAAAAACATCCCTTAATTGATCCAAAAAAATATTTACTAGCTTTGTGGGATCCAATTGATGGAGAGGTAGATCCATCAGGTGTTACTTATGCTTTTGCAAAAGCTGCAAAAGTTCATGGTGGCAAATATTATACTCATACAGTGGTGAAGGACACGAAACAAAAACCAGATGGTTCGTGGGATGTTTTTACGGACAAAGGAAATGTCAATGCAGAAATCGTTATTAATGCTGGAGGATTATGGGCTAGAGAAGTTGGGCATCTAGCAGGTGTAGATCTTCCTGTTCAGCCAATGGAGCATCACTATTTAATTACTGAGACAATTCCAGAGATAGAGGCAATGGGTGATCAAAGATTACCTATTGGAACAGACTTTGAAGGAAATATTTATTTTCGACAAGAAGCAAAAGGAATGTTGTTGGGAACTTATGAACCTAAATCAACACCATGGAAAGTAGAGGGTACCCCAATGAATTTTGGCCATGAACTTTTAGAGCCAAAATTAGAAAACATTCAAGATAGATTAGCAATCGGTTTTAAAAGAATGCCTGCTTTAGAAAGAGCTGGTATTAAAAATATTGTTAATGGACCTTTTACTTTTGGACCAGATGGCAGTCCATTAATTGGACCAGTTCCTGGTATGAAAAATTATTGGGTAGCGGTTGGAGTTATGGCGGGATTTTGCCAAGGTGGTGGAGTTGGCAAATGCATAGCAGAATGGATTATAGATGGTGAGCCATCAATTGATGTATGGGCTATGGATGTTGCAAGATTTGGAGAATATGCAACACCACAATATGGAACAATAAAATCTTCTGAAAATTATGAGAGAAGATTTATTATGACCTTTCCTAATGAAACTTTACCAAAAGGTAGAAAACAAAAAACCACAGCCCTATACGATCGTTTTGTTAATCAAGGTGCAGTAATGGGAGACGGTTTTGGTTTAGAAAGTGTATTGTGGTTTGCTAATGACAAAAAGGATGCATATGAGGAACCAACTATTAAAAGATCAAGATCGCATAATTATGTATCCAAAGAAGTAATAAATGTTAGAGAAAATGTTGGGGTGATGGAACTTGCGAATTTTTCAAAACACGAATTTAAAGGGCCAGATGCTAAAAAATTTCTTGATTACGTAATGGCAGGAAAACTACCGAAACCTGGAAGAATTTCCTTAAGTCCAATGCTAACTAGGAAAGGAAAACTATATGGTGATTTAACAGTTGCTTGTATGGATGATAACGAATTTATGATATTTGGATCTGGTGCAGCTCAAGAGATGCATAGAAGATGGTTCGAAAGTCATATTGGGAAGTTTAATTTAGAATATAAAAATAGATCTGATGATTTTCATGGACTAGCTATTTCAGGTCCAAAATCTAGGGAAGTACTACAAAAAGTTGTAAGAGATAATGTATCTAATGACAAATTTAAATTTAGAGATTCTAGAAGAATGTATGTTGCAGGAGTGCCCGCTATTGTCAATAGAATTTCCTTTACGGGAGAACTGGGTTATGAAATATACGTTGCTCCACACTATCAAATAAAATTATATGAAGAATTAACCGAGGCTGGAAAAGAATTTAATATTAAGCCATTTGGGTTAAGAGCTTTAATGTCCATGAGATTAGAAAAAAATTGGGGTGCATGGACATTAGACTACAGGCCCGATTTTACAGCCAAAGAAACAGGATTAGATGCGTTTATTAATTGGGATAAAGAGTTTATTGGAAAAAAATATGCCAAAGAAGATAAAAGCTCAAACAAACTTACACCCATGGTAGTTGAGACAAATGAAATCGATGTAACTTATAATGAAGCTGTATTAAAAGATGATAAGGCAATAGGATATGTAACTTCAGGAGGTTTTGCTCATTTCGTAAACAAAAGTGTTGCGTTTAGTTATTTAGATACAAATAAATTAAATTCAGGAAAAGGAATTCAAGTAGAAATTAATGGAGACTTATTTAATTGCAATTTAATTAAAGAACCGCTTTATGATCCAGGCGGTGAAAAAATGAGAGGATAAATGAAAAAAACAATTGTTAAAAGTTGGAATGAATGGAGTCCTCTTAAACATGTTATAGTTGGAAGAGCAGATAACTGCTGCATACCTGCTCCGGAGCCTGCTGTGGATGTAAAAATTCCTGCCAACTCAGTCATGAAAGGTAAGCACGGAAGAAGAACTCAAGACTCTATTGATAGAGCTAATGAATTATTAGATAAGTTTGTCAAAACTTTAGAGGGTAGGGGAATTAGAGTCGACAGACCAACACCTTTAAAATTTGATGAAAAAATAGGAACCCCTGATTGGAAAGCCGAGCACATGTTTGGATGTATGCCATCTAGAGATGTGATAATTACAGTTGGCAAAGAAATGCTTGAAGCTACAATGAGTTTTCGTTGTAGATGGTTTGAATATCTTGCTTATAGACCATTAATCCAACAATACTTTATTGAAGATTCAAAAATGAGACACGAAAGTGCTCCAAAACCAAGATTGACAGATAAAGATTATCATCACAATTATTTATCTGATGAGGTTAGCATTGAACAAAGATTAGAATGGGCTGAAAAAAAGTATTTTGTAACAACTGAGGAGGAACCTCTATTCGATGCTGCTGATATTTTAAGATTTGGTAAAGATTTAATTGTTCAGCATGGATTTACCACTAATTTAAAAGGTATTGATTGGCTTAAAAGACACTTTCCAGAACAGCGTGTTCATACTGTAAACTTTCCTGGGGATCCTTATCCTATTCATATAGATGCAACATTTACACCAATAAAACCAGGTCTGATATTGAACAATCCTCAAAGAAAAATTCCAAAAGAACAAAGAAAACTTTTTGAAGATAATGGTTGGGAAATTGTCCATGCCGCACAACCAGCTCACAACGCACCACCATCTTTGAGTTATTACTCTGTTTGGTTATCTATGAATGTATTAGTATTAGATCCAAAAACAGTCTGCGTAGAAAAAAGCGAGGTGTATCAAGCAGATCAGCTTGATAAGCTAGGTATGGAAGTTATTCCAATAGACTTTAGAGATGTATATGCATTTGGCGGAAGTTTACATTGTAGTACAACTGATGTTTACAGAGAAAGTGATTTAGAAGATTATTTTCCAAAACAATAAATTAAGAAAGTAAATAAATATGTCACAAAAAGATGTCGGAAACAAAGTACCTATATATAAATTAAAAAAAACTGATGAAGTAATGAGATATTACGATGAATGGGGAGAAGGAAATAAATACGATAAAGATATGGTTGATTGGAATTATACTGGTCCAAAAGAAACAACCGAAGTTTATATAAAGTACGAGAAAAATAAAAATTCAAAAATTTATGATGCTGGATGCGGCACAGGTTTAGTAGGTGTTGAACTGAAAAAACATGGTTTTTCTAATTTTTATGGAGCAGATTTGTCACAAAAACTTTTAGACTTAGTACCAAAAGGTCTTTATCACAAATTAGATAAAGTTGATTTAAATAAGCCCATTAATGAAAAAGACAACTCTTTTGATGCTGTAATGTGTGTGGGTACTTTCACTTTCGGTCACGTTAAACCGCCTGCTTTAGATGAATTTATAAGAATTACAAAAGATAAAGGGTTAATTTGTTTCACGATAAATGAGGGAATTCACGAAGAATATGGTTTTGATAAAAAAATTGATCAATTAAACAAAGATAATAAATGGAAAGAAATTGAATTTTTCAAATCAGATTATATTGCCAGTAAGGACGTAA
>CACNFE010000008.1 GCA_902619595.1 uncultured Pelagibacteraceae bacterium
TGATATCTTATCAAGAAATACTACTTGGACACTTTCTAGAGATGCTGACATTGGTCTTACTTTCGTAGGTGTAAACTTTTACGATGGTCAAGGTTTCATGGTTAGAAAAAGCTCAGGAATTACTTCTACGAGCCAATTTAAAAATGGTATCTCAGCTTGTACAAACATTGGTACAACAACAGAGCTTAATATGAGAGACTTCTTTAATTCAAGAGGAATTTCTTACGAGCCAGTAGCTTTTGAAAAAGCTGACGAGGTTGTTGCAGCTTATGATGCAGGAAGATGTGATACTTATACAACTGATAAATCAGGTTTAGCAGCTCAAAGAACCAAGATGAAAAACCCAGATGAACACATTGTATTACCAGAAACTATTTCTAAAGAACCTTTAGGACCAGTTGTAAGACAAGGTGATTCTGTTTGGGAAGACATTGTAAGATGGTCTTTGAACACTATGATCGAAGCAGAGGAGTATGGAATTACTTCTGCAAATGCTGATTCTATGAAAACTTCTGATAACCCAGCAATTAAGAGACTTGTTGGTGCAGAAGGTGAAATGGGTGCTGCATTTGGCTTAGATAATGAGTGGAACCTAAGAATTATCAAGCAAGTTGGTAACTATGGTGAAAGCTATAAAAGAAATATAGCTGATACTGGTATTTTACCTGACAGAGGTCCAAACCAATTATGGACTAAAGGCGGAATACTTTACGTACCACCATCAAGATAATTGTTATCTTATATGATTTAAAAAGGGCTAGATTTATCTAGCCCTTTTTTTTATATTCCCCAAAATGAATAATAAAATTAAACGTATTATACCTCAATTACTCACAATCCTTTTTGTTGTCTTTGTATTTGGTTTTTTCACATTTAATGCACAAGTTAACATGGATAATCGAGGCATTGATTTTGGCTTTGGTTTTTTGAAACAAGAAGCCTCATTTGATATGCAATTTACGCTGCTTGATTATGATGGGCAGGACTCTTATCTTTGGGCTTACGTTGTTGCCTTATTAAATACTTTATTAGTTTCATTTTTAGGAATAATTTTTTGTACAATTTTGGGTGTGATTATTGGTGTTGCAAGGCTATCTAGTAATTATCTTATAAGAAACTCTGCTGCATGGTACGTAGAATTTTTTAGAAATATACCTTTATTATTACAAATCTTTTTTTGGTATTACGCTGCTTTAAGAGCATTACCTTTGCCAGAAGGTGCCGAACCTTGGTTTGGTGTCACTTACATGACAATAAAAGGATACTACATTCCCGCAATGATATGGCAAAATTTAAATATATTTATGTATTGTCTAATTGCTGCAGTCGTATCAATAGTATTCATAAGAACATATGCAAAAAAACTACAAGAAAAAGAGGGGAAACAATTACCTCTTTTATATATAAGTTTAGCAATTTTAATTATTTTACCTGGCTTATCTTTCTTAGTTGGAGGAGTAACTTTGAATTTTGAAATTCCTGTTTTAAAACAACTTGCAACTACATCTTATATTTATGAAGGTGGTGTTAGATTGCCACCAGAACTTATTGCTTTGGTATTAGCTCTTTCATTATACACATCAACATTTGTTGCCGAATGTGTAAGAGCAGGAATTCAGGGTATAAGCAAAGGTCAAAAAGAAGCAGCGGCCTCAGTAGGATTAACACCTAATCAAATATTAAAACTAATTATAATGCCACAAGCATTAAGAATTATAATTCCACCAACAACTAATCAGTATTTAAATTTAACTAAAAATTCATCATTAGCAGCTGCAATCGCATATCCAGACTTAGTACTAGTATTTGCTGGAACTGCATTAATGCAAACAGGTAAAGCAATTGAAATTGTTGGAATTACAATGCTTACTTATCTTTCCATTAGTCTTGCAATAGCCGCACTAATGAACTGGTATAACAAAAAAATTGAGATTAAGGAAAAATAATGAGAAGTATTAGTTTCAATCAAATTCAAAGCAAAAATCCTCTTACAAATATGTATTTAGGATCTTTTCTATTAGCGATAAGTATTTTTGATGTATTAATATATGCATTCTTTAACACTAATATTTTATCTTTCTTACCTTCAAAACTGAGTACTTTTTTACCGTTAGTGTTAGGTTTTATTGGACTAGGCATTATTAGAATGGAATATAGCGGTATAGCTATATTAGATAAATTAAATAAAAACATAAATACAAATAATTTTAATGCACTACTCACTCTTTTAATAATTTTTGCATTAATTAAAGCTACACCACCATCTTTAAGTTGGATGATATTTGATGCAAACATATCTGGTGATACTAAAGAAGCTTGCACTGGGACTGGAGCATGCTGGACATACATTAAAGTATGGTTCAAAAGATTTATGTATGGAATGTATCCCAATGACCTTCATTGGAGAATTAATAGTGCCTTTATATTAGTCATTGCCCTTGGCTTTGTTGGGTATTTTTTCAAAGAAAATATGAAAAAATATTTAGCTTTATACTATGTTATAATTTATCCCATCATCGCATTTTTAATTATTTATTATTTAATTTCAGGAGGGTCTTTCGGTTTGGTTTGGGTTGAAACTGGTGCGTGGGGAGGTTTATCGCTTACATTTATAGTTTCTTTTTTCTGCTTAATTTTTTGTTTTCCTCTTGGAATGATCTTAGCTCTTGGTAGAAGATCCAATTTGCCAGCTGTTAGATATATCTCTGTTGGTTATATCGAATTTTGGAGAGGAGTTCCTTTAATTACAGTTCTATTTATGTCCTCTGTAATGTTCCCAATGTTTTTACCAGAAGATTTCTTTATGGATAAACTTGTTAGAGTAATTATCGCAATTACTTTATTTGAGGCCGCGTATTGTGCTGAAGTTATAAGAGGCGGTTTACAAGCATTGCCAAGAGGCCAGTATGATGCAGCAAAATCTTTAGGAATGGGATATTGGAAAATGCATATTTTTGTAATATTACCACAAGCCTTAAAATTAGTTATTCCAGGAATAGCAAACACCTTTTTAGCTTTAGTAAAAGACACACCATTAATTTTCGTAGTTGGTTTAGCAGAAATTGCAGGTATGCTCGCACTTGCTAAAACAAATCCAAAATGGCTTGGATTTGCAATGGAGGGTTATATATTTGCTGCTATAATTTTCTGGATTATCTGTTATGCTATGAGTAAATATAGTTACAATTTAGAAAATAAATATAAAACTGAAAGATAATATGTCTGATCCAATCATAAAAATTGAAAATATGAACAAATGGTTTGGTGATTTTCAAGTTTTAAAAAATATTGATTTATCTGTTGAGAAAAATAAAAAAATTGTTGTATGTGGTCCATCAGGATCTGGAAAATCTACCTTGATAAGATGTATTAATAGATTAGAGGAACATCAAGAAGGAACAATTACTGTTGACGGAACTGAACTTTCAGAAAATACAAAAAATATTGAAGCTATCAGAGCTGAAGTTGGAATGGTCTTTCAGCAATTTAATTTATTTCCACACTTATCTATATTAGATAATTGTACACTTGCACCTATTTGGGTTAAAAAAATGCCTAAAGCTAAAGCAGAGGAACTAGCATTAGATCATTTAAATAGAGTACAAATTAGTGATCAAGCACAAAAGTTTCCTGGACAATTATCTGGAGGCCAACAACAACGTGCTGCAATTGCTAGAGCATTATGTATGGAGCCAAAAATAATGCTTTTTGATGAACCTACATCAGCTTTGGATCCAGAAATGATAAAAGAGGTCTTAGATGCAATGGTAAATCTTGCGAAAGCTGGTATGACCATGATTGTAGTTACTCATGAAATGGGATTTGCTAAAGAAGTTGCAGATGAAGTAATTTTTATGGATGAAGGAATGATTGTTGAAAAAGCTGAGACAAAGGAATTTTTTGCAAATCCTAAAAATGATAGAACCAAATTATTTTTAAGTCAGATTTTATAACCATTCTAAACTAGAAAAACCCATAATTTATAAATTTTGTTCAAGGTTTTACGCTCAAAGTCAATACCAAAAAGAGCAAAAAATAATTTTTTTTATACTTGCAATAAGTTTCAGGATAGAGTTCAATTATCCTTTTTAAGAGGGGTCTTAATGGAAGATAATTTTAATAAACACTTAGGAAATAAACTTAAGTTAAGAAGATTGGCTTTAGGATTAACACAAACAAAAGTAGCAAAAGCAATAAACGTCACATTTCAACAAATTCAAAAATATGAAAAGGGTACTAACGGAGTAAGTTCGATAAGATTACTTCAGTTATCTAACTATTTGAAGGTACCAATCAATTATTTTTTTGAGGATTTCTCAGAATACGCAATTAATTCTGAAAGAGTTAAAGAAAGTCATTTGACTGTGAACTATAACTTTTTAGTTAAGCTATATTCTGAGCTTACAGCCGACCAAAAAATAAAGTTTGGTAAAAATTTACAAGTATCACAAGTAGGAATTTCAAAGACTGGTTAATTTTTGGCTCCTCGGGCAGGACTCGAACCTGCGACCAATTGATTAACAGTCAACTGCTCTACCAACTGAGCTACCGAGGAATGTAAAAATCAAAACTTACTTTTTTTTAGGACTAAAACAACTCTTTTTTTGGAGGTAACGCCCGGAATCGAACCGGGATACAAGGATTTGCAATCCTCTGCGTAACCATTCCGCCACGTTACCGTTTAAAATGATAATAAATCAATTTAATACAAGTTTATATAATTGATTTTTACAATTAGTCTATAAATTTCCACTTAAAATTGATTATTGTTTATTCGAATGATTAATTTATAAACAAAAAAGGGATATGAGTTCAGATAAATATAATCATAATGAAGTAGAAAATCGTATTTATTCATATTGGGTGAAAAATGAGTTGTTTAAACCCAAAAAAAATAAGAAAAAATTTTCAATCGTAATACCACCACCAAATGTAACCGGTAGTTTGCATATGGGTCATGCTTTAAATAATTCAATTCAAGATCTTTTAACTAGATATCATCGAATGAATAGTTATGAAACTTTATGGCAACCAGGAACTGATCATGCAGGAATTGCCACTCAAGCATTAGTGGAAAAAAAATTAGAGGACGAAGGAATAGCAAAAAATGATCTTGGAAGAGAAAATTTCATAAAGAAAGTTTGGGAATGGAAAAATCAATATGGTGACATTATCCTTAATCAGTTAAAAAAATTGGGTTGTTCATGTGATTGGTCAAGGAATGCCTTTACTATGGATGACAATCTATCCGACAGTGTTATTCGAGTTTTTGTTGAGTTACATAAAAAAAAAATCATTTATAAGTCCAAAAAATTAGTTAATTGGGATACAGTTTTAAAAACTGCTATTTCAGATCTAGAGGTTGATCAAAGAGAAGTAAATTCAAAATTATACTATATTAAATACCCAATTGATGGCACAAATGAATTTATAACCATAGCAACAACAAGACCTGAAACTATGCTTGGAGATACCGCGGTAGCGGTAAATCCTAAAGATAAAAGGTTTAATAAGTATAAAAATAAGGATGTAAATTTACCTTTAGTAGGGAGAAAAATAAAAATTATTTTGGATGATTATGCTGATCCAGAACAAGGAACTGGTGCTGTCAAAATAACACCTGCACATGATTTTAATGATTACGATGTAGGTCAAAGAAACAAGCTTAAGATAATAAATATTTTTACAGATGATGGAAAAATTAATGAAAATTGTCCTGAAAAATATCAGGGTCTAGATAGATTTGAAGCAAGAAAAAATATTTTAGAGGATTTAAAAAATCTTAATTTATTTGTTAAAGAAGAAAATATAAAAAATAAGGTTCCATATGGCGATAGATCCAATTCTGTAATTGAACCGTACCTCACAGAACAATGGTTTGCTGATGCAAAAAAACTTTCGATAAAAGCAAAAAAAATTGTTAAATCAAAGAAAACAAATTTTTTTCCAGAAAATTGGTCAAAGACATATTTTCAATGGATGAATAATATTGAACCTTGGTGTATTTCAAGACAGTTATGGTGGGGACATCAAATACCAGCATGGTATGGACCTGATAAAAAAATCTTTGTTGCACTTAATGAAAAAGAAGCAAAACAAAATGCTAAAAAATTTTACAAAAAAGAAGTTGAATTACAACGAGATCCTGATGTTTTAGATACTTGGTTTTCATCTGGTTTATGGCCATTTGCAACATTAGGTTGGAATACAAAAGATCCTTATCTTAAAAAATTTTACCCAACATCTGTTCTTGTTACTGGTTTTGATATTATTTTCTTTTGGGTTGCAAGAATGATTATGTTTGGAATGGAATTCATTAAAAAAGAACCTTTTAAAGATATTTATGTACATGCTTTAGTTAGGGACGAGAAGGGTCAAAAAATGTCAAAATCAAAAGGTAACGTAATTGATCCTTTAGACTTAATAGAAAAGTACAGTGCAGATGCATTAAGATTTACTCTTTTATCAATGGCATCACCAGGAAGAGACGTAAAGTTATCTGAAGACAGAGTAAAAGGTAATAGAAACTTTCTTAATAAATTATGGAATGTAAATAATTTTTTAATTCACAATAAATGTGACATTAAAAATACTAAAAAATCACCCAAAGCAAAGATTAATATTAATAAATGGATATATTCTGAGCTGGTACAAACAAAAATTGTTGTTGAAAACAATATAAAAGACTATCGGTTTGATGAAGCAGCGCGAAATGTATACCAGTTTGTATGGCACTCTTATTGTGATTGGTATTTAGAATTAAGCAAAACTATTCTAAATTCAAATAATAAAAAAGATATTAAGGAAACTAAAGAAATCGCTAGTTATGTGTTTAAAGAAATTTTAGTTTTACTACACCCATTCATACCTTTTATTACTGAAGAGATATGGCTTAAAAATAAGTTAGATAACTCAAATAAAGATTATTTGATGTATTCGAATTGGGTCTCTGACAAGCCTAAAAAAGAAAAATTTGCTGATGTTGAGAACATGATAGATTTTATTACTGAGATCAGATCATTTAAGAATGAACTAAGTATTAGCCCAGGTTCTTATGTTGATATTTCACTAAGTGGTATTAACAAAAAAGATAAGTCCTTTTTTACAAATAATGAAACGGTAATTAAGAAGCTTGGAAGAATAACAAATTTTGTTGATAAAGATAAAAATAAGCCTTCGGCATCTTTAGTAATAAAAGGAAGTGTTTTTAAACTTTATTTTGAAGAAAATGTTGATTTAAATTTAATTAAAGAAAATCTTTTAAGCAAACAGTCAAAATATCAAGTTGAAATGGATAAAATTTCCTCAAGATTAAATAATAAAGATTTTGTAAAGCGGGCACCAAAACATATTGTTGACCAAGAAAAAAGTAATTATAATAACTTAGGAAATGATATAAAAAAAATATCAGCTACAATAAAAAATTTATAATGCCAAAATTTAATAAAAAAAAATTACCAAGTAGACATACATCGTTAGGTCCTGACAAAGCACCTCAAAGGTCCTTCTATTATGCAATGGATCTTACAGAAAAAGATGTAGCAAAACCGTTTGTGGGTGTGGTTTCAACCTGGAATGAGGCTGCTCCTTGTAATATTGCTCTTATGAGACAAGCTCAATCGGTTAAAAAAGGAGTTCATCAAGCAGGAGGAACACCAAGAGAGTTTTGTACCATTACGGTCACAGATGGAATAGCAATGGGCCATGAAGGCATGAAGTCATCTTTAATATCAAGAGATGTTATTGCAGATTCAACTGAATTAACAGTTAGAGGACACTGTTACGATGCATTAGTTGGGGTGGCAGGTTGTGATAAATCGTTGCCAGGTTTAATGATGGCGATGGTAAGATTGAATGTTCCAAGTGTGTTTATTTATGGTGGATCAATTTTACCAGGAAGATTTAATGGAAAAGATGTAACGGTTGTTGATGTTTTTGAAGGTGTTGGAAAATATACATCAGGAAAGATGTCAGCACACGCTCTAAGAAAATTAGAATTAAAGGCATGCCCAAGTGCAGGCGCATGTGGTGGACAGTTTACAGCAAATACCATGGCATGTGTGTCTGAGGCAATAGGTTTAGCTTTACCTTATTCAGCAGGAACACCAGCACCTTATACGCAAAGAGATTCTTATGCGTTAAAAAGTGGTAAAGCAGTTATGAATTTATTACAAAAAAGAATTAGACCAAGAGATATTGTAACAAAAAAATCGTTGGAAAATGCTGCAACTATTGTTGCTGCAACAGGAGGTTCTACAAACGCTGCATTACATTTACCAGCACTTGCAAATGAAGCTGGAATAAAATTTGATTTAATGGATGTTGCAAGAATATTTAAGAAAACACCTTATCTTGCAGATTTAAAACCAGGTGGAAAATATGTTGCAAAAGATATGTGGAAAGCTGGAGGTGTTCCTATGCTTTTAAAAACATTGTTAGATGGCGGTTACATACATGGTGATTGTATGACGGTTACAGGGAAAACAATGAGACAAAATTTGAAAAATGTTAAGTTTAACAAAAATCAAAAAGTAATGAGGACCTATAATCAACCGCTATCTCCAGACGGAGGTGTTGTTGGTTTAAAAGGAAACTTAGCGCCTGATGGAGCAATTGTTAAAATAGCAGGATTAAAAAAATTACAATTCACTGGCAAAGCTAGATGTTTTGATACCGAAGAAGCAGCTTACAAAGCAGTAAAAAATAAAAAATATAAAGACGGTGATATTATTATAATTAGATATGAAGGTCCAAAAGGTGGACCTGGAATGAGAGAAATGCTTCAAACAACAGGAGCAATTTACGGTCAAGGCAAAGGTGAAAAAGTTGCGTTAATTACTGATGGAAGATTTTCAGGAGCAACACGTGGTTTTTGTATAGGCCATGTTGGACCAGAAGCATTTGTAGGTGGTCCAATAGCATTACTTAAAAATGGAGATATTATTGATTTGGATGCAAAGAAGGGGACAATAAACGTTCGATTGTCTAGAAAAGAATTAGCAAAGAGACGAAAAAAATGGAAACCAAAGAAAATCAACTTTGGTAATGGAACTCTTTGGAAGTATGCACAAACAGTTGGACCAGCTTATCTTGGGGCACCTACACATCCTGGTGCAAAAGAAGAGGTTAGAACTTACGCTGATATTTAATGAAAATTAGACCAGTTATTCTATGTGGTGGCGCAGGTACGAGACTGTGGCCTAAAAAGTCAAAACATCAAGCAAAGCAATTTATTGATTTTGGTGGTTGGACATTAATTAATAAAACATTCGATAGAATTAAAAGCAATGTTTTTGATTATCCGATCATCAGCACTAATTCAAAATATATTAAGGATGTTAAAAAGGCTTTAAAAAAAAGTAGAATTAGTAAATATAAAATAGTTTTGGAGCCAGCAAAAAAGAATACTGCGCCAGCAATTTTAGCATCAGCATTAATTAAAGAAATTCCAAATAATCAACCGCTGATGTATTTTACCGCTGATCATTTAATTGAAAAACCCAATAAGCTCATTAGTGCAATTCATAAAAATAAATCAAATTTAGATGAAAAAAATGTATTTATATTTGGGATTAAACCAACTAATCCATCAAGTGAATATGGTTACTTCTTAAGTAAAAATATAAAAAATATAAATAAAGTAACTAGATTTATTGAAAAACCAAAACAAGCTAAAGCAAAAGAGGTTATTAAGCAAAAAGGATATTGGAATTCGGGTATGTTTTTTTTGAGAAAAGACTCAATTATTAATAATTTTAAGAAATATCAGCCTAATATTTTTCGAAACTGTAACAAAGCTGTAACAAAAGCAAAATATAAAAATAATGTGTATTATTTAAATAAACAAGCATTTAGTAAAGCAACAGCCAAGTCTTTTGATTACGCGATACTAGAGAAAACTAAAAATATCAATGCAATCAAGCTTGATATTCCATGGTCAGATCTAGGCAGCTGGAAAGAAATTTGTAAAATGTACGGAAAGATTAAAAATAGATATTTTAAAAAGAAAAACGTATTTCATAGACCATGGGGCAGCTACACAAACTTATTTAAAGGCAAAGAATTTTTAATTAAAGAATTATTTGTTAAACCTAAAGGCATTTTAAGTCTTCAAAAACATTTCCATAGAGCAGAACATTGGGTCGTTACTCATGGTAAACCTAAAATTACTTTGAATAAAAAATATTTTACCATGAAACCTGGTGAAACTATTTATATTCCATTAGGAGCTATTCACAGAATTGAAAATCCATTTAAAAAACCGGTTAAAATTGTAGAAGCACAAATAGGCTCAATCCTTAAAGAAACAGATATTGTTAGATATCAGGATGTATATGGAAGAGTAAAATAATTATTTTACAAGAAAATTTATTTTTTTATTTGATTTACTTAAATGAATTTTTTTATATGAACCAAAATTATCTCCATCAATTTGAACAGGTATTAAATCATTTCCCTCAATGGTGATATTTTGAGAATAAGTAGTAATAACATTTTTGTTTTTACTTAAATCGCCATTAAAGATTATTAAAAATATGGAATATAATAAATTAATCCTTGTCAAATCCCTAAATATATAGGTTACTAATTTATCTTCAAAAATATTTGTTTTATTTATTTTATAATGCCCAGCATAATATTTGGTATTTGAGGACAGTATCCAATCTGCTTTATAAAATTGTCCGTCAAAAGTAACATTTAATTTTTTATTATTCATAAACAAGAAATATTGAAAACCTTTAATAACAAATATAATTTTACCAAGTAACTTTTTAATTTTTGAATTAATTGAATGGACAATTTTTGCATCCCATCCTATACCAGCCATTAAAAAGAAAAAACTTTCATTAATTTTTAGAAGATTAGAGGTTTTATAATTGTTAGAAACTAATACATCAACTATATCATCAACTTTTTTATTCATTGATAATTCAGCCTGAAGTAAATTTGCGGTACCAGCAGGTATATAACCTATAGCAAAATCGTCTTTAAAATTAAAATTATTTTTAATTAGTTCATTAATTGCAAAAGATACAGATCCATCTCCACCTGCTACAATTAATCGATCGTAATTTTTTTGATTAAAATCTCTAAAAATTTCTCTAGCCTGATTTATTGTTTTTGTCTCAAAATAGTCTACAGAATTTTTTTTTTTTAACTTAAATAAAACCCTATTTATAAATTTTAATTTTTTCCCAGAAGAAGAGTTTAGATTATAAATTAAACAATATAACATAATTATTCCTTAAAAAATTTTTAACAAATTTGTAACATTTAAATGAAATAAGAAATACATGATTCGTGTTACAGTTGTATTAAATAAAAATTTTTTATATGCCTAAAATACTTAAATACAAAAGTATATTTATTTCTGATTTACACTTAGGTACTAAAGGCTGTCAGGCAAATAAAATTTTAGAGTTTTTTAAAAACTCAAGATCCGAAAATCTTTATCTAGTAGGAGACATTATCGATGTATGGGCAATGCAAAAAAGTTTTTTTTGGCCCCAAGAACATAATGATGTAATTCAAAAAATTTTAAGAAAAGCAAGACATGGTACCAGAGTTTTCTATATAATGGGTAATCATGATGAAATGTTTAGAAAATTTATTCCATTGCATTTTGGGGACATTCATATGGTTAATAGAGTTATTCATGAAACAAACACTGGGAAAAAATATTTAGTTGTTCATGGTGATGCTTGGGATGGAGTAATGAAACATGCTAAATGGTTGTCTAAACTTGGATCAATAGCATATAATTTATTGTTACAATTTAATGTAATAATTAACTTTTTTAGAAGGTTAAGAGGAAAAGAATATTGGTCTCTTGCAAAATTTTTAAAGTATAAAGTCAAAAATGCAGTCAAATATATCGGTGAATATGAAAAGACTGTATCAGATTATGCAAAAACAAAAAAATTTGATGGAATAATTTGCGGCCACATTCATCACCCTGAGGATAGAGATTTTAATGGCATAAATTATTTAAATTGTGGAGATTGGGTTGAATCTTGCACTGCATTAGCTGAAAATTATGACGGTAGTTTTGAAATATTATATTGGGACAAAATAAGAGAAAAATTTATAGACGCTGAGAAAGCAATTAAACCAATTAAAACTGAAGAATTAAAAAAAGCCTCATAGTTAATGAAAATTTTAATTGCTACAGATGCATACTTTCCACAAGTAAATGGCGTTGTTAGAACCCTTCATGAAACAGGTGAGATCTTAAAAAAACAAGGTCACAGTATAGAATATCTTACACCAGACTTATTTTTAACTTTCCCGATGCCAAAATATAATGAAATTAGACTATCAATTAATGTTTGGCCTAGAGTCGGTAGTTTAATAAAAAAAATAAAACCTGATGCAATTCATATCGCTACCGAAGGTCCTATTGGGACTATGACGAGAAGATATTGTTTAAAAAATAATCTAAAGTTTACTACCAGTTTTCATACGAGATTTGATAAATATATCAAACTATACTTTCCTATTATACCTGCAAAATGGGCTGAAAAATTTCTAGCAAACTTTCATAACAAAGCTGAGAGAATTTTAGTAACAACAGAGTCTATGAGAAAAGAATTAATAGATATAGGTATAGACAATAATAAAATGATTACTTGGACAAGAGGAGGAAATCATGGAGCTTTTAAGAACCCTAAAAAAATTGATTTACCTCACAAAAGACCAATTTGGATTTATGTTGGAAGAGTTGCAGTTGAGAAAAATATAAGAGCTTTTTTAGAATGTAATTTAGAAGGTACAAAAATAATAATAGGAAAAGGACCTGATTTAAAAAAATTAAAAAAAGAATTTCCTAAAGATATTTTTTTAGGAGAAAAAACAAATGGCGAATTAGCATCACATTTTGCATCTTCCGATGTTTTTGTATTCCCTAGTAAAACAGATACATTTGGAATTGTAGTTACTGAGGCTTTAAATTGCGGAACACCTGTTGCCGGGTATCCTGTCCCAGGTCCCAAAGATATATTTGAAGGATCTAAAATAAATTGTTTAGATAATGATCTTAAAGTTTCAGCCCATAAAGCTTTAAAAGTTGATAGAAATGATTGTCTTGAATTTGCAAAAAAATTCACTTGGGAAGAAACAGCAAAAATATTTTTTAATAATATTTCACCAAATCATTAGTTAATTATTTTTAATTTGTTTGCATTAAAAAGCGTAATGATGCAAAATTAACCAATCTAAATTTATGGAATATTTTGTCATTCTACTTATAGTTGTTATAATTTATCTTCTCTATTTACTTAATCAAAAAAAAAATAAGTCAATAAATACAGCTACAATAATCAATAAAAGAGAGGAAAAAACAAAAAGAGTAATTATTGATGAGCTTGAAGATCAGTTTTTTGCATTAAATAAATTTAACATAATTAAGTATGCTAACCCAAGTGCATTAAAAAGATTTGGAAGTAGTTTAGTTGATAAAAACATATCTTCTGTAATTCGAAAGCCAGAATTAATAGAAAATATTGAAAAAGCTATAATTGAAAATAAAACCAAAAACATTGATGTAGAAATAGACCTCCCATCATATCAATTTTATAAAATTTATATTATTCCTGGCCCAACTCATTTATTTACTGAACCAGATTCTGTTGTGTTATTTTTAAAAGATTTTACTGAAATTACAAAAGCACAAAAATTTAAAACTGATTTTGTAGCCAATGTAAGTCACGAATTAAGAACACCCTTGATGGCTATCAAAGGATCTTTAGAAACTATTGAAGGCCCGGCGGCAGCGGACGATAAAGCTAAAAAAAAATTTATGAAAATAATAACTGAACAATCAAATAGAATGGAAAATTTAATTAATGATCTTTTAATACTCACAAGAATTGAATTAGAAGAACATATAAGGCCAAACTCTTTAGTTAACATAAATGACCTTTTCAAAACAATTATTAGTAATTTTGAGATTATTTTAAAAAAAAAGAAATTAAACATTAATTTATCACTCGCAAATCCAACAATTGTTATTGGAGATGAAAAAAAATTACAAACTGTTTTTTCAAATCTTTTAGACAATGCAATTAAGTATTCAAACGAAAACAAGTCTATTTTTATATCAAGCAAAATTAGCGACGGTAAATTGTTAGAAAAAAATTTTATGATCAGTATTAAAGACGAAGGTGTTGGCATTCCTCAAAGATATATTTCTAGAATTACAGAAAGATTTTTTAGAGTAGATCTTGAACAAAGTAACAAGGTTGGTGGAACCGGTTTAGGATTAGCTATTGTTAAACATATAATTACTCAACATCGTGGACACTATGAGATTCTAAGTGAGGAAAACCAAGGAACTGAAATTCAAATTTATTTACCAGCGAAAACTTAAATTTAAAAAATATTATATTGTAATAGTTTTAGAAGGTTTTTTTAACAATTCTTTACTTGATTTATGTTAATCTTTTAATTAATTTTTTATATGGTTAAAATATTCAAAAATATTTTGATTTTTGCTTTTTTATTAAGCTCTATAACAACAAGTGTTTTTTCTAAAGATATCACAACATTATTAAGAAATCAGCAACTTACAGTTTTTGATATTGGAATTTTTAGATTAGAAGCAGATTTGAAAACTTCATATCCTTCTATTAAAGATCATTTAGAAGTTACTGAAGCTGAATTTTATACAGACGTAGTTACCTCGTATTCTAAAAATTCAATTGATTTAATTGTTTCTGTTCCTATGAATAGAAATCTCAAGAAGGAAAATTATTTTTCAGATTCTTTAAGATGTAGAAATATTTTTAGTTCTGTTAGAGATTTTTTATTGAGAAATGAAAATTTGAGTAATTACAGATATTCTATGGCTACAAGTTATTTAACCTCTATATTTTCAACACCAAGTTCATGGCCTAGCTGGAGATATGATGAAGATATTAGAGAGGAATTAGTAAAATTGGTAAAACTTGAAGTAACTTTACGTCCAAGCAAAGAACTTGCTCTCAGTGAACAGGTAAACCCCGTGTCATGTATGGGTGGCCTAGAAACTGATGTTGAAAAGATAATTATATCCAAAAAATACAACTAAATGTTTTATTAGATTACAACTATAAAGTTACCTTTTTAACAAAAGTGTAACAATTTTGTAATAATAAAGATTCAATGAATTTATACGAGTCAATCATCTTTTAATTAATAAATAATGAAAGGATTAAAGATAATGAAAAAACTAACTATAATAATTGCTTCATTAGTTGCTTTATCAATAGCAACTGTTGCTCAAGCAAGAGATCAAATTAAGATAGTTGGTTCTTCTACAGTATTCCCTTATGCAACAGTTGTTGCTGAAAGATTTGGTGGTTCAGGATTTAAAACTCCTGTAATCGAGTCTACTGGTACTGGTGGTGGAGCTAAACTATTTTGTGCTGGTGTAGGTGAACAACATCCAGATATAACAAACGCATCAAGAGCTATGAAAGATAAAGAAAAAGCTCTTTGTAAGAAAAATGGTGTAAATGAAATCGTTGAAATCGTAATTGGAAACGACGGAATCACATTAGCTTACAGTAAAGATGCAAAACCAGTAAACTTTACAAAAGAACAATTATACTTAGCGCTAGCCGCTCATACAGTTGTTGATGGTAAATTAGTTCCAAATATTTATAAAACTTGGGATCAAATTGACCCTAGTTTACCAAAACAAAAAATTTCAGTGATGATTCCACCAGGAACATCAGGAACTAGAGATGCTTGGAATTCTTTAGTAATGAAAAAAGGTATGACTAAAGAAGCTAAAGCTCTTTATAAAGCTGGTTTTGAAGCTGGAAATAAAAAATACAAAAAACCTCAAAAACTTTACAGAGAAGATGGTGCTGCTATTGAAGTTGGAGAAAACGATAGTTTAATCATCCAAAAGTTAACTCAAGATAAAGAAATGTTTGGTTTCTTTGGCTTCAGTTATTTCCTAGCTGCAAAAGATAAATTACAAGCAGCAAGTATTGATGGTGGACAACCATCATTGAAGTCTATTCAAGACTACAGTTATGCTGTTGCCAGACCTTTATTCTTTTACGTGAAAAAAGCTCACGTTGGAGTAATTCCAGGCTTACATGAGTTTGTGAAAGAATTCACAACTAAGAAAGCTATAGGAAAAGGTGGTTATCTAGCAGACATTGGTTTGGTGCCATTAGACTCTAAGTTGTATAAAACAACTAGAACTAATGCTACGAAGCTAGTTGCTATGGGTAATTAATTGTTTCTCAGTTAACAAATGATTAAAAAGGGGGTCTTTTTAGACCCCTTTTTTTTCAAATAATAGTAAAGTCCCAATAAAGGAGATTCTTTTGAACTTAATATTGTTTACATTTATTGTTCTTCTAGGTTTCACAAGCTATTATTTTGGACGCAAAAAAGCATATACAATTCAATCTTCAAATAAAAGATTAACTGCATTACCACAATTTTATGGTTATTATCTTGCAATTTGGTGCGCAATACCAGCCTTTATAATTTTTTCTTTATGGGCAATTTTTGAGCCTACAATTGTAAAGTTATTAGTCTTAAGCGATTATTCAAATCAAGGTTATCTTGATGATGAATTAAATTTAATATACGAAAAAACAAAATCATTGTCGCGAGGACAATTTACCGGAGAAATTACACCTTTTATTGAGTCTTCAGCAGAAAAATATTTAAGTCTTCGATCAATAGCTCAAAGTTCAAAAGCTGTTATAGTATTATCTATAATCATTGCTTCAGTTGCTTATGCGTATAAAAGAATTTCATCTAATTCTAGAACAAGAGAACCAGTTGAAAAATTTTTGAATGCAGTTTTATTTACAGCCTCTTTAGCTGCAATATTAACTACTGTTGGAATAGTTTTTTCACTTATATTTCAAACTATAGATTTTTTTAAAGTAATTCCATTATTTGATTTTGTCTTTGGAACTCATTGGTATCCAGCAAAAGCTTTTGTAAGAGATTCTTCTGAGGCTTTAGATCCATCAATGTATTCAGATACTTTTGGAGCGGTCCCTATTTTTGCAGGTACTTTTTTTATTGCATTTATTGCTATGTGCGTTGCTATCCCAATTGGATTAATGAGTGGAATTTATTTAGCTGAATATGCATCTAGCAAAGTTAGACAATATGCAAAACCTTTAATTGAAATTTTAGCTGGTATACCAACAGTTGTTTATGGTTTTTTTGCTGCCCTAACAGTTGGACCATTTTTGAAAGAATTAGGAACCTCAATGGGTCTTGAAGTTTCAGCTGAAAGTGCTTTAGCAGCAGGAGGGGTAATGGGTATTATGATCATACCATTTATTTCAAGTTTAAGTGACGATGTAATTACAAGTGTGCCTCAAAGTTTAAGAGATGGAAGTTACGCTATGGGAGCGACTAAATCAGAAACAATTAAGAGAGTTATTTTTCCCGCAGCTTTGCCCGGGATAGTTGGATCTATTTTACTTGGCGTTTCAAGAGCTATTGGAGAAACAATGATAGTTGTTATGGCCTCGGGTTTAGCTGCTAACTTAACTTTAAATCCATTAGAATCTACTTCAACAATTACAGCGCAAATTGTGGTAATTTTAATTGGAGACCAAGCTTTTGGCGACCCAAAAACGCAAGCCGCTTTTGCTTTAGGTATGTCATTATTTCTAGTAACGCTTTGTTTAAATATCGTGGCCTTAAGAGTAGTTAAAAAATATAGAGAGAAATATGAATAAAAGTAAAGAACAATTATTAAATAAAAGATACAAAGCTGAACAGAGATTTCGCTTATACGGTCTGAGTGCAATTTTTATGGCACTTTTATTTTTAACAATCTTTATTTTTAAAATTTTTTCAACTGGCTATTCTGCTTTTCAAAAAACGTGGCTCATTGTTCCAGTAACTTTTGATGCTGAATTAATGATGTTAGAACAAAATCCTTCTAATGAGGATTTACAGGATGCTGATTATTACGATATAGCATTAAAATCAATGGCTGACCTAGATCCAAATGCCAATGAAGATCAAGAAAATGAATTGAAGAGAATGGTGTCTTATTTTTTTGAAAAAGAAATTAAAAATGAACTTCTAAATAACCCTGGTTTAATAGGAAAAACAAAAGAAGTTTATCTAACCGCTTCAGATGATTTAGATCAAGTCTTTAAAGGAAATTATCCAAGAGATTTACCGGAAGATCAAAGAAGGGTAAGCGATTATCAATTAAAAATTTTCGATCAACTTGTTGCAAAAGGCAAAGTTGAAAGTAAATTTAATATCAGTTTTTTTACATATGCTGACTCTAGAGAACCAGAACTTGCTGGTATAGCTAGTTCATTTATGGGCTCAATTTTTTCTATACTTGTATGCTTAATGATAGCTTTTCCTGTGGCGGTGCTTGCAGCAATTTATCTTGAAGAGTTTGCACCTAAAAATAGATTTACTGATTTTATTGAAGTAAATATAAATAACTTGGCTGCAGTACCATCTATTGTCTTTGGGTTACTCGGATTAGGTGTTTTATTGGCTATATTTCACCTTCCTAGGTCTACCCCTTTAGTTGGAGGTATCACTTTATCATTGATGACTTTACCAACAATAATTATAGCTGCGAGGGCATCTTTAAAAGCGGTTCCTCCAAGTATAAGAGAGGCAGCACTTGCTATGGGCGCAAGTCGAATGCAAACCACAATGCATCATACCGTTCCTCTTTCAATGCCTGGGACTTTATCAGGTACAATAATTGGTTTAGCTCAAGCTTTAGGAGAAACTGCACCCCTAATTTTAATTGGAATGGTTGCTTTTGTTAACACGATACCTGGGTCACCAATGGATCCTGCAGCAAGTTTACCAGTTCAAATCTATATTTGGGCTGAAAGTGCTGAGAGAGGATTTGTTGAAAAAGTCTCGGCATGTATAATGGTTTTACTTGGTTTTTTAATAATAATGAATTTATTTGCCCAAATAATTAGACATAAGTTTGAAAAAAAATGGAGTTAAAATGATAAAGATTAAAGCAAAAAATGTAGATGTTTTTTATGGAAAAAAACAGGCCCTCTATAATATAGGTTTAGATATTGAAGAAAACCAAGTAACTGCATTAATTGGTCCATCTGGTTGTGGTAAATCAACTTTTCTTAGATGTCTTAATAGAATGAATGATGTAATTGATATCTGTAGTGTTAAAGGAGAAATTTTAATTAATGACTTTAATATAAATGATAAAAGTTGCGATGTAGTAAGACTTAGAGAAAAAATTGGTATGGTTTTTCAAAAACCTAATCCTTTCCCAAAAACTGTATATGAAAATATATCATACGGCCCAACAATTCACGGTATGGCTCAATCAAAGCAAGAAATGGATGAAATTGTTGAAACTAGCTTAAAAAAGGCTGCACTATGGGAAGAGGTAAAAGATAGGTTACATGAACCTGGAACTGGTTTATCTGGAGGACAACAACAAAGACTTTGTATTGCTAGAGCAATTTCCGTAAGACCAGAAGTTATATTAATGGATGAGCCTTGTTCAGCATTAGATCCAATAGCAACAGCACAAATTGAAGAATTGATTGATGAGTTAAAAAAGGAGCATACAATAATAATTGTAACTCATTCTATGGCTCAAGCTGCACGTGTCTCTCAAAATACAGGTTTTTTTCACCTAGGACATTTGATTGAACATGGATCAACTGATAAGATATTTAAGAATCCTGATAACACAAAAACACAGGATTATATAACCGGGAGGTTTGGATAATGGGTGAAGCGCCACATACAGTTAAATCTTACGAAGAAGAACTCAAAAATCTTAATGCGAATATAATTAAAATGGGAAGTGCGTGTGAGGATGCTTTAGGTAAAGCTATTCAAGCCATTACAACAAGAAATAGCGATATTGCAGAAACTGTAATTCAAGACGATGAAAAAATAGATAAATTTGAGACTTTAGTTGAACAGCAAGTTGTAAATTTAATTGCATTGAGACAACCTATGGCAATTGATTTAAGAGAGACTGTAACGGCTCTGAAAATGTCTTCGGATTTAGAGAGAATAGGTGATTTAGCAAAAAATATATCCAAGAGAACACTTTTGCTTAATGAAAATCTTCCAAAGAATTTGGTAGATGCATTAAATAGAGTATCTACTAGTGTTCAAAAACAATTAAAATCAACATTAGACGCTTATCTAGAAAGATCTGCGTCAATGGCAGTAAATGTTTGGGAAAGTGACGAGCAAATAGATGATCTAACAAATCTTTGTATGCAAGAAGTTATAAAATATCTTAAAGAAAATGAAAAAAATTTAGAGGATGGAACTCACTTGTTGTTTGTGACCAAAAACGTTGAGCGTATTGGTGATCATACTACAAATGTTGCAGAACAAATTTATTATTTAGTTAAAGGTGAATATTTAGAAGGTGAAAGACCTAAGGGCACAGAGCCAATTGTAACTGGAGAAAAATGATTTATGTCAGCTCATGTTTTTATAGCTGAAGATGAAGCATCAATTGTTAGTTTGTTAATGTATAATCTTGAAAAAGAAGGTTATAAAGTTAGTCATTCAGAAAATGGAGAAGATGCTCTTAAACAAATAAAATTAAAACACCCAGATTTAATATTAATGGATTGGATGTTACCTGAATTATCTGGTGTTGAAATTTGTAAAAATTTAAAAAAAAATAATAAGTTTAATGATATTCCTATCATTATGTTAACTGCAAAAGGGGAGGAAGAGGACAAATTAAAAGCATTTGATACTGGTGCAGATGATTATGTGACTAAACCTTTTAGTCAAAAAGAATTGAATGCTCGAATTAAATCTTTATTGAGAAGATCTAAACCTCAATCATCATCAGATATTGTAGAATTTACTGATTTAAAAATAGACCGGATTACAAAAAGAGTTTATAGAAAAGATAAAGAAATTACTTTAGGCCCAACTGAATTTAAACTTTTAGATTTTTTTATCAAAAATCCTAAAAGAGTTTATTCACGAGAACAGCTTTTAAACAATGTATGGGGAGAGAATATATACGTTGAGTCTAGAACAGTAGATGTCCATATTAGAAGATTAAGACAAGCTATAAATATTGAAAACGTAAAACCTTTAATTAGAACGGTTAGATCTGCAGGTTATTCTTTAGAGTCTTGAAGATCTTTGGGTCTTATAAATTTTTTTAACATTCCTTTTTTTTCTATTTCGTCCCAACCTTTAATATCAAACTTAATTTTAGCGAATGCCGCTGTAGGAAATTTATAATTCATTAATTTGAAATTATTGGTTTCATGATTTTTGGTTAGATACCTTACTAAATTTTTAACTGCGGGTTCATGATTTATTAATAAAATTGATTTGTAGTTACTCGATATTTTTTTAATTTTATTTATAATTGTAAATTCATCTGCTAAGTATAAACTCTTTGAATATTCTGTTGTTTTTGGCTCAGGAATTCCTTTTGACAAAATTTCAAAAGTACTTCGGGTTCTTTTAGCTGATGATATCAAAGCAAATTCAAATCTGTATTTTCTTTTAACAAAAAATTCACAAATTTTTTTTGCACTTTTTTTACCTCTTTTATTCAGCGGTCTCTCAAAATCATTAATATTCAAATCTTCCCAACTGGATTTTGCGTGTCTCATGACGTATAATTCAAACATAAATTCTAAATACATGACTGCTTTAAAAAAACAACAAAAAGAAGAACTTAAGAATAAATATATCAATAGAGAACTTTCGTGGTTAAAATTTAATGATAGAGTACTTTATGAATCACAAAATATTGAAAATCCCTTATATGAAAGGGTAAAATTTTTATCAATTGCGGGTTCTAATCTTGATGAATTTTTTATGGTTCGTGTAGCTGGTCTATATAGTCAAATAAAACAAGAAGTTGACTCATTAAGTTCTGATGGCTTGACACCTGATGAACAAATGGATGAAGTAGTTCTTGAAACTAAGAATCTATTAAAAAAACAGAACAAAATTTTTATTCAACTGATTATGGAATTAAAAAAAAATAATATCAGTTTAGTAAAACCAGTTAATTTAAATACTAAGGATAAAAAAAAACTTCTAGAAATATTTATAGAAGAGATTTATCCTTTATTAACACCATCAGCTATTGATCCTGCCCACCCATTTCCGTTTATAATCAACCAGGGAAGAGCACTTGTAATGAAGCTAAGGAAGAAAAATAGAAAGAGGATTTTAAACTCGATAATTGTAATACCAAAAGCATTATCTAGATTTATTGAAATAGAATCTTCCAAAAATCATAAGAAGTTTGTTATTTTAGATGACGTAATAAGTTTTTTTGCTAATGAAATTTTTCCAGATCATGATTTAGAAAAGAAAATGATTTTTAGAGTAATAAGAGATAGCGATGTAGAGATTCAAGAGGAAGCAGAAGATTTAGTTAGATCTTTTGAATTGGCTTTAAAAAGACGTAGAACGGGTGATATTGTTCGTTTAGAGGTCCTTGAAAATAGTGATAATGAATTGATAAGATTTATTACAAATAAATTAGATATAAATCCTGACTATATTTATAATGTAGCTGGCCTTGTTGGAATTCAAGATATAGATCAAATATGTAAAGTAAAAAATCCAAAATTAAGATTCAAACATTTTATACCTAGAGAAGTTGAAAGATTAAAAGAATATAATGATAATTTTTTTGAAACTATCAAAAAGAAAGATTTAGTTGTGCATCACCCTTTTGAAACATTTGATGCTGTAATTGAATTTTTAAACCAAGCAGCAAATGACAAAAAAGTTATAGCTATTAAACAAACTTTATATAGAACAACTCTAGACTCACCTATTGTTAAAGCTTTAATAACAGCAGCAGAAAACGGAAAAACAGTTACCGCTTTAATTGAAATTAAAGCTAGATTTGATGAGGAGGCTAATATTCAACTATCAAGAAGTTTAGAAAAAGTAGGTGTTCAAATTGTTTATGGTTTTGCTAAATATAAAACTCATGCAAAATCATCATTAGTTTTAAGAAGAGAACAAGGAAAAATACAAACTTATTTTCATTTAGGAACTGGTAATTATCATCCTGTAAATGCTAAAATTTATACTGATCTATCTTTATTTAGTTGTGATAAGAAAATGGCATCAGATGTTGAAAAGTTTTTCAATTATGTAACAGGATACGCAAAACCAAAAAATTTAAATAAAATTTCTATTTCGCCAATAAATATGAGGCAAACCTTAAATGAAAATATTGATGCTGAAATTAAGAATTCTAAAAATGGTAAATTTGCAGCTATTTGGGCAAAAATGAATTCATTAGTAGATCCAGAAATTATTGATAAATTTTATGAAGCTTCGAATGCTGGTGTAAAAATTCATTTATTTGTAAGGGGTGTTTGTTGTTTAAGACCAGGAGTTAAAGATAGATCTGAAAACATAGTTGTAAAAAGTATAATAGGAAGATTTTTAGAGCATTCTAGAATTTATTGTTTTAGTAACGGTACAAAAAAAATGCCTAATAGAAATGCAAAAGTATATATTTCTTCAGCTGATTTAATGCCGAGAAATTTAAATAGAAGAGTAGAACTTCTAGTTCCAATTGAAAATGAAACTGTTCATGAACAGATTTTAGATCAAATAATGTTAGCAAATTATCTTGATACTAATCAGAGTTGGGAACTTAAAGCTGATGGTAATTATAAAAAAATTAAATATAGTAAGTACGATTCCTTTTCAGCTCATGAATATTTTATGAATAATCCGAGCTTATCTGGAAGAGGTAAAGCTAAACTAACTATGCAACCTAAAAAATTGCATCTAAAACTAATTAAAAGTGGAAGTAATTAATACAAAACAACAATCTGCTTCAAAATATTTAAAATTAGCCATTATTGATATTGGTTCAAATTCTATAAGAATGTTGATTTATGATGATTTTAGCTCAACAAGAGTCCCGTCATTTAATGAAAAAGCAGTATGTGAACTTGGAAAAAATTTAGACAAATCAAGAAAGCTTCATAAATCTGGATCAGAATATGCATTAAAAGTTTTAAAAAGATTTTCAGAAATTTTGAATGTATCAAAAATTACAAATTTGAAAATAATTGCGACTGCTGTTTTGCGAGAGGCTACAGATGCAAAACAATTTATCAGCGAAGTAGAAACTCTTTTTAAAACAAAAATTAATATTCTGAGTGGTGAAGAAGAAGCAAATTGTTCTGCAGAAGGTGTAAAAATTGGTTTTGATAATGTTGATGGATTAGTAGCAGATCTTGGTGGTGGAAGTTTAGAATTAGCTAGAGTTGAAAATAATGTTGTTACGAACAAAACTTCTTTACCAATTGGTGTTCTTAGATTAATAAATAATCCAATTGTTAAAAAAAGAAATTTACCTAAGTATGTAAAGAAATTATTAAGAGAGGAAAAATGGTTATCTAAAAAAAAATTTAATAATTTATATCTAGTGGGAGGAACATGGAGATCTTTATTTAAACTACATCTTTTCCAAAACAACCATCCTGTTCATATTATTCATCAATATTCTGTAAATAGATCTATATTGACAAAATTTGTTGAAAAAATTTCAAACTTTAACAAATCAAAACTTAAAACTGTGGAATATATTTCAAAATCTAGAACACAATATTTACCGTATAGTTCTATTATTTTAAATGAGATAATGACTATAACAAATCCAAAAAAAATATTATGTTCAATAAGTGGTTTGAGGGAAGGTTCTTTATCAATTGATCATTTAAAAAATACAAAAGAGACAGAAATTTTTAATAAATCAATTGAATATATTGCATTAAAAAGGGGGGATTTAGGATCTACCTACCAAAAATATTTTAAATTTATACTACCTGTATTTGATGGTAATGAGCACTATAACAAAAAATTATTATATCTAGCTTGTGTTTTAAGTCATATGGATTGGGGTCTTGGTGCTTTTCAAAAAGCAGAACTAGTGTTTCAAGAAACCCTTAATACGCCTTTGCTAAGACTTACACATAAAGAAAGGATACAACTAGCTCTCTCTTGTTATTGGAGATACTGTAGTATTAAATACAATCCAAAATTTGAATATCTTACTTTTTTAAATAATAACGAAATATTTTCAAGTAAACAAGTTGGTGCTGCTTTGAGATTCTCACAATCTTTAACATCTATATCGACAATTTTTCTTGAGGAATTTAAATTGTATAAAAGAGGTAATTCAATTTTTCTAAAAATTCCATCTCAACATCAAGAAATTATTTCCAAACAGGTAACAAAAAGATTTAAGGCTCTTGCTAGAGAATTATTTTTAGAACCAAGAGTTATTTATTCAAATAATTCAAAATGAATTTATATTAATCAAATTGTAATAATAGGTAAATATTTTTGTAACAAAAATATCTTAAAGTTTATCTACAAAATTATTCTTTAATTTATATTTATTCTTCCTCTAAAGATTTAATTTTGTTAACTTCCTTCTTTCTTCCTTGTCTTTGTCGATGGGGAAGAAAGACCCCATAGAAGTTGTTAATTGTTTAAAGATGCAGTGCTTTCACTAGCTTGTTTTTTTGCCATTTTTCTTGCTTTTTTTTCTGCAACCTTTTTTTCTAAATCAGCAATTTTAACATTAATATTAGATAGTTTTTTTTCTTTAGCAGTTATTTTATTTTTCAATCCATCTATTGTTTTTAAAATCTTCAGTCTTTTCTTTTCTCTTTTTTTCAATTTTTTTTTCATTACACCCCCCAAAAATTTAATTTAGATTATTTAACCATAAAATTCATAAATCTAAAAGTTATTTTAATACAACTTTAAGTTTAAAAATTTTTATGATTTCTGATTAAATATAAAAACATTGCTATATGAGAACTATTATTAAACTTTTGTTTTAATATTAATTTAAATATATCGTTTTGACTTAACAGATGAACTTTAATACCTTTTTCTGGCTTTGAAATTTTAATCAATTTTTTTGTATAATAACCAGTAATTTTAGTAGTTAATCGTCCAGGCTCAGTATAAAATGTTATCATTTTAATCAATTTTGATCTTGATTTGTATCCTGTTTCTTCTGTTAATTCCTTTTGAGCTGATCGCAAGGTTGTTTCATTTTTTTCTACTATACCGGAAGGAAACTCATAATTAATTTTATTAATCGGAACTCTTTTTTGAGAAACTAATATATATTTATTTTTTATCTTTGCAATTACTAATGAAAGATTAGAAGTTTTAAAATAATGATAAAATTCTTTTTTCTTAAATTTTTTGTTAATTAAACTTATTTGATTGGTAAGCTTTAAGTCTTTCAATTTTTCTCTAAAAATAACTTTTTAACAATAAATACAGCAATTAACATTCCGATAAGCTCAGCCAAGATATAATAAGGAGTGTTTAAATAACTAATACCTGTAAAAGACTCTGTAAATGTTCTAGCAATTGCAACAGCTGGATTTGCAAAAGAAGTCGAAGAAGTAAACCAAT
Source organism: uncultured Pelagibacteraceae bacterium (assembly GCA_902619595.1). Classification (GTDB taxonomy): domain Bacteria; phylum Pseudomonadota; class Alphaproteobacteria; order Pelagibacterales; family Pelagibacteraceae; genus Pelagibacter. Next base: position 26,428 of record CACNFE010000008.1, read on the forward strand.
AACCGGCAGTAATATAAAGACCAACACTAGCAGCAACAGCAATTTTACCTGAACTCATTGAACCAAAAATTATCACTATAAGTCCTAATGTAGCTATTGTCTCCGAGGTTAAAATATAAATTCCATCTCTTGACTTAGTAGATAATTCATAAATTTCATTTTCAAAAAAGAAATTGGCTAAACCAACACCAATCAAGCAACCAATCAATTGAGCAATGATATAGTAGGGTAACAGTTTCTTTTTTAATTTACCTGTTATCGTCATGGCGATACTTACAAATGGATTAAAATGAGCTCCTGATACATCAGCAAATACTGTAATAAGCACAAATAAACCTGCTCCTGTAGCTATTGTGTTAGCAATCAACATCACAGCAACGTCATTAGTTAAGTTTTCAGCCATTAAACCTGAGCCAACAATAATCATTACTAAAAAACAACTGCCTAACAGTTCAGCAAGAAAATAACGATTTTTATTTTTCATTTATAAGTTCCTTTATTCTTTTATGAATATTATTGTAAACTTTTTCTATTATTTCATCTTTTTTATTTAAGTCATTTGTTTCATTAAGTATTTTAACAGGATCCTCTATATCCCAATGAATTATCTTATCTTTATTTGGCCAAATAGGGCAGACTTCGCTATTGGCGTTATTACAAACTGTAATTACGTAATCCATTTTAAATTGACTATTTATAAATTCATTAAAATTTTTAGATTTATAATTTGAAAGATCATAATGTTTTGATAATAAATAATTCTTCACATCTTCGTTAATTTTTCCTGTTGGATTACTCCCAGCACTAAAACCTTTATACAAATCGTCATACTCATTATTTATAATACTTTCAGCAATAATACTTCTTGCTGAATTACCTGTGCATACAAACAATATATTCTTCATTTAAAAAATAACTTTATAAATACCAATTACAAACAATGGAATTTGTAATCCAAAGTTTGTTAAGATTGCTTTATCTTTGCTCATAAATCCTGCAATAGTCCATCCAACAACTCCCAATCCATGAAAATATATATTTAATGGATATATATTTAAATTTGTAAGAAATATTCCCACTAAAACAAGAAACGTACTGATCCACTTTAGATATTTTTTTATAAACATAAAATTTCCTTTCGTTATTATTATGTCAGCTATGTTAAGAATTTATTACAGTTTAAATGAAAAATAATCTTATTTATTGTCTTCCCAATCAAATCGTGGAAATGAGTCAAAAATTTTAAAGATACCATCCGACCATTGATCACAGACCTTAGAATATTCAACATCAGTAATATTTAAGCATTTTTGTGAGGCAATTTTATATTCGTCTTTTTTATAGACAGCAAAATCAATGGGTGGGCCAACCGTTAAATCACTTTTTAATGTTGAGTCCATTGAAATCAAAGCACAACGTGATGCATCACCAATAGATACTGTAGGTTTAATAACTCTATCTAAAATAGGTTTACCGTATTTTACTTCACCAATAACCAAGTAAGGTTTGCTATCAGCTGGTTTAATATAATTCCCCTGAGTATAAACTAAGTATAATTCTAAAGGCTGACCTTTAATTTGACCACCAACCAAAAATGATGAACCTAATAAAACAGTGTCTGTGTTTATGCCCTTTGGGGCTGAATGTTTAATGTTTAATGATCCAATATAGGATGCAATTTGATCAAAATCTTTACATGTGTTTAAATTTATTACGTTGTCAACTTTAAGATCTTTTTCAATAGATTTATAAACAGCTTGTGATGTTCCTAAATTTCCAGATGTAACTATAATTACACTTCTATCACCAACATCATGTACATACATTTTTGAATATATATTAACATTATCTAATCCAGCATTAGTTCTAGAATCTGACGCGAAAACAATTCCGTCCTGAGCTTTAATTCCTACACAATAAGTCATAAAACTATTAATAATTAATATTTTATTAACATATAATTAAATTAGAGCATAGCTGATATAACTATATCGCAATTGATTATTCTACCCAATTATTAAACAATCTCATTAATGAACAGCAAACTCTGGGAGAATTACAATGCTACAAAAGCATATGATGGTTATTTCACTAATGAAAACAAACTTAGAAAACATGCTCAAATTATATCCAGTATTTTAGAAAGGTATGGAAAAGATAAATTACAAGAAATTGAAAAAAATTGCCAAAGCACAATAAGTGCCAGAGGAATAAACTTTAGAGTGTATGCAGCAAATAATAGAGCAGAAGAAAAAAAATGGCCACTAGATATTATCCCAAGAATAATTCCTAAGTCTCAATGGAACAAAGTTACAAAAGGTCTCAAGCAGAGAGTTAAAGCTTTAAATCTTTTTATAGATGATGTTTATAATCAAAAAAAAATTTTTAAGGACAATATCATTCCAAAAGATATCATTTTTAATTCACCTTACTATGTAAAAGAATGTGAAGGTTTTTCACCTAAATATAAGTCGTGGGCAAATATTTCTGGTGTTGATTTAATTAGAAATAAAAAAGGTGAGTACTTAGTTCTTGAGGATAACCTAAGAGTTCCCTCTGGAGTTTCCTATATGCTTGAGAATAGAATGGTTATGAGAGACGTATTTCCTGAACTTTTTACTAGATATAAAGTTTCATCAATACATCAATACACTAACAAGCTTTTTAATTGCATGAACGAATGTATACCTAAGAAGACTTCTCATCCGCACATGGTAGTGTTAACACCAGGTATTTATAATTCTGCTTACTTTGAACATTCTTTTTTAGCAGAGCAAATGGGTATTGCATTGGTAGAGGGAAAAGACCTTTTTGTTGAAAATGATAATGTTTATATGAAAACAGTTAAAGATCCTTTAAAAGTTGATTGTATTTACAGAAGATTAGATGATAATTTTTTAGACCCAAAAGCCTTCAATAAAGATTCTGTTATTGGCGTTCCAGGATTATTTAAATGTTGGTTAAAAAAAAATGTAGGTATAATAAATGCAATAGGAACAGGTGTTGCTGATGACAAGGTTGTTTATTCTTACGTAAATAAGATGATTGTTTACTATTTGGGAGAGCAACCTATTTTAAATCAAGTCGAGACTTATTTGTGTCATGATGAAAGTCAAAAGAAATACGTATTAGATAATTTGTCGAAATTAGTTGTTAAACCGGCTAATGCATCAGGTGGATATGGAATTATGATAGGTCCTAAGGCTTCTTCAAAGGAAAGGGAAGAGGTAGCAGAAAAAATTAAAAAAAATCCAAGAGAATATATAGCACAACCTTTGGAAACACTCTCAACAGCGCCAACTATTACTGAAAAAAGCATTGAGCCTAGACATCTAGATTTAAGACCATTCGTTTTAAGTGGTAAAACTAATTATGTAACTACTGGGGGACTGACTAGAGTAGCTCTTAGAAAAGGAAGCACAATTGTGAATAGTTCTCAAGGCGGTGGATCAAAAGATACTTTGATTGTTGAATAATTTTTTATTTGGTATCACATTTTTTACATAATCCAAAAAACTCAAGATTGTATTTACTATACTTCATACCGTCTTTGTCTTTAAAATTAGCTAAGTATTTAGAAAGACTAGCGCTACTAATCTCCGTAACTTTTTCACAGATTTCACATATAGAAAACGCTGTAGCGTTAGCTACCTGACAACTTGAATTGTGACAGGCAATAAAAGCATTTCTACTCTCAATTTTGTGAATTTTTCCTATTTTAACTAACTTATCCAACGCTCGATAAACTTGTAACGGTGCTTTAATGCCTTTTTTTTGCACATTAAAAAGTATTGAATAAGCTTTCATTGGCTCTGAAGATTTATTAATTAAATCAAAAATAATTTGCTGATTTTTTGTGAGAGTATGTTCTTTATGCATAGTTTTCATTTTACTGATTCCTCATTAATTTTTCAATTTAATAGATTGCTTTATTTTGAATAATGAAAGTATAAACAATAATAAGGCAGTGGTTATAATTGATGGACCTGAAGAGGTATTAAACTCTAAAGATGTAAATAATCCTATAATTACAGATAACAAGCCACCTACAATTGATAAAATAACCATACTTTGTGGACTTGATGATAAATTTCTAGCCATTGCAGCTGGTATAATCAGCATTCCTGTAATTAATAATAATCCAACCATTTTAATTGAAATAGCAATAATCGCTGCCATTAAGATAGTGAAGATTGCTTTCGCTCTATCAGGATTTAAACCTTCTGCTTCAGCTAGTTCATAATTCACTGTTGAAGCGAATAAAGGTTTCCAAATAAATTTTAGAGTTAACAAGATTAATGCTCCTCCAATCCATATGATTAACAAATCATTTACTGAAACTGCTAAAATATCTCCAAATAACAATCCCATAATATCAAACCTGATAAACGTTAAAAAACCAATAACAACAAGTCCAACTGCTAAAGATGAATGAGCTAGAAGACCTAATAAAGCATCACCAGGTAAATTAGTTCTTTTTTGTAATTGAATTAAAATTAAAGCTAACATGGAAGAAATAACAAATACTGAAAGAGCAATATTAAATTCCATAGTAAACGCCAATGTTACTCCTAATAAAGCAGAGTGGGCCAATGTATCACCAAAATAAGACAACCTTCTCCAAATAACAAAACACCCAAGTGGTCCAGTAACAAAAGAAACACCTATGCCAGCTAATAAAGCTCTTATAAAAAAATCATCTAACATTTAATTCTTTTTTATTTCTCCTTCATCAGTATGAATATGGTCATGTCTGTGTTCGTATCGTGATAATATTTGAGAAGCTTGTTCACCGAATAAAGCTTTATACTCATTATTTTTTGCAACTTCCATAGGAGATCCTGAACAACATACATGACCGTTTAAACAAACTACATGATCTGTAGCACTCATTACAGTATGTAAGTCGTGAGAAATTAATAAGATTCCACAATTTAGCTCATCAGAAATTTTCTTTATTAGTTCGTATAAAGCAATTTCACCTGTAAAATCCACTCCTTGAACTGGTTCATCAAGTACTAACAAATCTGGTTTTTTTGATATAGCTCTTGCAAGTAACACTCTTTGAAATTCACCGCCTGACAAATCACCTAAATTTTTATTTTTAAGATGTATAACCCCAGTCAAAGATAAAGCTTCATCTATTGTCTCATTGTCAAGTTCTTCCGTTAAAAGCATAAAATCACTTACTCTAAGCGGTAATGTCCAATCAATTGAAATTTTCTGTGGAACATATCCAATTTTATTTGTGTATTTTTCAACAGAACCATCAATCTGTTTATAAATGCCCAAAGCAATTTTAGCCGTTGTACTTTTTCCGGATCCATTTGGACCTATAAGAGTAACTATTTTACCTTTTTCAACCTGTAGTGAGACTCCTTTTACTAACCACTTATCTTTAATACTAAATCCAGCATTATTTAATTTTACTAATATATTTTGATCTGAGCTCATTTTATTTCTTGACTTATATTTGTTATATTATTACATAGTGTTATATTATAACAATTAAATTATACCATATATGAAAAATATCAAAAAACTTCCATTTATCTTAACAATACTATCATTCATAACTATTTTTGTACCAGCAAATGCTGATATTAAAGTAGTAGCATCAATAAAACCAATACATTCACTTGCAAGCTATCTAATGGATGGGGTTGGAAAACCAGATTTAATCGTTGATGGTTATGCTTCTCCACATGGATTTGCACTAAAGCCATCGCACGCTAAAATGATTCAAAATGCTGATATTATATTTTGGGTAGGTGAGGATATTGAAAGTTTTCTAGAAAAACCATTAAAAACTATTGCAAAAAAAGCTGATAAAATTGAATTAATGGAAATAAAAGGTTTAACCAAACTAAAATTTAGGGAAAGAAATATTTTTGACAGTCACGACGATCATGGACATAAAAAGGATGATCACGATGACCACGATGATCATGCTAAAAAAGAAGATGATCACGATGACCATGATGATCATGCTAAAAAAGAAGATGATCACGATGACCATGATGATCATGCTAAAAAAGAAGATGATCACGATGACCATGGTCATGACGATGATCATAAAGAAGATGGCCACGATGATCACGGTCATGAAGGACACGCGCACGGTGAATTTGATCCACATATTTGGTTAGATCCAATGAATGCGAAAATAATTTTAAGTGAGATGGCTGAGCATTTAATTGAAAATGATAAAGAAAATGAAGCAAAGTATAAAAAAAATCTTAAGAAAGCTCACAAAGACTTAGACAACCTAACAAAAAAAGTAAAATCTGAATTAAACAAAGATTTCAAATCCATAGTTTTTCATGATGCATACCAATATTTTGAAAAGAGATTTGGCGTTAATATTCTTGGAGCATTTACCGTTAATACAGATGTAATGCCTGGTGCTGAACAACTAGCTGAGATTAGAGAAGTAATTGAACACGATAAAGTAAGCTGTGTATTCTCAGAGCCTCAATTTAATCCTGATATTATTAAAGCTGTTGCAAAAGATACAAATATTGCAACAGGGGTTATTGATCCATTAGGAGCTACTCTTGATCCTGGTAAAGATTTATACTTCAATTTAATTGGCAATATGTCAAAATCTTTTAAAGGATGTTAATTTAATTAATGGAAGAAACCAACAGACAGGTTCCCGTCACTGTATTAACAGGTTTTCTTGGTGCTGGAAAAACTACACTTCTTAATAGAATTCTTACAGAACAGCACGGCAAGAAGTACGCCGTTATTGTAAATGAATTTGGTGAACAAGGTATTGATAATGACCTTGTAGTGGATGCTGACGAGGAAGTTTTTGAAATGAACAATGGCTGTATATGCTGCACAGTCAGAGGTGACCTAATTAGAATACTTAGTGGGTTAATGAAGCGAGCTGATAAACTTGATGCAATTATAGTTGAAACAACTGGTTTAGCAGATCCAGCTCCTGTGGCTCAAACCTTCTTTGTAGATCAAGATGTAGCAAATAAAACAAAGCTAGATGCAATTGTTACAGTTGCAGATGCAGTTCATTTAAGCTCACAAATTGAAGACCATCACGAAGCTGAGGAACAAATTGCTTTTGGTGATGTAATATTACTAAATAAAATAGATCTTGTGAAAGATGAGAATATAGAGGTAGTGACAAAAAGAATTCGTAAAATTAATCCTTTTGCTAAAATTATTAAAACTACAAAATGTGGAACACCACTTAAGGAAATTCTTAATCTTGATGCTTTTAGTTTAAAACGTATTTTAGAGGTAGAACCAGATTTTCTTGAGTCAGATCATGACCATGAACATGATGATGATGTTACAAGTTTATCATTTGTATCTGATACACCTCTTGATATGGAAAAATTTCAAAACTGGTTTGGAAAACTTTTACAGACAAAAGGTCAAGATATTATGAGAACAAAGGGAATACTTAATTTTAAAGATGAAAATGATCGATATGTATTTCAAGGCGTTCATATGTTGATGGATGCTTCTCCTATGGGAAAATGGCCCGAAAATAAAAAACGTAGTTCTAGACTAGTGTTTATTGGACGTAACTTAGATACAATGAATTTAAAAGAGGGATTTGAAGCCTGTAAATCAGAATGACAACTGATTTAAATCAATTTCTAGAGCTAGATAAAACTAAATTTGAACAAAGAGGAATTCAGTTAGAAATTGGAGTTCCAGTAACCTGCGCGGTTTCAATTGGTAATAATATAGCTGCTGGTTTTGGTGATGGTACTGTGAGAATTTTCAGTTCCCGAGAAAAACACAAAACTTTAAAGGCTCATAAGGGTGTTATACTTTGCATGTCAAGGGATGGTAATAATATTTTAACCGGTGGTGATGATGGTTTTTTTTTAAAAATTTCACTTAATGGAGAAATAAATGAAATTACAAACTTTGGTTCACGATGGGTGGATCATGTTGCAGCATATAATGGAAACCTAGTCTGTTCTTCAGGTAAGGTAGTTTATTATTGGGATAAAAATAAAAAAGAACCAAAATCTTTAAATCATGATAGTACGATTGGAGGTTTAGCATTTGATGCTAAAGGAAGACGGTTGGCTGTATCTAGATATGGGGGTGTTACAATTTGGAAAAAGGATTACAGTAATAAATGGAAATCAACAAAATTAGATTGGAAAGGTTCTCACAACAAAGTGAGTTTTAGCCCAGATGGTAAATACTTGGTAACGTCTATGCAAGAAAATGTACTTCGTTGCTGGCGTTTAAAAGATAAGCTTGATTTTGCTATGTCAGGATATGGCTCGAAAGTTAAAAGTTTTGCATTCATTAGTGATACAAGTTACTTGGCAACATCAGGAGCGATATATGCAATATGTTGGCCCTTTGACGGTGAAGGACCAATGGGACGTAAACCTATTTGTCTTCCTTATATAGGAAATAAACAAGTTACATTTATAGAACCATTTCCTGATGAAAAAGCAATTTTTGCTGGTTTGAGTGATGGTTCTGTTTTTTTATCTCAAATTGAAAATGAAAATAACACTATAATAATTAGAAGTTTCACAGGTTCTGAAGTTAGTGCAATCGCAATGACTGATGATAAATCAAGTATATTTATTGGTGACATGAATGGAAATACTTTATGGACTTCAATTTGGGATCAATAAAAAATGTTTAATAAAAAAAAACCAAATTTAGAAACAATTCAGAATTTAAAAAATTATTTTATAAATAAATATGAAATACCAGAAAGTACAATTTTAAGCATTGCAGAATTAAATTGTCATGAACCTGATTGTCCTCCGACCGAAACAGTAGTAACTGCTAGATCAATAGATGGATCTACTCAAAACTGGAAAATCCATAAACCTATAGATGAAATAAGTGAAAATGACGTTAATGATTTAGAATAAAAATTGATCTTTAGTTATAAATAATATCTAATAATAGGATGAGTACAATTTCCCTTACATTGGATGAAATTTTTGTTTTAGCTAAAAAGACTTTACTAGCTAATGGCTGTGATGATGAAACAGCATCTATTCTCTCTGATTTAATAAGAAATGCTGAAAGAGATGGATCTTTATCTCATGGTTTGTTTAGGTTGCCTGCATATGTGAGTGGTTTAAAAAGTGGAAAAATTAATGGCAAAGGAAAACCTGAAATAAAAAAAATTTCAGCATCAGTAATAAAAGTTCAAGGGAATAATTGTTTAGCCCCTGTAGTTTTAAATAAAGGATTACCTAAATTAGCAAAAGCTGCAAAAGAAAATGGAGTGGCAGTACTTGCAATAAATAATTCACATCATATGGCAGCTATGTGGCCTGAGACAGAAAAATTAGCAGAGGATGGTTTGGTTGCGTTTGCATGCACATCTTACAAACCTGCAGTAGCTCCCGCTGGCGCTACTAAACCATTGTTTGGAACTAATCCAATTTCATTTGCTTGGCCAAGACCTGGAAAAACACCAGTGGTTTATGATATGGCAACCGCATCAATGGCAATGGGTGAAGTACAAGTTGCAAAAAGAGAAGGGCACAAAGTTCCATTGGGAACGGGTTTAACTAAAGATGGAAAGGACACAACTGATCCAGGAGCAATAGCTGATGGTGGTGTACTACTTCCTTTTGGTGGTTATAAAGGTTCAGCGATTGCAATGATGGTAGAGCTAATGGCTGGTGCATTAGTAGGAGACAACTTTAGTTTTGAAACAGCGGCTAAAGATAATAATGATGGTGGTCCGCCCAGTGGAGGAGAATTTATACTAGCAATATCTCCAGATAAAACAGCAGGAACAGACTGGCAAAAACACTCAGAAGAATTTTTTAACAAAATGAAATCTTTTGATGGCGTTAGACTTCCTGGTGAAAGGCGACATAAAAATAGATTAGATAAAGGTCCAAGAAATATTAATCAGGAACTAGTAAATAAAATTAAATCTTTAAGCTAGTTCAATTTCAATTGGAGTATGATCGGATGGTTTTAATCTACCTCGAGGATATTTATTTATTTTTACATCCTTAACTAGATTAATAAGTGAGTTTGAAACTAAAAAATGATCAATTCTCATTCCATTATTTTTTTGCCAAGCACCGCTCGTATAGTCCCAAAATGTATAACCTTCTTTGTCTGGATGTATAAATCTATAGGCATCATGGAATCCTAGGTTTATGAGTTCCCTTAGTTTTTTTCTAATTTCTAATCTAAATAGAGCATCATTTTCATAACTTTTAGGATTATGAACATCTTCTGCAGCCGGAATAATATTAAAGTCTCCGCCAATAATTATATTTTCATTTGATTTAGACATACTTTTTAATTTTTTAATTAAGCTTTCAAGCCAATAAAGCTTATAGGTATATTTTTCTGTATCTACAGGATTTCCATTTGGTGTGTAAATATTTATTAAAGTTATATTTTTTTTTTTAAACTTAATATCAGCTGTTATAATTCTTGACTGCTTGTTTTTATCTTTAAATGGATCATTTTTAATATTTTCTAGTTTTTTCTTAGAAACTATAGCAACCCCATTGTAACTTTTTTGTCCAAAAACATAATTCTCATATTTCAGTGAGGAAAAATCGTCGTAAGGATAGGTTTCATTTTGTGTTTTTATTTCCTGCATCATTACAATATCTGGGGAAAATTTTTTTAAATATTCTTTTATATTTTCAATTCTGGCCCTTACAGAATTTACGTTCCAAGAACTTATAATCATTAAAGTGAAAAGGAAACACCACAACCACAAGAGGATTTACTTTGTGGATTTTTAATTTTAAAAGACTCACCAATAAGCTCTTTCACAAAATCAACCTCTGAACCTTTTAGAAGTTCTGCTGATTGCTTATCAATTAAAATATTATCAAATCTTACATCGTCCTCTTCTTGTGTTTTGTCAAAAGAAAAATCATACTGAAAGCCTGAACAACCTCCACCTTTGATTGCGATTCTGAAAAAGGATCCTTTATCTTTCTGTAACAACAAATGATTTATTTGTTTTATCGCTTTATCTGTAAATTTAATTTCTTTATTCATGTGTTAACACTGATAATACTAATATAATAATATTTTATTATTTTTAAAGTATGAAAAATTTCAATAAATTAGGTTTATTTAAAAGCAAAGGCAGGCTTTATTCTGAACCACAGAATAGATTTAGAACCCCATTTCAAAGAGATAGGGATAGAATTATCCATAGTGCATCCTTCAGAAGACTAAAACATAAAACGCAAGTATTTGTTAATACTGAGGGAGACCATTATAGAACAAGAATTACTCACTCTATAGAGGTTGCACAAATAGCCAGAACAATTGCAAGATTTTTAAATTTAAATGAGGAGCTCGCAGAAACTTTAAGTTTGGCTCATGATTTAGGACATACACCCTTTGGTCATGCAGGGGAAGAAGCATTAAATGAAAGCATGTATGACCGGGGAGGTTTCGATCATAATTTACAAACATTAAGAATTGTTATGTTTATTGAAAATAAATATTTAAAATTTAAAGGTTTAAATCTTACTATAGAAACTCTTGACGGTTTGCTTAAACATAATGGCCCAATATTTGATAAAAAAAAAATTGACAAACTTATAGGTATTAGAAATCTTAAAAATAAGATTAATTTTAATATTTATCCGTCATTGGAAGCACAAATAGCTGCCATATCAGATGATATTGCATACAATAACCATGACATTCAAGATGGGTTAAAAGCTAAACTTTTTAATTTGAACGACTTACTCTCATTGAATTTTTTTAAAGAAATTTACAAACCATATAAAAATATAAGAAACATATCAAAAGAAGTAATTATTTATCAAATGGTAAGAGACTCAATTAATTTAATGGTTAATGATCTAATTAAAAATTCAATTATAAACATTAAACAAAATAAAATTAAAAACTTACAAAACATATATCATCACAATGACATTTTAATTAATTTTTCTTTGAAATTTCAAAATATATTGGATGAAATAAGAAAATTTTTAAGAATCAAAATGTATAATAATGATTCAGTATTAACTAAAAATAATAATGGAAAAAAAATAATTAAAAAATTATTTACTATTTTAAGCAAAAAACCCAAAAAATATTTAAGTAAAGAACAGTTAAAATTTGATAAAGATAGAGCTATTGCAGATTATATTTCAGGTATGACAGATAGATATGCAATCAATTTATACAATAAAATAAAATGAATATTTTTGAAATTTATTTAAAAAAAATTAAAATAATTATTAATGATCTTAATGACAAAGATTTATTAAAAATACCCGATAAATTAAGTTCGATAACGGTAGATACTACTCCTGCAAATTTCAAATCTGATATTTCAACAAATGTTGCCATGGTTTTATCTAAACCTAATAAAAAAACTCCAATCGAGATAGGGGAAATTATCAAAAAAAAAATTCTTGAGGACGCTGATGTTGCGGATGTTGAGATTGTAAAACCAGGTTTTTTGAATATTACATTAAAACCAACTCTCTGGAACAAGTTATTAGAAACTATCGTTAAAAAACCAAATGAATTCGGTCTTAATAAAAACTCTGAAAAGAAAAATTTTATAATAGAGTTTGTTTCAGCAAACCCAACTGGCCCTCTTCATGTAGGTCACTGCCGTGGGGCTATCTTAGGCGATGTTGTAAGCAATATATTAAAGTTCAATAAACATAAAGTTTTTAAAGAATATTATGTAAACGACTACGGAAATCAAATTATAAATTTTACTAAATCTGTATTTCATAGATGTAGAGAAATAATTTTTAAAGAAAAATTTCCAAATGATGAAGATTTATATCCCGGTGAATATATAATTCAGATATCAAAAAATATAATTAAAAATAATCCAAAAATTAAATTTGAAAATTTTGACAGTATTGCAAAACAACTTACTTTGCTTTCAGTATCAGAGTCGCTCTTACTAATTAAAGACAATTTAAAAAGTCTTGGAATAGAGCATGATAATTTTCAAAGCGAAACTAAAATTGTTGAAAATAATGAGGTTCAAAAAGTTGTAAATAAACTAAAGGAAAAAAAATATATTTTTACTGGAAAAATAAAAGCTCCCATGAACGAAAAAAAAGAGGATTGGGTTGAAAGAGAACAGCTACTTTTTAAGTCAAGTGATTTTGGCGATGATAAAGATAGAGCACTACAAAAGTCAGATGGTAGCTGGACATATTTTGCAAGTGATGTTGCCTATCATAATAACAAACTTGAGAGGAAATTCGATGTTCTTATAAATATATTAGGTGCAGATCATGCAGGTTACATTAAAAGAATTACTTCTTCTGTAGAGGCTTTATCAGGTGAAAAAAACAAATTAGTTTGCAAAGTAAGTCAACTCGTAAAACTCATTAAAGAGGGCAAACCATTTAAAATGTCAAAAAGGAAAGGTGATTATATAACTGTAGACGATTTAATTAAGGAAGTAGGAAAGGATGCTACAAGATTTATAATGCTTAGCAGAACAAGTGATGTAGAATTAGATTTTGACTTTGACAAGGTTAAAGAAAAGTCAAAAGATAATCCATTGTATTATGTTCAGTATAGTTACGCAAGAATCTCATCTGTTTTTAGACACATTAATAAAAATATTAATGATGAAATTAGTATAAAAAATTATGATTTTAACTATTCAAATGAAGAAATAAAAATTATTCAAAAATTATCTCAGTGGCCACTTGTAATAGAAATTGCTACCAATAAACTTGAACCTCATAGAATCCCAACTTATCTGTACGAACTAGCATCAGAGTTTCACTCGTATTGGAATTTAGGAAAAGATGATATTAACAAAAGATTTATTAACAATGAAAAAAAAATTAGTGAGGATAAAATTGTATTTTTAAAATCAATCTCAAATGTTATCAAGTCTGGAATGCAAATTGTAGGTGTGGAAACTCCAGAAAAAATGTAATGTTAAAAGAAATTAAAATTTTATTATATTTTTTTGTTATAGTTCTATTCTTTTTTTTAACAATTAAATTTTATTTATCCGATGAATTTGAAAAAGATGTCTACAGATCTTATAATAATCATGAAACCATCGTAAATGAGTACTCTGAAAAATTAGAATTAATTAAAAGCGATACGGATAATATTATTGAGTATAATAACAATACAAATAATTCCAAAAAGAAATACCAATTTTGGAAATTAATCGAAAATGATTAAAAGTCGTAGAAGTTTTATTATTGGGATTAAAGGAATAAAATTAAACAGAAAAGAAATTTCGTTTATTAAAAAATATAAGCCCTGGGGTGTAATCTTATTCACAAGAAATATAAAAACTATTGAACAAACAAAAAGACTTACGAATAGTATTAGAAAAATTTATAAAGATAAAAATTTTCCGATATTAGTTGATCAAGAAGGGGGTCGAGTTGCTCGATTAAATAACATAATCCTATCAACAGCATTCCCAGGCAATTTTTTTGGAAATATGTATAAAAAAGATCCAAAAAATTTAAATTATTATTTAGATATTTATATTAATCAAATTTCTTATTTATTAAGGGAAATTGGTATAAATTTGAATACGAGTCCAGTTTTGGATTTAAAAGTTAAAAATACCACAAAAATAATAGGAGACAGAGCATTCTCTAGCAATATAAATATTGTTAACAAAATTGGTGACTTAGTAATAGAGAAATTTCATTATAATAAAATTGGCACTGTGATTAAGCATATACCCGGTCATGGTTTAGCAAAGTCTGATAGTCATATACGAACTCCTTATATATATAAAAATTTGAATTATTTAAAAAGGAATGATTTCAAAGTATTCAAAAATAAAAAATCTATTTTTGCTATGACTGCACATATAATATTTAGTAAAATTGATCCTACATATACAGTTACACATTCTAAGAAATTAATTAATATTATAAGAAATGAAATAAATTTTAAAAATTTGATAATTTCAGACGATATTTCAATGAAGTCTCTTAAATTTTCAACATTAACTAATACCCAAAAAGCATTTCAAGCAGGTTGTAATTTAGTTTTACATTGCAACGCCAGGATGTCTGAAATGAAAATTGTAGCTGAAAATTCACCAAAATTAGATAATTTTTTGCTGAAAAAAACTTTAGAATTTTATAAGCTAGTAAACATCAAATGAAAGAAGATGAAAAATTACAATTTAATGTAAATCTAAGTACTTTTAGTGGTCCACTAGATACGCTTTTAGATTTAGCAAAATCACAAAAAGTTAATCTAGAAAATATTTCAATTACAAAGTTAGCTGATCAATTTCATGAATTTATAACTAAATCCTTGGATCTTAATTTGGAATTAGCTTCAGAATATCTTTTGATGGCAACCTGGCTAGCTTATTTAAAATCTAAACTTTTGTTACCAGAAACAGATGAGGAAGAATTTAAAGCATTAGAAGTTGCTGAAAAATTAAAATTACAATTAAAAAAACTTGAATTAATTCGTTTACTTTCAGATCAAATGTTAAAAAGAAAAAGACTAGGTAAAGATATATTTATGAGAGGTGTAAAGGGACAAATTAAATCTATATATAGTTCTGAATACAATGTTTCTCTTTTTGAGCTTTTGAAGACCTATGCAAACATAATAATGACAAAAGATTTTCAAAGAATTAATATTCCAAGATTACCAGTTTTTACAACAGAAGACGGGATTAATGAAATCAAAAAGTATTTTGGTAAACTTAAAAATTGGAAAAATCTTGAGGATTTAATTCCTAAAAATTTTAATAAAAAAAATAATTTAAGAAGAACAGGACAAGCAGGTATTTTTGCTGGATCTTTGGAATTGGCAAAAGAGGGAAATATATCAATAAAACAAGAAAAATTATTTGATAAAATTTTGATTAAAGAAAACTAAATGAAAAAAAATAAAGAAGATAATATAGTTAAATTCCCTTCAAATTTAAGCAGTGGTGAACGTGAAGTTGAAGCAATCTTGTTTGCAGCTGCCGAACCCTTAGAAATAGAATCTATTGAAGTCAAAGTATCAAAAAATATTAATGTAAAAAAAACCCTTGAAAAATTACAAAAATTTTATTCTGTTAGAGGTATTAATTTAGTCTCCATTTCAAACAAATGGTCTTTTAGGACAGCACAAAACTTATCTAACCTAATGTCACAACAAAAAACTGTTGAAAAAAAATTATCTAAAGCTGCTATAGAGACCTTAGCAATCATAGTTTATCACCAGCCAGTGACAAGAGCTGAAATTGAGGAAATCAGAGGTGTTGCTTTTGGAACTAATACATTAGACATATTAATGGAATTGAATTGGGTAAAACCACAAGGTAGAAAAGATGTACCAGGGAAACCTATCCAATATGGGACTACAGACGATTTTTTAAGTCATTTTAACCTTCAAAAACTTACAGATTTACCCACAGTAGACGAATTAGGTTCTGCAGGCTTAATTGACTCAAGTGCAATAGATGCATCTGTTTTTGGTACAGGAAAATTTTATCAAGAAAAACAAGAGGAAAAAAAAGAGAATATTTATTCCAATATCGATGAAATGTTGTCTAGTACTTTAAAAGATAAAGAAAGTGAATAAAAAGGTACTTTTAAAAATTTAATAAAAGATATATAAATAAACCATGAGTATAGGTTTTTGGCAAATAGCAATCGTAGTAATATTAGTTGTTCTTCTATTTGGAAGAGGAAAAATATCCAGCCTAATGGGTGATGTCGCAAAGGGTATAAAGAGTTTTAAAAAAGGAATGGCTAATGATGGTGAAGATAATGCACCAAAAAACATATCCGAAAATAATCAAGACACAGATAAAAAAGAGTAGATCAAATGCCACAAATTGGCTGGTTTGAAATATTAATTATAGTTTCAATTGCTATCATTGTAGTTGGTCCAAAAGATTTTCCTATAATGTTAAAAAAAATTGGATCATGGATAGGTTCAGCTAAAAGATATGTTGCTAACGTTCAAAATGAAGTTTCAACACTGGGTGAAAATGAAATTATAAACGACGAAAATAAAAGTGATAACAACAAAGAAAAAGATTTAAATGACACCAAGTGAAGAAAAAATGGGATTTTTTAGCCATTTAGCAGAATTAAGAAAAAGATTAATTAATTGTTTAATATTTTTATTTATTTTTTTTATTATTTGTTATTTTTTTTCTGAGTATATTTATGGTTTCCTGGTAGAGCCTTATTCATCAGCTGTTCAAGATGACGGAGTTCAAAGAAGATTAATTTTTACAGCTTTACAAGAAACCTTCTTAACTTATTTAAAAGTATCTTTTTTTACTTCTTTTTTTATAACATTTCCTTTTATATTAATTCAGATTTGGTTATTTATCGCTCCTGCATTGTATAAGAATGAAAAGGCTGCAATTATGCCTTACTTAATCGTGACACCAATTTTATTCCTTTTAGGTGGTATGTTGGTTTATTATTTAATAATGCCTCTCGCAATTAAATTTTTCATTTCCTTTGAAAGTAGCGGCACAATTACAAATCTACCAATTCAATTAGAAGCAAAAGTTAATGAGTATTTGTCCTTAATTATGAAATTAATATTTGCTTTTGGTTTAAGTTTCCAATTACCGGTTGTCTTAAGTCTACTTGCTAGAATTGGTTTAATTGATTCGTTATTTTTGAAACAAAGACGAAAATATGTTGTAGTAATGATTTTTGCTGCTGCAGCAATATTAACACCACCAGATCCAATAACACAAATAGGTTTAGCTATACCTCTTTTAATTTTGTATGAATTATCTATTTTTTCTGTAAGTATGATAGAGAAAAAAATTAAAGAAAAAGAGCATGCATAATATAAAAGATATTAGAGATAATCTCGATAATTTTAAAAAGTTAATATCTAAGAGAAACGTTAAAGTAGAGACAAATAATATTAGTGAATTAGATAAACAAAATAGGACTTTAATTCAAAATAAAGAATTACTAGAAAAAGAAAAAAAAGATATTTCCAAAAAAAAAGATCAAAATTTGTTTGAAAAATCAAAAGAAATATCAAAAAAAATAGAAAAAATTAGCTCTGACCAATCTCAAGTTAAATTTAAATTAGATGAAATTTTATCTTCGATACCAAATATACCTTTAGATGATGTGCCAGAGGGAAAAGATGAAAATTCAAATTTAGAAATTGAAAAGTCAGGAGAAATTAAGAATTTCGATTTTAAACCAAAGTCACATATTGATCTTGGAGATAATCTAAAAATGCTTGATTTTGATCTAGCATCCAAAACTTCTGGTTCAAGATTTGTTTTTGTTACAAAAAAGCTGGCTATGTTAGAGAGGGCCTTATCAAACTTTATGATAGATACACATGTAAATAAAAATAATTACTTGGAGATATCGCCACCCTTGATTGCTAATGAAAATACTATGTATGGCACTGGTCAATTGCCAAAATTTGAAAATGACCAGTTTGAACTAGTGTTAGAAGATAAAAATGATCGTAAATTTCTTATACCTACAGCAGAAGTTATTTTAACAAATATGGTTAAGGATCAAATTTTAGATATAAAAAATTTACCGCTTCGATTTGTTGCTTCAACCCCATGCTTTCGTAAAGAAGCGGGAAGCTATGGCAAAGATACAAAAGGAATGATTAGACAACACCAATTTTACAAAGTTGAGTTAGTAAGTATTGTAGAGCCTAACCATTGTATAGAAGAGCTAGAAAGAATGACTAATTGTGCGACAGATATTTTAGATCAATTAAAATTGCCTTACAGAAAAGTTTTATTATGCACTGGTGACATGGGTTTTAGTGCAGAAAAAACTTATGATATTGAAGTATGGATCCCCTCTGAAAAAAAATATCGAGAAATCTCAAGCTGTTCTTCATGTGGTTCATTTCAAGCTAGAAGAATGAAAGCAAGATATAAAAATTCAAAAAAAGAAACAAATTTTGTTGGTACTCTAAATGGAAGCGGACTAGCAGTTGGAAGAACGTTAATAGCCGTAATAGAAAATTACCAGCAAGTAGATGGATCAATCATAATACCGGAAGTTCTTAAGCCATATATGAATAATTTAGAAAAGATTGATAACAATTAGAGTTGTTTTAGTAAATCTTTTGGTATAAAAAATCAGTAACTTAGGAGTAATAATGTCAAATTCTGGAATAGGTCAATTTATACCACTAATACTAATATTTGTTATTTTTTATTTTTTCTTAATAAGACCACAGCAAAAAAAAGTAAAAGAACATAAAATTATGGTTGAAAATTTAAAAAGAGGAGACAAAGTTATTACTGTCGGTGGGATCGTAGGAACAATTGATAGAATTATTGATGCTGAAAAAGTTGAAGTGGAGATCGCTGATAATGTTAAAGTTGAGATAATTAAATCTACTGGAATTCAAAGCTTAGTCACTGCCAATCAAGAAACAAAAAAATAATAGTAAATTTTTAAAAAGTGCTTTATTTTTCAAAATTAAGAATTTTTACTATACTAATAGCTTCATTATTTTTTCTTTTTTTCACTTTATCAAACTTTACTAAATTAGACGATAGTTTCTTTAACAAAAAAATAAATTTGGGTCTTGATCTTCAAGGAGGTTCTTATCTCTTATTAGAAATAGATAATAAACCAGTTATTACAAAAGAGCTTCAAAATAAAATAACTTTTTTAAAAACATATTTTAAAGATAAAAATATAAATATTTTTAATCTTAAAATTTATAATCAAAATTCTATAAGATTTGAAACCGATGAAACAAATGTTGAATTAATTAAGGATATTTTCGTAAATAAAGAAGAGCCAGTAAATCCTTTTTACGAAAAATATAAATCACATCAATTTGATTTGGAAAATCAAAATAATATTTTTACAATAACATTATCAAAATATGGAATTATAGAACTCAAAAACTCTTCTTTAGACCAAGCTATTGAAATAGTCAGAAGAAGAATTGATGAAGTTGGTACAAATGAACCAAATATTTTAAAAAGAGGCAATGATAGGATTCTTGTTGAGTTGCCTGGACTCGATGATCCAATGCGTATTAAAAATCTTCTTGGTAAAACAGCAAACCTAACCTTTAGGTTTGTTTCAAAATCTACAGAAGCAGAATTTGGTACAGATTTAATGGAATTTGAAGATGGATCTGAGTCTCCGGTATATATAAATAAAAGAATTATTTTAAGTGGTGAAAATTTGCTTGATGCCCAACCAAGAGTCGACTCTCAGACTAATGAAACTGTTGTAACATTCAGCTTAGATAGGGTGGGTGCAAAAAGATTTGGTAAAGCTACAATTTCAGGCGTTGGAAAAAGATTTGCTATAATTTTAGATGATAAAATAATAAGTGCTCCAGTAATCCAAGAGGCTATTGTTGATGGCTCTGGACAAATAACTGGCGGTTTTACTTTTCAATCAGCAACTGATCTTGCCTTATTACTAAGATCTGGTGCATTACCAGCTCCTATGAATATAATTGAGGAGAGAACTGTTGGACCTGGTCTAGGAAAGGATTCTATCAAGGCTGGGGTTTTAGCTTTAATTATAGGTTTCTCATTAGTAATAGCTTTTATGATATTTAAATATAAGATTTTTGGATTGATTGCTAATACTGCACTAATTTTCAATTTATTTTTTTTGGTCGGTATACTCACATTATTTGAGGCTACTTTAACTCTTCCAGGTATTGCGGGTATTATTTTAACAGTGGGTATGGCTGTTGATGCTAATGTCTTAATTTTTGAGAGGATAAAAGAGGAAAAAGTACATGAAAAAAATCAACTTATTGCATTTGACTCAGGCTATACAAAATCTAGAACAGCTATTTTAGATGCTAACATAACAACATTTATTGCTGCAATAATACTATTTTTTCTCGGCTCAGGACCAATAAAAGGTTTTTCTATAACTTTAGGAGTTGGAATTCTAACAACCTTATTCTCTGTTTATTTCATAGCAAGATTATTAACATCACTTTACATAGTTCGAAATAAAGATAAAGAAATAAAAATATAATTTATGAAAAATATTCAATTTAATAAATATTATAAATTATTTACACTTATCTCTAGTGGACTGGCTATTATTTCAATTTTATTACTTATATTTAAAGGGCTAAATTTTGGTATAGACTTTAAAGGAGGAACTTTAATTGAACTCAGAGCTATTGATAAACAAATTAATATTTCAAGTTTAAGAAGTTCTTTTTCAAAAATGAATTTAGGAGATGTAGCAATAAAAAATTTTGGTGAGGATTATGATTTCTTAATTAAATTTGAAAAAAAAGGTCCTGAGAAAGATTTAATTCAAAATATTAAAAAGGATTTAAATGCATCAATTGGATCAGGATACGAAATTAGGCGAGTGGAAAATGTAGGTCCAAAAGTAAGCGCAGAATTATTAAAAGGTGGCTTAATAGCAATAGCTGTATCGCTTGGAGCAATGTTATTTTACATTTGGATACGTTTTGAATGGCAATTCAGTATTGGTGCAATCCTAGCTTTATTTCATGACGTTCTTATAACTATGGGTATATTCTCTTTAATAGGTCTAGAGGTAAACCTTTCTATTGTTGCTGCAATTTTAACTATAGTTGGATACTCAATGAACGATACAGTTGTAATTTTCGATAGGGTTAGAGAAAATTTGAAAAAGCATATTGATTTAAAAATTTTTGATTTAACAAATCTTTCTATCAATGAAACTTTATCTAGAACTATAATTACATCAGTAACAACGCTATTGGCATTACTATCAATATTTTTATTTGGAGGTGAGATTTTAAAAGGATTTTCTTTTGCTATGATACTAGGTGTTATTCTTGGTACTTATTCGTCAATTTTTATAGCGAATCCAATATTAGTAAACTTAAAAGTTAACTATAAAACTATTGTTAAAGAAGAGAATTAATATAGGTTTTGAGCAGCCACCATTGATAATAACATTGGCAAGGAAAGTATCGTATTAGTCCTTGAAAATAGCATAGCTGTTTTTGCAGATTTTGCTTTCGTTTCAGGATCACTCTCCACAATACCAAGAGCTCTTTTTTGGTTAGGCCAAATTACGAACCAAACGTTGTAAGCCATTATCAAACCAAGCCACATACCTATTCCAATAGCAGTATTTTTGCCGCCACCAGATCCTATGCCTAATATTAATGCATCATGCACATAACCATTAAGCCATGCGAGTATAAGACCGGATACGATAGTAGCAAAAGCAGCCCATCTAAAATAAAAAAGTGCAGCAGGAGCTATTACTTTACCTATTGCTGGTTTTTGGTCATCTGGAATGTTTGGCATGTTGGGAATTTGAACAAAATTAAAGTACCACAATAATCCAATCCACATTATTGCTACTACTACGTGGATATATCTTAATAACCAACTCCAAAAAATCCTATCAAAATCAAAACCCTCGTTATTAAAAAAAAGTCCTAAAAAAAGTAAAATTGATATTGCTATTGAAGTGTGAATTGTTTTTGGTAACGATGATAAAATTTTATTCATAAAGCTATAATAATATATTTTTATTTGTCTTTAGGCAATTTTTTTGATTTTATTTTCAAGCATTTCCTTTAAAAATTGACCAGTATAACTAGCTTTAATTTTAATTATTTCCTCAGGTTTTCCCTCTGCGATAATATTTCCACCTTTAACACCCCCATCTGGGCCCATATCAATAATGTGGTCAGCGGTCTTAATTACATCTAGGTTATGTTCAATAACCACAACAGTATTTCCTGTAGCAACAAAAGTATGCAATATTTCTAAAAGTTTTTTGATATCATGTTGATGAAGTCCTGTTGTAGGTTCATCCAATATATAGATAGTTCTTCCTGTAGATCTTCTGGAAAGTTCTTTAGCTAATTTGATCCTTTGTGCTTCTCCACCAGATAAGGTTGTAGCTTGTTGGCCAATTTTTATATATCCCAATCCAACTTTTTTCAAAGTTAAAAGTTTTGATCTTATATTTGGAATATTTTCAAAGTACTCACATCCTTCATCAACTGTCATATTAAGAACATCTGCTATACTTTTATCTTTAAATTTTATTTCTAGAGTTTCCCTGTTGTAACGACTTCCTTTGCATTCATCACAAGTTATATATACGTCAGGTAAAAAATGCATTTCATATGTTATAACTCCATCTCCTTCGCATGCTTCACATCTTCCGCCTCTAACGTTAAAAGAAAATCTTCCTGGTTTATAACCTCTGCTTTTAGACTCTGGTAAACTTGTGAACCAATCTCTTATAGGACCAAATGCTCCTGTGTATGTTGCGGGATTTGATCTTGGAGTTCTTCCAATTGGGGATTGATCAATATTTATTATTTTATCTACCAACTCTATCCCTTTAAAAGTTTTAAAAGGCATTGGTATCTTTCTAGATTTGTTATTATTTAAACTTAAGTTTAAGGCATTATAAAGTGTTTGTAAGATTAAAGTTGATTTTCCACTACCAGATACACCTGTAACACAAGTAAAACATCCAAATGGAATTTTTAAATTTACATTTTTTAAATTATTACCTGTAGCTCCACCTAATTGTAAAAATCTTCCATTTTTTGCTAACTTTCTATTTTTTGGTATTGGAATATACTTTTTATTTGAAAGGTATTTGCCGGTTATACTAGTTTCATTTTTAGTAATATCAGAAAATGAACCTTGCGCTATTACTTCACCACCTCTATTTCCTGCCTCTGGTCCCAAGTCTATAATGTGATCAGCATTTTCCATTGTCTCTGTATCATGTTCAACCACGATTACAGTATTACCTAAATCTCTTAATCTTTTTAAAGCGTTTATTAATTTAACATTATCTTTTTGGTGTAAGCCAATAGACGGTTCATCTAAAACATATAAGACACCTGTTAAACCTGATCCTATTTGTGAGGCTAATCTAATTCTTTGTGCTTCACCACCTGACAAAGTTCCAGACTCTCTTGATAGGGTTAGATAGTCAAGACCAACGTTTAATAAAAAATTTAATCTTTCATTGATTTCTTTTAGTATATGTTCTGCAATTTTCAGATCTCTTTTGCTCAAATTATTTTCTAGATCTTTAAACCAAATTTGGGCCTCTGTTATTGATTTTTCAGTAACCTGACTTATATGAAGACTATCAATTCTTACACATAAGGCTTCCTCTTTTAGTCTATATCCTTTACATACTTCACACTTTGTATCAGATTGATATTGTGATATCTCCTCTCTTTTCCAATCACTATCGGTTTCCAAATATCTACGTTCAAGATTATTAATCACACCCTCAAATGTTTTTTTATGTGAATATTTCTCATATCCATCATCATAGCTAAATTTTATTTCCTCTTCATCAGATCCATACAAAATTATATCCTTTATTTTTTTGGGAAGTTTTTCCCATTTATCATTAAGAGAAAAATCATAATGTTTTGCTAAAGATGATAATGTTTGTGCATAATATAAGCTTGAAGATTTAGCCCATGGTTCTATAGCACCATCAGCTATGGTTTTTTTTACATTAGGCACAACTAGATTTGGATCCACATTTAATTTAATACCTATACCTTCACACTCTTCACAAGCACCATAAGGACTGTTGAAAGAAAATAATCTTGGTTCAATCTCTTCAATAGTAAAACCACTTTCAGGGCATGCAAATTTTGATGAAAATATTATCTTCTCAGTTTTTCTATATTTTGCAGGCAATGTTTCGTTTTCATGTTCAATAAAAACTAAACCATTTGAAAGATTTAAAGCTGTTTCAAGTGACTCGGCTAATCTATTACCTAAATCACTATTCAAAACTATACGATCAACCAAAACGTAAATATCGTGTTTTACTTTTTTATTTAATTCAGGAACTTTATCAATTTCGTAAAGCTGACCATCAACTTTAATCTTTCTAAAACCACGTCTTTTAAAACCCTGTATATCTTTTTTGTATTCACCCTTACGACCTCTTACTACTGGTGCAAAAACATAAATAGTTGATTTTTTTGGTATCTCTTTAATTTTATCAACCATTTGAGTAATAGTTTGTGATTCAATTTTTTTTCCAGTAAAGGGTGAGTAGGGTATACCAACTCGTGCATAGAGTACTCTCATATAGTCATAAATTTCTGTAACTGTGGCAACAGTAGATCTAGGATTTTTGGAAGTATTCTTTTGCTCAATTGAAATTGCTGGACTTAGTCCTTCAATCAAATCAACATTTGGTTTTTTCATCTTGTCTAAAAATTGACGTGCGTAAGCTGATAGACTTTCCACATATCTTCTTTGACCTTCAGCATAGATTGTGTCAAAGGCTAATGAGGATTTACCTGACCCAGAAAGTCCTGTAATTACCACAAATTTTTCTTTAGGAATGGTCAAAGATACATTTTTTAAATTATGTTCTTTTGCCCCTTTAATAACTATGTTTTTGAGCATAATTTTTGTTGCTTTAAATAAATAAAATTAATATTCAAGTTGTTTTATGATATAAATATTAATTATATTTATATCATCTTTAAAATATTATGGCTGGAAGTTTAAATAAAGTATTATTAATTGGTCGTTTAGGCGCAGATCCTGAAATAAAAGAAATGGTAAATGGGAAAAGTGTTGCTAGGCTTAGTTTAGCTACTAGTCAATCATGGAAAGATAAAAATACTGGTGAAAAAAAAGAAAAAACGGAGTGGCACCGTATAGTTGTATTTAATGAAGGTTTAGTAAATGTTGTTAAGCAGTATCTAAAAAAGGGTGCTCAAATTTATGTAGAGGGCCAGATTTCAACTAGAAAATGGAAAGATGAAAGTACTGGTCAGGATAAATATTCTACTGAAGTAGTTATCCAAGGATATAACTCATCACTCACAATGTTAGGTAGTGGTAATAGTTCAATATCATCAAATCAAGATAACAATCAATCAATTGAAAATACGTCTCAAGCATCTCAAAACGATTTGGATGATGAAATTCCATTTTAGTTTTTATGCCAGAAATTGAAAAAATTAAAAACAATAATATAAAACCCATAGCTATGTATGATGAGATGAGCTCATCTTATCTATCATATGCAATGAGTGTAATTGTAAGTCGAGCTCTTCCTGATGTTAGGGACGGTCTCAAACCTGTTCATAGAAGAATTATATATGCTATGCATAAAGGAGGTTTCGATTGGTCAAAACAATTTAGAAAATCAGCAAGAATTGTTGGTGATGTAATAGGTAAATATCATCCTCATGGTGATCAAGCTGTTTACGATGCTTTGGTAAGAATGGTACAAGAATTTTCAATGAGCCTTCCTCTTATAGATGGTCAGGGAAATTTTGGATCTATTGATGGAGACCCTCCAGCAGCTATGAGATATACAGAGACAAAACTTGCAAAAATTTCACAGTTTTTAATCGACGATATTGATAAAGAAACTG
The DNA here is from genome assembly GCA_902619595.1 of uncultured Pelagibacteraceae bacterium. Classification (GTDB taxonomy): domain Bacteria; phylum Pseudomonadota; class Alphaproteobacteria; order Pelagibacterales; family Pelagibacteraceae; genus Pelagibacter. Next base: position 52,750 of record CACNFE010000008.1, read on the forward strand.
TAAATTTTAAGAGCAACTACGATGAAACCGAAAAAGAGCCTGTTGTTTTGCCTGCGCAATATCCAAATTTATTAGTAAATGGTGCTGGTGGTATAGCTGTTGGTATGGCAACAAGTATTCCTCCTCACAATCTTGGAGAAGTGATAGATGGTACTTTAGCTTTCATTAATAACAGAGATATAAAAATAAACGAATTAATGAAACATATTCCTGGGCCAGATTTTCCAACTGGTGGAACAATAATAGGAAAAAATATAATTAAAGAAGGTTATAAAAATGGAAGAGGCTCATTTAAAATTAGGGGAGAAATTAAAATAGAGCAAAGAACTAATGGAAAAGAAAGAATTGTTATAACATCAATACCTTATCAGGTTAACAAATCATCACTCAATGAAAGAATTGTAGAACTTGTCAGAGAAAAAAAGATTGAGGGTATTAGCGATATTCGTGACGAGTCAAATAGAGAAGGTGTTAGAGTTGCAATTGACTTAAGAAGAGGTGTTGAGCCAGAAACTGTTAAAAGACAATTGTATAAGTATACTTCAATAGAAAGCTCGTTTGGATTTAACACTCTAGCTATTGTAGATCAAAAACCCAAAACATGTAACCTTAAAGATTTTATAGATCATTTTTTAAAATTTAGAGAAGATGTCGTAATTAAAAAAACAAAATATGATTTAAAAAAAGCAGAAGATAGAGCACATGTTTTAATTGGGTTATCAGTTTCAGTCGAAAATTTAGATAAAGTTATAAAAGTAATCAGATCATCAAAAACACCTGATGATGCAAAAAAAGAATTATCGAAAATAAAATGGAAAATTAATAAATCAATGAAATTTATAAAAATGATTGAAGGAAAAAACTCAAAAAGTTCATATAGTCTTACTGATATACAAATCAATTCTATATTAGAATTAAGATTACAAAAACTTACGGCTTTAGGTATCAATGAGATAGAAGTAGAAATAAAAAAACTTTCAGATCTTATAGCTCAATTTAAAAAAATAATTAACTCAAAAAAAGAATTAATGAATGTAATAAGTAGTGAGCTTAAGGCTATTAAAGAAAAATTTTCAGTTCCAAGAAGAACTAAAATTATAGATGCTGTCTTGAATTATGATATTGAAGAAACAATTCAGAAAGAATCTGTTTTGATAACAGTGACTTTACAAGGCTACATAAAAAGAGGATCATTAAGTGCGGTTAAACAACAAAAAAGAGGCGGGAAGGGAAAAGCAGGTATAAAAACACGACAAGAAGATTCTGTTGTACAAACCCTATCTGTAAATACACACACATCAGTTTTATTTTTCTCTACTGAAGGTCTAGTATACAAAATCAAAGCATGGAAAATACCTGAGGGCACATCTGCATCAAAAGGCAAATCATTGTTTAATATATTACCTCTTAAAAACCACCAATCTATAAGTTCAATTATGCCTTTTCCTGAAGAAAAAGAAAAAATAGGTGATATGCATATAGTTTTTGCAACAAGTAAGGGCAAAATAAGAAAAAATAGTTTGGATGATTTTTCATCTATAAATGCCTCTGGTAAAATTGCTTTGAAATTGGATAATAATGACAGAATTATAGGTGTAAAAATTTGCAAAAATGATCAAGACATTATTTTGAGTACCAAGCTTGGAAAATGCATAAGATTTGAGTCAAAAAAACTTAGGGTTTTTAAAGGAAGGTCTTCAAAAGGTATTAGAGGATTGAATCTAGCTGAAAACGATGAAGTAGTTTCTTTATCTATAATTCAACATAATGAGGAGAAAAACTCAAAAAAGAAAAGTAAAGATGAAGCTTTAGAATCTAAAGCAAAAGAAAAATTTATTTTATCCATCACAGAAAATGGTTATGGCAAAAGAACATTGGATCATGATTTTAGAGTTACAAATAGAGGAGGAAAGGGAATAATCGGTATTGTGAATTCGACACGAAATGGAAATGTCTCCTCTTCTTTTTCTGTAAATGAAGGTGATGAAATTTTAATATCAACTAATAAAGGAAGAGTTATCAGAGTAGCGGTGAAAGAAATTAGAGTTGCTGGTAGAAATACCCAAGGTGTAAGAATAATAAAGCTAACAGGGGATGAAAAAGTAGTATCGGCAATTAAAATTGATGATAATTTAATATAATGAAAACTATTTTATATCCAGGAACTTTTGATCCAATTACCTTTGGACATATTGATTTAATTAAAAAAGCCCTAAAAATTGGAGACAGATTAATAGTAGCAATTTCTGAAAATAGTAATAAAAATTACCTCTTTAACTCTGAGGAAAGAGTTTCTTTGGTCAGAAAATCTCTTTTTACTGATTTAAAAATGAGTCAAAGTAAAATTAAGATAATTTCATTTAATTCTTTAACTACAGCTTTATGTAAAAAAATGAAAGCTAATATAATTCTAAGAGGGCTTAGAGCTGTTTCTGATTTTGAATATGAATTTCAACTTGCTGGAATGAACAGAAAATTAAATACTAACGTGGAAACTATGTTTTTAATGTCTGATTTAGAAAATCAAATTATTTCATCAAAATTTGTAAAAGAGATTATCGAATTAGGTGGACCAATAAATAAATTTACTTCAAAGAGTGTAATAAAAGCTTTAAAACAAAAGTATGAATAAATTTTATATTTTAATCTTTTTTTTCTTATTAATAACAAACATAACCCAATCAAAGGAGAATATTATGATACTTAAATTAAAAGATGGAGATGTTGAAATTCAATTATTTCCTGATGTAGCACCAAAACATGTTGAAAGAATACAAAAATTAGCAAATGATGGACTTTATGATAACGTTGTCTTTCACAGAGTTATTGATGGTTTTATGGCACAGACAGGTGATGTAAAGTTTGGAAATTCCTCAAGTAAAGATTTTGATTTGAGTAGAGCAGGTATGGGTGGTTCAGATTTACCTGATCTAAAAGCTGAATTTAATAATATGCCTCATGTAAAAGGTACAGTTTCGATGGCAAGGTCATCAAATCCAGATAGTGCAAATAGTCAATTTTTTATTTGTTTCGAAGAAGCATCTCATTTGGATAGAAGTTATACTGTATTTGGTAAAGTCATCAAAGGTATGGAATTTGTCGAAAAAATTAAAAGAGGTGATGGACCTAACGGGTCTGTTAGTGATCCAGACAAAATATTAAGTTTTAAATCTAAATAGTATGTTGAATGACATTAAAAAAATTTACTTTTAATGTTGAAAGCAATGATCATTTAGCACGAACAGGTATAATAAGTACTCATAGGGGTGACATTAGAACACCTGCGTTTATGCCCGTAGGAACCCAAGCTACTGTTAAGGCAACTTTTATGGATGACATAAAAGAAACTGGTTCTGATGTAATTTTAGGTAACACATATCATTTAATGATAAGACCAGGAGTCGATAGAGTGGTTAGTGCTGGAGGTTTACATAAATTTATGAATTGGCCTTATCCAATATTAACAGACTCTGGTGGTTTTCAAGTAATGTCATTATCTAAATTAACAAAGATTGATAGCGAAAAAGGAGCAATATTTAATTCGCACATTGATGGTAAAGAGTTTGTTCTAAGTCCCGAAGAGAGTATTAAAATTCAAAAAGGACTAAACTCAGATATTTTAATGGTATTAGATGAATGTCCCAAAAAAACTGTTGATAAAAATATTATTAAGAAGTCGCTTTCTCTATCAACATATTGGGCACAAAGATCAAAAAAAGCTTTTGGTTTGAATCCACACAAAGCATTATTTGGGATAATTCAAGGAGGATTATTTAACGATTTAAGAAAAGAGTCATTAGAACAATTAGTAAAAATAGATTTCGATGGATATGCTGTAGGAGGATTAGCAGTAGGAGAAACCCAAACAGAAATGTTTGATGTTTTAGATGGTATTACAAAATTTATGCCTGCTGATAAACCACGATATTTAATGGGTGTTGGAACACCAGCAGATATTTTAGGTGCTGTAAAACGAGGTATAGATATGTTTGATTGTGTCATGCCCTCTCGATCGGGTAGAACAGGATTAGCATTTACTTGGCAAGGAAGAATAAATTTAAGAAATTCAAAGTATCAGAAGGACAATATGCCTCTAGATGCTAATTGTGACAAATTTAACCTTAATAAATATTCAAAAAATTATTTAAATCATTTATTTAATACGAATGAAATATTAGCATCGATGTTGTTAACTCTTCATAATATTAACTTTTATCAAGAATTAATGCACTCTATAAGAGATAATATTAAAAAAGGAACATTTTTAAAGTTTCACGATAAATATATAGATATCTTGTGATGCTTTTTATTCGTTGATTATATTAAAAAAAACCTTATAAGAAACCTCTTTGGGCCGTTAGCTCAGTTGGTAGAGCAATTCCCTTTTAAGGAATGGGTCGTTGGTTCGAGTCCAACACGGCTCACCATAAGTATGATTAACGTATGTGTAATAAAACCTAAAAATTATATACACTACTTAGCTTTTAAAGAAATCGCTGAATTAATCTACTTTTCTATTAAAGATTTAAATAAAGAAGCTCAAATTTCATTTAACTTCTTTGACCCTGATCCTTCAAATATAAATATATTAATTGGTGCTCATCTTTTGAATGATAACCTTTTAAATTCAATTCCCCTGAATACAATAATTTTTTCACATATTTGCTCATATTCACATGCACAAATTGAGTCAAGGTATTTATTATTTGATTTTGTATCGCTACCCACCTCACTTACAACTGTGACACCATTTGTAAGTAAATAAAAAACTCTTATAATTTCAAAAATTTTTGAGTCATACATATGCATATTTAAAACTAATTTTGAATTTGCTATAAGAATATCTCTCTCTTTTTCATATACGCCAAAAACTGTTTTTACTTTTATTTTATTTTCAATTAAT
>CACNFE010000009.1 GCA_902619595.1 uncultured Pelagibacteraceae bacterium
AAATGTTGTACCTCAATCAGGTAATGCAAAATTTAATGTTAGATTTAACACTAAATATAAATCATCTTCTTTGAAGAAAAAATTAAATCAAATAATCAGTTCAGTAGCTAAAAAAGAGAAATGTCGAGTAAAAATAGAATATAGAGTTAGTGGGGAGGCTTTTTATACTCAGCCAAATAAAAATATCTTAATGGTAAAAAAAATTGTCAAAAAAGTAACTGGTAATTCTCCAAAATTAAATTGTAGAGGAGGCACTAGTGATAGTCGTTTTCTTGGTAAAATACCTAGATTAGAATTGGGCTTGAGAAATAAAACTATACATCAGATTGATGAAAAAACTTCTGTGTCAGATTTAAAAAAATTAACAAGAATATATAATCAAATTTTACAAAATTATTTTAATTGAGCACTGCAATTATAACTTCAGATTCATCAATAAACCATTTAACAGGTGATGGTCATCCAGAAAGACCTGAAAGAGTTGTTGCAATTACTGAAAAATTGAAAAAAAGAAATGATTTAATTTGGGATAAACCTAAAAAATTTGATTTAGATATTTTAAAGAAAGTACATGACAAAAAGTATATTGATATGGTTCAAAAGAGCTTTCCAAAAGAAGGATTTAAATTCTTAGATGGAGATACTGTAATTTCACCAGGTAGTGAAAAAGCAACAAGGGATGCTGTAGGTTCAATTTTAAATGCAATAGATTCTGTCGAACAAAAAAAATATAAAAACGCTTTTTGCGTCGTAAGACCGCCTGGGGACCAGTGCCCTCTTTAACTAGGGGGCACTGGTCTCATTTTGGACATCACGCAGAAAAAGATAAAGCGATGGGTTTTTGCATATACAATAATGTAGCTATTGGTGCACACTATCTCATTGACAAATATAAGTATAAAAAAATAGCAATACTTGATCCAGATGTGCATCATTTCAATGGCACGAGTGATATTTTTTACGATAATGAAAAAGTTTTATGTTTATCAACTCATCAATATCCATTTTATCCTGGAACTGGTAGTGAACAAGAAAAAGGAAATCATGACAATATTTTTAATGTACCTTTGCCCGCTGGTACTGGCTCTCGGGAATATTTTAACGCCTTTGATAGAGTTTTAGATAAATTGATAAAATTTCAACCAGAATTTTTGCTTATAAGCATGGGTTTTGATGCAGAACAGCGAGACCCCCTCGCAAATTTTAAATTATTACCAAGAGATTTTTATGAAATTACTAAAAGAGCTATTTTAGCAACCAACGAATTTACCAAAGGAAGAGTTGTATCTATTTTAGAGGGTGGTTATGATTTAAATGCCTTAGCTGAAAGTTCTAATGAACATGTTAACGCACTCTTAGAATTTAGTTGATAAAATAAACATTTTTAATAAACAAGATTCATGAAACTATATAAAGTAATCAAGTCGAACATAGATAAAAAAGGATTAGTTGCAGCTAAAAATATTAAATCTGGAACTAGAATAATTCGCTATAAAGGAAAAATAATTTCAAATAAACAAGTTGAAGAAAATCCAAAATTCGACAACTCAAAAGATATTTATTTGTTCGATTTAAATAAAAGATTTTCTTTAGATGGGGACTTTTCTTGGAACACAGCAAGACTTATTAATCATTCGTGTAGTCCAAATTGCGAGGTTGAGGGCACTGGATTTAAAATTTGGGTAACAGCAATTCGAGATATAAAAAAAAATGAGGAACTTACTTATGACTATGGATTTAGTTTTTGTAAGGAGGATTATACGACGTTTCCATGTAGATGTGGTGCAAAAAATTGCTGCGGTTGGATTATTCGTGAAGAGAGCAGGTGGCGTCTTAATCGAAAATTTGCAATGAGTAACAAAAAAATAAACAAATAACTCTTCTTAGATATAAATTCTGGGATGGTACTCTTTAAGTATAAAAAATAATAAAATTCTATCTATTAATAGATAACCTTTTCTAGAAATAATCCATACGATGGTGCTGGTGGAGCACACAATTTTCTTTCCTTTGAGACTAAAACATATTTAAATTTTTTTATATTCCACTTTTTTTCTCCTAAAACTTTCAAACATCCAACCATAGATCTCACTTGTTGCTGCAAAAAGGATTGAGATTTAAATTTAATTTCGATTAAATTTTTATTTTTTTTTATTTTAACATAACTCATAGTTTTAATTGGGCTCTTTGCTGAACATGTCGAAGCTCTGAAAGTCGAAAAATCTTTTTTGCCCTCTAATAACTTTGCTCCCTTTTTCATTGTCTGAACATCTATTTTATTTTTAATATGCCATCCTCTATTTAAAAAAATTGAGGGGTTGCTCTCTCTATTAAATATTATGTATTTATAAATCCTAAATTTAGCAGAATATCTTGCATGAAAATCATCTTTTTTTTTTATTATTGAAATAATTGAAATTAACTTTTTTTTTAAAAAGTGATTCAGAGAATTTAATAACTTTTTTTTATTAGTAATAATTTTTGTAGTTTCAAAATGTGCTGATTGCTCTATGGCATGTGCCCCTGCGTCGAGTCTTCCCGCACCTATCAATTTAATTTGTGTTTTAAGTAACCTAGATAGAATTATTTCAATAGTTTTTTGAACAGAATTTCCTTTTTTTTGTGTTTGCCATCCAATAAATTTTGAGCCCTCGTACTCTATCAAAATTTGGTATCTATACATTGCTTAAAAAAAGACCTTTTTTTATTTGAGAGCCTAATAAGAACTCGGGTGTTTTTTGAGGCTTTTTTCCCTCTCTCTGTATCATCATGACTTTAATAGACTTTTCTTTACAAGCAATCTCTAAACTATCTCCAATAATTTCACCAGGCTTTCCATTCAAATTATTTAATTCAGCTTTAAGAATTTTGTATCTAGCTCCCTGGAAAATAAAATGAGCACCATTTAATCCATTTATTTTTGCAATAACACTCTTAGCAGGTGTGTTCCAATCAATACTGCTCTCTTTTTTATCAATTTTTTTTGCATAAGTAGCCTTGCTGTGATCTTGATCCTTAAATTTAGCTTTATCATCTAATATGTCATCGATATCATCTAATATTTTTTCTACTGCTAAATCAGATAATTTTTCTGATAAATCATCTGAGCTATCATTTTCATCAATATCAATTTCATAAGATTTACATACTGGTCCTTCATCTAATTGAGAATTAATTTTCATGATACTTATTCCAGTTTTTTTTTCTAAATTCATTATGGCTCTTTGAATTGGAGCAGCTCCTCTATATTTGGGGAGTAAAGACGCATGAATATTTATGAATCCTTTTTTTGTTAAATTTAAAAAACTTTCAGGAATCATTTGACCGTATGCTATCACCAGGCACATATGAGCATCTATATTTTTTAAATATTCATACTCTTCTTGATTATTCTTTAAAGTGACTGGTGTTCTAACTTCTAAACTCAATGTCTCAGAAATCGAATGGACAGGGGATTTGGTTACTCTCATACCTCTATTAGATTTTTTTGGAGCTTGCGTATAAACAGTGGCTATGGGATATCCATTCTGATATAAAGATTTCAATATTTTTACAGCAAAAACAGACGTACCCATAAAAACAATTTTTTTAAGCATTTTTAAACAACTATTCTATCAGGGTCTTGTTTAGTTTTTGAGAGTTTTTTAATTATTATATCTCTTTTGAGTTTCGATAAATAATCAATTATCAAACGACCATCTAAATGGTTTATTTCATGTTGAATACAAGTTGATAATAAATCATCACATTTAATTTCTTTCTTTTTACCATCTATATCAATATACTCGACCCAGCAAAGTTTTGGCCTTTCAATTTCTATAAAAGTATCTGGCAAACTAAGGCAGCCCTCTTCATAAACCGATTTTTCATCACTTTGTTTTTTAATTATAGGATTTATAAAACATAAAGGATCTTTTTTTTTCTCATCTTTAGATACGTCTAAAACTATTATTCTTTTTGGTATACCTACTTGAATTGCTGCAAGACCAATTCCTTTATTGTGATACATAGTTTCAAATAAATCCTTGATTAGTTTTTTTTCCGCTTTACCAACGTTTTCTAATGGTTCAGATACTTTTCTTAAAGTTTCACTAGGAACAGTAATTATTTTTTTTAAGGGCATAAATATATTGTATTATTAAATTTATGCTTTTAAAGGTATAGTTTTTAAAATCATATCGTTTCTAATTTTATCTATACCTAGTTTATTTAATGTTGATATTATAAAATAAAGGCTTTCTGTGCCTAAATCTTTTAAATTATCCTCGCCTATGATCTCAACCAATCTAAGCAATATCATTGCTATTTCACCATCATTAATCATGACTTGAATATCAGTTGGTATATTTGCACTATCCAATTCGAAATACTCTTTATTTTTTTCTGAAATTTGAACACCGTCAGATATAAGAGCCTCAATTACAATTAAGTCTTTAGTAGAAAAGTAATATTTTTGGTTTTTTTTTATTTTCTTTAACATTTTATTAAGTTCTTTTTCAGCTTTAACAACTTCCATATTATTCTCAAAATATCTAACTAATTTTGATTGGTGAATTATTTTATTATTTATTTTTATTTTTTTATTTTGGTTCCTTTTTTCAGCAAGATGATAATTGTAAAATTCCAAATATTCTGATGGAATATTTTTTTCATCTATTTCTTCTAACATTTCAACTAATTTTTTATCTAATGCATTTCCAATTTCACTTTTATCAAAACTATTTTTTAAAATTTCTAAAATTTTGATTTTGTAAGCGTCATCTTTTGAGAGCAAATAGCCCTGATATAACAATGCTCTTGACTGATTTTCAGGAAGTAGTTTGTAAGACTCTTCAATCGAAATGAGCTGATTAATATTAAATTTATACCTAGAATATAAATTTAACAAATCACTTTCTGAGTAGTTGCCCTTATGAGTTTCTTTTTCAATTGAAATTACCTTTGCATCATCTTCAATTGCAACTTCATCTATACTAATCAATAAATTATTATTTCTTAGATAATTCCAAATAAGCTGATTTGTACTATCTTTTGGTATATACGAAAAATTTGGATTTGTTTTGTGAGATAAATGGAAATCTAAAATATTTTTTTCTGAGATTGTAGAATCAATTTCGTCTGAATAACCCATTAAATATTCAAATTTTTTTTCAAAAAATTTATCTTTGAAACCATTTTCCTTTAAAAGATCAAATTGCATTTGAGCAATTTCATTTTGATCTTTATAAATAAAACAATAAACTTTGAATTTGGCCAAATATTTATCCTCATCAAAAGACCCTAAATTTGAAAGAATTTGACAAGCATCATTTAAATTATTGTTTGATAAATTTTGTTCTAAATAATACTTAACTAAATCCTGGTCAATTTTTTCAGAATTTTTTAATAAAAATTCCTTTATTAGATTTAAATCATTTACTCTTATAAGCCAATTACTCTTTAGTTTAAGAAATTCATCTATAGTTAAATTATTTTTTGGTGGAAGAGCATTCGTTAAAATTAATTTATTATATAAATCTTTTGCATCGTTTGACAAATTAAGTTTATTTAATTTCTCAACAATATTTAATATTTTTTCTCCATCTGATAATTGCCACATGTTTAAAGTTAAATCATGTTCAGCAGGATCAAATAAACCAACAAGATAATTTTTTTCGTCTACATTTATTTTATTATCTAATTCGATTGATGTGGTTGATTGATTATTAAGTGTTTGTATAACTAATGTGTCACCTTCTGGTTCCTCTAAATTATTTTGCTCAATACTATTCTCATTATTTGAGTTATTATTGATACTCCATATATCTACTGGCTCATTTGAAAAGAGGTTTGTAAAGAATACGAAAGAAAATAAAATTTTTAATAAAAAAATTTTATTTAATAACTTGAAGATTTTCATTAGGGATTATTTTTTCAATCTTTTTATTCGGGGAGGGAAAATTAATTTGATCTACTAAGAGTAGTATTATAAAAAATAAAAAAAATACAAACGCAATTTTAATAATTAACTTCATTAAATAGTTAGACTTACCAATTGCTTGCTTTTTTTGAAAATACATATAACGTTTTTATATTAAATCAAATTAAGACAATATTATGTTTTTTCAATAGAGATATTTATTTATATGAAAAAAAACCTTGTTTTACTAGGCATGCCTGGATCTGGAAAAAGTAGTTTGGGCAAATTGTTGGCAAAAATTACTGGTCTAAAACTTTATGATATTGATAAATTAATTATCGAAGAAATTGGTTTGGAAATTGCAGAAATTTTTCAAACCGAAGGAGAAGAGTTTTTTAGAAAAATTGAGGAAAAAAAAACTTTAGAAATTCTAAAAAAATCAAACAATATTATTGCATTAGGAGGAGGAGCATTTTTAAATGAAAAAATTAGATCAAAAATACTTAAAAATGATTTTTCAATATGGCTTAAATGGGATAAAGAAACTCTAACTTCTAGATTAACAAAGAGTAAAAAAAGACCTATTACTAATAGTTTAAAAAAGAATGATTTAATCAAATTGATTGAAAAAAGAGCTAAAATATATTCTTTGGCAAAATTTAAAATTAATTGTGATAAACTATCAAAACAAGAAATTGTCAAAAAAATTTTAGAAATATATGAAAAATAATAAAATTATAATCAGTACAACGAATTCAAAATATGAGATTTTAATCGGCTCAAATCTAATTAATAAACTTGATAAAATTTTAAAGTCTAAATTACCTAAGTCTGAAAAATATTTGATTGTGTTTGATAGCAAAGTCCCATTTAAGATGATCAAAAAATTAAAACAAAAAATCAAAAAAAAAGTGATTTTGTATAAATTTTCATCAAGTGAAAAAAATAAAGACCAGCATAATGTAAATAAATTACTAAAGGTAATGCAAAAATATAACTTTAATAGAAATGATACTTTAATTGCAGTTGGAGGCGGAGTTGTTGGTGACGTTTCTGGATTTGCCGCAAGTATTTTTAAAAGAGGGCTAAAATTTATTAACATACCAACAACTTTATTAGCGCAAGTTGATAGTAGTATAGGTGGAAAAACCGGTATTAACACTAGCTTTGGTAAAAATTTAATAGGATCTTTTTATCAACCAAATCTAGTTATAGCTGACATTGACTTCTTAAAATCTCTTCCAAAAAGAGAAATCATTTGTGGATATGCAGAAATTTTTAAACACTCTATTATTTCTGACAAAAAGTTCTTTAATTTTTTGCTTAAGAATTTTGATAAAATAATCAAACTTAAACAACCATTTATTAATAAAGCTATTTATAAAAGTTGTTTGATTAAAAAAAAAATAGTCGAAAAAGACGAAAAGGAAAAAAACTTAAGAAAGACTCTTAACCTTGGACATACTTTTGCACATTCTTACGAAGCTGCATACAAATACTCGAAAAAGCTAAATCATGGTGAGGCAGTTTTGCTAGGAATTAAGAGTGCCTCCGAATTTAGTTTAAAAGAGAAATTTTTGAAACTGAGAGAGCATAATTTAATAATAAAGCATATTTACGCTATTGATAAATCACTAAATTTAAAAAATTATTTTAGTAAAAAAGATGTAAGTAAACTATTAGGGTTTATGAAGAACGATAAAAAAAATAATAGTAATAAAATAAATTTAATTTTAATTAAAAAAATTGGAAGTGTAACATATAATAATTTTTTTGATTTAAATAAGATCTCTAAATTTATAAGGCTTCAATTTTATAATATTTGAATCTGGATTGAATGAATATAATTTTGAATTTCATTTGATAAAATATTATAAATTTTTTTATTTGAATCTATTTTACTTAGTAACCTGAGCTCATTTGATTTAATAATTAATTTGATGTGATACTTATTTTTATTATGACTTTTATGATTAACATGTAAAAATGTTTTATCCTCAATTGATATTTTTTCACAGGAAATTTTTTCTTGAATTTTTTTTTTAATTTCTAAATTTAATGTTTTTATATCCATAAAAATTATATTATTATATAGCATGAAAACAATTTGTGATTGGAATAATTGCTTTGAAATAGGAGAATACAAAGCGCCAATAGAGAAAGATAATAGCAAGAACTTTAGACTATTATGCTTAAAGCATGTTAAAGAATTTAACAAAAACTGGAATTATTTTTCAGGTATGAGCGATAGAGAGGTGATGCAGTTTCTTAAAAGTGACGCAATATGGCATAAGCCAACACAAGGTTTTAGCTCATCAGATAATTTTTTTAAGGTATTATGGAATAATGCATTAAATGATGGATTCGATGATTTAAAATTTAAAAAACAATTTAATACTAAAGGAAATTTGAAATTTACTAACAATGATATAAAAGCCTTTGCTGTCTTGGGTATTTCAGTTGGTTTAAAATGGGACAAAATACAGCAGAAGTTTAAAAAACTTGTTAAAAAATTTCACCCTGATATTAATTCTGGAGATAAAAATTATGAAGAAAAGCTTAAAGTAATTACTTTAGCATACACACAATTAAAAAATACTTATAGGAAAAACATTGATAAATAATTTAAACATCAAACCTGATATAAAATTATCAGTTAAACAAACTTTTGGGATTGACTCTGAGATTGAGGTCGAGGCTTTTTCGAAAAAAAACGATTATGTTCCTGAAATTGATAAAAATTATATATTTGATAGAGATACAACACTAGCGATACTTTCGGGATTCTCATTTAATAAAAGAGTCCTTGTTCAAGGTTATCATGGTACAGGTAAATCTACACATATAGAACAAGTAGCAGCAAGATTAAATTGGCCTTGCATTCGTATAAATCTAGACAGTCACGTTAGTAGAATTGATTTAATTGGTAAAGATGCAATAACAATTAAAGATGGTAAACAAATAACAGAATTTAAAGAAGGGATTCTACCTTGGTCAATTCAAAATCCTGTTGCTTTAGTCTTTGACGAGTATGATGCTGGTAGACCTGACGTGATGTTTGTAATCCAAAGAGTTTTAGAGGCTGATGGAAGTTTTACACTTCTTGATAAAAATAAAGTAATAAAACAAAACAAATATTTTAGATTGTTCGCAACATCAAATACAGTAGGGCTAGGTGATACAACAGGTTTGTATCATGGTACTCAGCAGATAAACCAGGGACAGATGGACAGGTGGAATATTGTAACTTCTTTAAATTACTTAAGCCTAGAGAAAGAGATGGAAATAATTTTGGCCAAGAATAAAAATTTAAATAACGCGAAAGGAAAAGAAAAAGTTGCAAATATGATTAAAGTTGCGACTTTAACTAGGAAAGGTTTCATAGCTGGCGACATTTCTACAGTTATGAGTCCCAGGACCGTTTTACATTGGGTAGAGAATTCTGAAATTTTTAAAGATATTGGTTATGGTTTTAGAGTGACTTTTTTAAATAAATGCGATGAGATTGAAAAGAACATAATCGCCGAATATTACCAGAGATGTTTTGGTGAAGAATTGCCAGAGTCTATGTTGAATATTCAAAGTTAAATGAGCAAAGAAGATAATTTTAAAGAAAAATTTAAATTAGCCCTTTTATCAACTGCTAACGCTATTGCGGACGATTATTCTCCTAATAATGACAAAAAAAATAAAAAAAAGTCAAAAATAGACCTTTTTGAATTAGATAAATTAGAAAGTAGAAGTGATTTTGTTAAATATAGAGCTGAGATTGACTCGGGTGCTTTAAAAAGAAAATTTTCAAATACAGAGATATTTAGGAATAATTTTCCACAAAATTCATCATATAAACAGCTTTATGAATTATCTGAAAAAATAAGATGTGAAATATTAGGTTCAAATATACTTAAAGGTGTTGGTGCAAATCTGAAAGAAAACTACACAAATGAAATTTTAACAAAAAAAAAGGATCAGTTATTTTCTAAGGAAGATGTAAGTGTAATAGAGGCATTTGAATTATATATGCTTAAGAATTTCTATAAAATAAATTTAAATAGTCTTAATGAAAAAATTTTAAGTTATTGGGAAAATGATTTTGATAAATCCTTAAAAAAACATATAAATTTTTTACTAGAAAATTTAGAAAACCAAGACATTTATAATTCGAAAGTATCAGAGATATTACAAAATTTGGATATATTTGATGATACAAATGAAAGTAAAAACCAAGAAGATCAACATAATGATAATAATGAGGGTGATACAGATCAAAATAATACCGATACTGATAGTGATAATAATGAGGAAAATAATCAACGAGATGATAGCGAAGAAAGTTTTGACTCCGAATATGATTTTAGCGAGCACAAAATTGATGAGCAGATTGTCGATACAGACTCGGAAAAGCAAAGTAGTGAGACTATTATTCAAAAAGGTGGAGGGGAATTTAGCGATAAGGATTATAAGGTTTTCACAAAAGAATTTGATGAAATTTCAAAAGCTGAAAATTTAGAAAGCTTAGAGGAAATAACAAAATTAAGAAAAAACTTAGATCAGCAACTAATTACTTTTCAAGATTTGATAACAAAACTAGCAAATAAACTTCAAAGACAGTTATTAGCAAGTCAAAAAAGAGCTTGGGAATTTGATTTAGAAGAGGGATTATTGGATACATCAAAATTAACAAGAGTTATTATGGATCCTTATAGTTCTTTATCATTTAAAAAAGAAAAGGACTATGAATTTAAAGATACAGTCGTTACTTTATTAATTGATAACTCTGGATCTATGCGAGGACGTCCAATAACAATCGCTGCAATTTGTGCAGATATTTTGTCTAGAACACTCGAGAGATGTGCGGTTAAAGTAGAAATTTTAGGCTTCACAACAAAAAATTGGAAAGGTGGTCAGTCAAGAGAAGATTGGAATAAGAGAAATAAACCAAAAAATCCTGGACGTCTAAATGATCTACGTCACATAATTTATAAAAGTGCAGATACTCAATGGAGAATATCTAAAAATAATTTAGGACTTATGCTAAAGGAAGGATTATTAAAAGAAAATATTGATGGTGAGGCAATTAATTGGGCTTTTAGCAGACTACAAAAGCGAAAGGAAGAAAGAAAAATCTTGATGGTTATTTCAGATGGTGCGCCGGTTGATGACAGTACTTTAAGTGTTAATTTTGGCGATTATTTAGAAAAACATTTAAAAAAAACTGTAAAATTTATTGAAAATAAAAGTAATGTAGAAATTCTAGCTATTGGGATAGGTCACGATGTCTCCAGATACTATTCCAAAGCTATTAAAATTACTGATGTTCAAGAACTTGGGGATGTTATGATAAATCAATTAAGTGATTTATTTAGCGAAAGAAAAAAACTCAATTAAAATTTAAAGATTTAAGATTTTTATTTTTCCACAAAATTGTGATCTCAGCTCCCGATCTCGTTCTTGAATTTTTACAGATTACAGTAGCAAAATTTTTTTCTAGTAATGTTTTACCAATAAAAATTCCTAAACCTAATCCAGTTTTATTGCTCGGCTTGGAGTCTTTTAAATAAGGCTCTCCCAATTTATAGATTATGTCTTTAGAAAAACCTTTGCCATCATCTTCTATTTTAATAATAGTTTCGTCATTATCACTTTTAAGATTTATAAATATTTTTTTTTTTGAAAATTTATTTGCATTTCCTATAAAATTTCTGAGCCCATAAACAATCTCAATTAATTTAGGTATTACAATTGGATTATTATTCTGATCAGTAATTAAAATAAATTCCTTTTTGCTAATTTCTTGAAAAGACCTTATAATTTGAATCAAATAATCTTTTAAAGAAATATTTTGATCTAAGAACTCATCATCTGTAATGGGATTCATACTAAGTTTTTGTAATATTTTTATACATCTATCCACTTGACTAGATAGTAAACTTATATCTTTATTATTTTTAAATTCTTTTTCTAGGTCTGCCAATACAATTTTAATTGTTGATAGTGGAGTACCAAGTGAGTGGGCTGCTGCTGCTGCTTGCCCTCCAAGAGAAACTAGCTCGTGTTCTTTTGCCATTATAGCTTCCATTTTATTTAATGCGTTCTCTCTAATCTTTCTTTCAGCCCCAAAAGATATTGAAAAAAAACTTAAAAAAACAAGTGCAATTATTAATGATATTGGAATAGCATAATAATAGTAATCGCTAATATGAAAATGTTCATTCAATGGTGCTGGTAAGCCTTTATTAAAAAAAGTTAGAAAGATAACAGATAAAATTGTTATTAAAACTAAGAAAATACTGGATTTTTTTCCTAAGTATATAGATGAAAATATGCTCGGAATTATAATAAAAATAAAAAAAGGATTTACAATTCCACCAGTTAAATAAAGTAAAAAACCTAGTTGGAAAATGTCCAAACATAAAAAAATAAAAGCGGATCTGTCAGAAACTTGATTTTTTTTGTAATAATAAATTAAAACTAGGTTACTTATTGCCCCAAGATAAATAATAAAATTTGATAGTATGTGATTAAATTCAAAACCAAGTCCATATTTAACAAAATTTATTGTTATTAGCTGTCCAATTATGGCGATCCATCTAAGTCTAATATATTGTATTCTATTTAGAGAATAGATTTTTGAAGTTTCAAAAAACCTCATAAATTATATGTCAAGATTTAAAACATCTATAGCATTTGATATAATGAAATCTTTTCTTAATGCTACGTCATTTCCCATTAAAGTGTGAATTATCTCATAATCTTTTTTTGCATCTTTTGAATATTCTACTTTTAATAAATTTCTTGTCTCTGGATTTAGAGTTGTATTCCAAAGCTCATCGGGGTTCATTTCACCTAATCCTTTAAATCTCTGAATATTTAATTTGGACTTTTCAATTGAGAAATTCTTATCGAATTCTTTTGTTCCTTTTTTATATTTACTCAATTCTTTTGAGTTTTTTAAAATATATTTCTCGAGTTCCTTCTCATCCTTTATGTAAATACCTTTCATGCCTTTGTTGATTTTGAATAAAGGCGGTTGCGCTAAGTAAATATGGCCATTTTTAATCAATTTATTAAAAGGGTTATTATTAAAGAAAGTAAGTAATAATGCTCTGATATGTGATCCATCCACGTCAGCATCTGTCATAATTATTATTTTTCCGTATCTTAAATTTTTAAGATCCAAGTCATCATTTTTTGGATCCAATCCTAAAGCATTTATTAAAGTTATAATCTCATTTGAAGAAATCATTTTAGATAGTGCCTTAGTCTTTTGTTCATTAATGTTCCCATTTTTCTTTTTTCCATTAGTATCGACATAAGTGTTCAAAATTTTTCCTCTGAGAGGCAAAACAGCCTGAAACTCTCTATCTCTCCCTTGTTTTGCAGAGCCACCCGCAGAATCACCCTCAACAATAAATAATTCTGTTCCTTCTTGTTTTGAATTTTGACAATCTGCCAGTTTTCCAGGTAAACCTGTTAGCTCAAGAGCACCTTTTCTTCTTACGTTTTCTCTAGCTTTTCTAGCTACATCACGTGCTTGCGCAGCTTGAACAATCTTTGTAAGTATGACTTTCACCACTGATGGGTTTTGATCGAACCATAGAGATAATTTCTCGCTAATAATTGTTTCAACTATGTTTCTGACTTCAGAGGATACAAGTTTATCTTTTGTTTGTGATGAAAATTTAGGATCTGGTATTTTAATTGATAAGACGCAAGTGAGACCTTCCTTTACATCATCTCCAGAAATTGAAAGTTTACTTTTTTTTAGCAGGTTTGATTCATTGGCATATTTATTAACAACTCTTGTTAGTGCACTTCTAAAACCTAATAAATGTGTTCCTCCATCTTTTTGAAATATATTGTTTGTGTAAGGGTATACATCTTCTGAATACATAGAATTCCACTGTAGTGCACATTCTACCTCCATATTATTTTTGGCTTGCTCAATAAAGATAGGTTTTTTAAATAATTCATTCCCATTTTTATTTTTTAATTTTTCTCTTTTTTCATCAAGGAAGTTAACAAATTCTAAAATACCCCCATCAAACTTATAGATAATCGATTTTTCTTTTTTTAAAGTAAGATCGTTGACAGAAATTTTTAAACCTTTGTTTAAGAATGCCAATTCCCGCATTCTTTTCTGTATAATAATAGTGCTAAACTTTGTAGATGAAAAAATATCTTTTGATGGAAAAAAAGTGATTTTGGTTCCAGTTTCTTTTGATTTTCCAGTTACCTTTAAAGCGGATTTGGCATCACCATTTTGAAATTCTATAAAATATTTTTTTCCATCTCTATTTATTTCTAGTTCTAGTTTTTCTGATAGAGCATTTACAACTGAGACCCCAACCCCATGTAGACCCCCAGAAACTTTATAAGAGTCATGATCGAATTTTCCTCCTGCGTGTAATTGTGTCATGATAACCTCTGCTGCAGATTTTTTTTCTCCTTTATGAATATCTACTGGAATACCTCTTCCATCATCAGAAACAGTCACTGAGCCGTTCTTGTTGATATTAACAGAAATATTTTTGCAGTATCCTGCCAGTGCCTCATCTATAGAATTATCAACAACTTCATAGACCATATGATGTAGACCAGTGCCATCATCGGTATCTCCGATATACATACCTGGTCTTTTTCTTACAGCTTCTAATCCTTTTAAAACCTTGATGGAGTCTGCTTGATAATTTGTTGTATTTTTTTTAATCATTTATTTTTTTTGGAAAAAAAAATTATATCATTTTTTAAAATTTAAATAAAATAGCTTTTAAACAAGAAGCTAAATAAGCCTTATCTATTGTGGTTTTTTTGATATTTATTTATTTTTTTTCTAAATTTTGAAAAATTACAAATATTAGTGATTTTTATTCCTTTTTTTTAAAAAATAATAAAAATTTTGCAATTGCATAGATAAAACATAAACTTTCAAATGCTTTTTTTAATTGAAAGGTCAAACAAAAAAAAATCATTAAAAAAAAAAATTTTATTGGTTCACGTATAATTTTGATTTTTTTCAATTTATTGTATTTTGATTGAAAAATTAACTCTCCATATTTAAAATAAACTTTTCTAATTATAAAACTTTTTAGATTTTCTTTTACCGACTTTTCTCCAATATGATTTGCATATGCACTCATATTTAAATAAATTTTAAAATTATTTTTTTCTATTGCTCTACATAAATCGACATCTTCCCAATAAAAGAAAAATTGCTCATCAAACATACCTATTTTTTCAAATCTTTTTTTTTCAGCGAGAAATATAGCTCCCAAAATTTTATTTACTGGAAATATCTTTTTACTTTTTTGGCTATTTTCAAAATTTTTAAATTGTTTTATTCTTGGGACTGAGATTATACTATCCTTTTTGACTTCTAACGTTCTTTTCAATCTTAGTATTGATTTTTTTGAAATATCTGTATCAGGCTGCGTACATAAAAAATACTTTGTTTTTACTTTTTTTACTAAAAAATTTATTCCTTTTGCAAAACCTTTGTTCTTGCTAGAAACACCATAATACTTAATTTTTGGAAATATTTTTTTAACTTTTTTTTTTAACTTTAAATCATTACTTTGATCTAAAATATATAAGTCAAAGCCTTTATAATTTTTTAAACTCGTTATAACTCTTTCTGGTGTTCTATAAAATAAAATTACAACTGATATGTTACTAGATTTCATTTATTTATTATTAACTTAATTAATCTATTTATCAAAAAAAAAATGGCGGAGAGAGTGGGATTCGAACCCACGAAAGAGTTGCCCCTTAACACGCTTTCCAAGCGTGCGCCTTAAACCGCTCGGCCATCTCTCCGAATCATTTTTTTTGTATAATAGCTACTTCGTTAATTTTACCTTTATAAATTTCAATGCTTTTGAAATTTTCTAAAAAATATTTTTTATCTTCGTCTTTGATATATTTTGAGTCAAAATCTTGATTTGATTTAATCGCCAATAAAATTTGCTTTAAATCAGGATACTCGTTTCCTAAATTCATATCTTTCCTTGTTTCTGGGAAATCAAGTTCCTCACACACAAAAATTCCATTGGGTAATACCTTTCTAAAAAGTAAGAATAAACTTATAATTTGATCTTTTAAAGTGTGCGAAGCATCTTCAATTATAATATTAAAGTTATCCTTATTTTTAATTAAAATTTCATATATTGAACTCTTGCTTGAAGTATTAATGTAAAAATTTTTCAATCTAGATGATTTATATCTAAAAAGATCAGGACATATATCTCCTGAAAAGATTTTTGAGTTTTTAAAATAATAATAAAAAGCTCCTGCTGCATTTCCATAAAAAGATCCAAGTTCTAATACGTTTAAATTATCGCCTCTTATTTTTTCGAAATATTTCTCATATATTTTTGAGTAACCATGAGCATCTATTCTTTTATTATTTCTCTTTATTGGTTGCATATACTGATTGATGTAATATTCCCCTTTATCACTGTTAAAATGTTCGAATAGAAAATCTAAATCTTTTTTAAATAATTCACTATTTTTTTTTGAATGATGATCTAAATTTATTACTTTTGGTAAATATGGAATATTTATTAAATACCTAAATGGTAAAATGATGAGAATATAAACTTTAAGAAATATATTAGCTTTTTGCACTCTGTGCCTATAGAAAATATTATAAAATGTTTTAATCCTCATATTTAATCTTTATTGATTTTTAAAACTCCTATGAAGGCTTCTTGAGGAATTTCAACTTTTCCAAATTGTTTAGATCTTGCTTTACCTTTTTTTTGTTTATCCAATAACTTCCGCTTTCGATCTCTTGCACCTCCCCCATGAATTTTGGTTAAAACATCTTTTTTGAAGCCTTTTATAGTTTCTCTAGCAATAATTTTTCCACCTATTGCAGCTTGAATGGGTATCATAAAATTATGTCTAGGTATTAAATCCTTAAGCTTTTCACATACCTCTCTTCCGATAGTTTGCGCAAAGTCTTTATGAACCATCATTGCCAAGGCATCTACTGGTTCCCCATTAACTAAAATTGATAACTTGACTAACTCACCCTCTCTATGTCCTATTATTTCATAGTCAAAACTTGCATAGCCGCTTGTTATAGACTTAAGTCTATCATTAAAATCAAACACTACCTCGTTAAGTGGTATCTCATAATTCAGGACAGCTCTATTACCTGAGTAATTTAAATTTGTTTGAATCCCTCTTTTATTTTGACATATTTTTATTATTGGTCCTAAATACTGATCAGGCGTGATAATTGTGGCCTTAATCCAGGGCTCCTCAATATATTTTATTATAGTCGGGTCAGGTAAATTGGATGGATTTTGTAGATCTAGAACTTTATCATTATTTAGATGAACCTTATAAACAACTCCGGGAGTGGTTGTTAGTAAGTTGATATCAAATTCTCTTTCAAGCCTTTCTGTAATAATTTCAAGGTGAAGTAAACCTAAAAACCCACACCTAAAACCAAGTCCTAAAGCTGATGATGACTCTGGTTCGTAAGAAAAACTAGAGTCATTTAATTTTAATTTAGCCAATCCATCTTTTAGTTTTTGATACTCAGAACTATCAACAGGAAAAAGTCCACAAAATACAACTGGCTTACTTGGTTTAAATCCAGGTAACGCCTCTTTTAATGGTTTATTAGCTTCGCATATTGTATCCCCAACTTTTGTATCTGATAGATTTTTTATTCCAGTTATTATAAAACCTATTTCTCCTGAATTTAGTTCATCCATGTCTTTTGGTTTAGGGGTAAAAACACCAACCTTTTCAACAATATGTTCTTGATTAGTAGACATCATTTTTATTTTCATATTTTTTTTAATTTTTCCGTCTATTACTCTTATTAAAATTACAACTCCAAGATAAGAGTCGTACCAACTATCAACAAGAAGACATTTTAAAATATCATTTTTATTGCCTCTAGGAGGTGGTAAAGTTTGAATAATCTTCTCTAATATCTCATCAATACCTTCGCCAGTTTTTCCTGAGCATGGTACTGAATTTGAGGTATCAATACCTATAACTTCTTCGATTTGATTTTTTGTTTTTTCAATCTCTGAAGCTGGTAGGTCTATTTTATTTAAAATTGGAATGATTTCATGATTTGTATCCATGGCCTGATAAACATTTGCGAGAGTTTGAGCTTCAACGCCTTGAGTACTATCAACAATCAAAATTGAACCCTCACATGCATATAAAGATCTGCTTACTTCATAACTAAAATCTACGTGACCTGGAGTATCAATAATATTTAGTATGTAATCTTTACCATCCTTTGATTTGTAGTTTAACTTTACAGTCTGTGCCTTGATAGTAATACCTCTTTCTCTTTCGATATCCATAGAGTCTAGAACTTGGGCTTTCATCTCTCTTTCTGTTAGGCCACCACATTTATGAATAATCCTATCAGCTATTGTAGATTTACCATGATCTATATGCGCAATAATTGCGAAGTTTCTTATATTATCAATTGTAGACATTTTAGGATCTAATTTTTGCGCCTGTCTTAGACTCAACAGTTGATATAATCAAATTATTTATTTTTTCTAGATCTTTATCATTCAAAGATTTTTGTAATGAATGAATTGTTACATTCAAAGCAATTGACTTTTTATCGCTTGGAATATTTTCTCCTTCATATAAATCAAAAACCTTTACATTTTTAATTAAGTTATTATCGATCTTATAAATAATCTTTACTAATTCTTGTACATTTAAATTTTTATCTATTATGAATGCGAAGTCTCTTTCAGACTTTTGAAAATCCGAATATTCATATTTATTTTTTTGATCCTTAAGTTTATTTTTATGAAGCTCGATTTTATCTAAAAAAATTTCAAATAATATTAGTGCTTCAGTTTTAACTTGTAATTTTTGATTAATATTTGGATGAATTTCACCAAAAAAGGCAATTGGTTTATTAGATTTTGAGTCTTGATAAATGGCTCCAGATTTTCCTGGATGATAGTAATTTGGTACATTTGAGTTGATATGAAAATTTTTGTCATCTAACCCTGTCTCGATTAAAGTTTGCATCACATCTCTTTTGGCATCAAAAACATCAACTTTTCTCTCTTTCTCAATCCAATTAAGTCTGGAAATCATCCCAGACTTAATTGCTGAAATAACTATTTCTTGCTGACCTGGTTTTTTTCCACTAAAAATTGGTCCAATCTCAAATAAAGAAATATCTTTTACATCTCGATCTAAATTTTTTTTTAAATAAAAAATTAAGTTTGAAAAAATTGAGCTTCTTAAAACATTTAAGTCTGAGCTGATTGGATTTACTATTTTTACTTCAGGTTTATCTTCTTTAAATAACTCATTTATTTTTGAGTCTGTAAATGACCACGTCACAGTTTCATAATAACCCTTTGATGCAACTGATCTTTGTAAGAAATGGAATAGTTTTTGATGTGGATTTAACGTTTGTTTATCTCTGGTTTTTTCTGGTAATTCAGTTTTAATTCTATCGTATCCCTTAATTCTCACTATTTCCTCAACAATATCAATTGGTTGTAAAATATCTGGTCTCCAGGAAGGCACTTTTAGATTTAGTTCCTTTTTATTTTTTTTTACTAGAAAACCAAGATCTGATAAAATCCTAGCCATTTCCCTTATCTCAACTTTAAAACCGGTTGTATTATTAAATAAATCAATTGGAAACTTAAAAGCTCTATAGTTTGATTTTTCTTTTTTTGTAATATTTATTTTGCTAATTGTTCCACCACATATATTTTGAATTAATTCAGCTGCCTTAATCAACCCTTCTTCAATTGAATTTGGATCTATGCCTCTTTCAAATCTATATTTTGCATCTGTATCTAAATTTAAGATTTTTGAAGTATATCTAATAGATTTTGGTTTAAAGTATGCTGACTCTAAAAGAATGTTCTTTGTATTGAGTTCTGTTCCTGACCTAACGCCTCCTATAATACCACCTAAACCCAAAATGCCTGATGCATCAGATATAACGCACATATTATCATCAAGTACATATTTTTTATTATCCAATGCTTCAAAGCTTTCTCCTTTTTTGGAATTTCTAACAATAATACCTTTATCAATTTTATCTGCATCATAAGCATGAAGTGGCCTGTTAAGATCCATCATAACGTAATTTGTTACATCCACTACTGCTGAGATTGGTTTTTGTCCTAATGATAATATTTTTTCTTTCAACCATTTTGGACTTTCAGTATTTTTTATTCCTTTGATGAGTAAACTACCAAACTTTGTGCATCCTTGATTTTTATCATTAGTTATTTTAACTTTTATTTTGTTTAGGCCTGAAAAATTTATTTTACTTTTATTTTTGTTTTTTAATTTACCGGCCCCGGCCGCTGCAAGATCTCTTGCAATTCCTCTCACACCAAGGCAATCAGCTCTATTTGGTGTAATTGAAAGATCTACAACTTTTTGATTTTTGTTAACAAAATATTTTTTTCCAACTTGTTTGATGTATTTTGTTGGGGAAAGAGTAATAATTCCCTCGCTTTCACTTGATAATTTTAGCTCTGATTCTGAGCAAAGCATGCCGTAAGATGTTACACCCCTGATTTTACTAACAGAAAGCTTTGTTTGGCTTTTAGGAATAGTTGCCCCAGGAGGAGCATAAACAGTTAAAAGATCATCTTTGGCATTTGGAGCTCCGCACACAACTTTCACTTTTTCTTTTTGACCAATATCTACATCACATAACTTTAGTCTATCTGCATTAGGATGTTTTTCTGCATTGATGATTTTGGCAACTATAAATTTATCTAATTCAGAGGATTGACTTTCAAAACTTTCAACCTCCAATCCTATACTCGTTAATTTATCAATAATTTTTTGATCGTCGAGTTTTGTATCTAAATGTTCTTTAAGCCAATTAATTGTAAATTTCATCTACTAAGGCCTCTGTAGTTTGAAGGAACATCTAAAGGATCAAATCCAAAATGATTTAACCATCTGTAATCAGTATCAAAAAAAGCTCTTAAGTCATTAATGCCGTATTTTAGCATTGCAAGCCTATCTATCCCCATACCAAAAGCATAACCTTGGAACTTTTGTGGATCTACTTTCACATTTTTTAAAACATTTGGATGCACCATTCCACATCCAAGAATTTCTAACCATTTGTCACCTTCTCCAATTATTATTTTCCCGTCTTTTAATCTATAACCAATATCAACTTCGGCCGAGGGTTCAGTAAAAGGGAAGTGGCTTGGTCTGAACCTCATTTTAATTTTATCTATTTCAAAAAATTCTTTAATAAAATAGTTTAAACATCCTTTTAGGTGTCCCATGTTTATATTTTTATCTATATGAAGACCCTCTACCTGATGAAACATAGGTGCATGGGTTTGATCACTATCAGATCTATAAGTTCTTCCAGGAGCAATAATCTTAAAAGGTGGTTTTCCTCCCAACATAGTTCTCACTTGGACTGGTGAAGTATGAGTTCTTAATAAATATTCTTTATTATCGTCTAGATAAAAAGTATCATGCATATCTCTTGCCGGATGATTATCTGGTGTATTAAGTGCAGTGAAATTATTATATTCATTTTCAACATCTGGCCCTTCTGCAACACTAAAACCTATTTCAGAAAATATAGAAGATATTTCATCAATTACTTGTGATACGGGATGTATTTTTCCTCTTTTAAAACTTCTTTCTGGCAAAGTAACATCCACTTTTTCGTTTTGAAGTTTTAGATTAATTTCTTTTATTTCAATATCTTTGATTTTTTTCTCAATAGTTTCCTGAAGTTCATCTTTAATTGCATTAAGTTCTGATGCAAACTTTTTTCTACTATCTGGTGACATAGAACCCATTTTTTTAAACTCATTTGAAATTTTTCCAGTTTTACTAAATAATTCTGATTTGATTTGATTAATATTATTTAAGTCTAAATCATCTTTTAATTTTAAAAGATATTCCTCTTTAATTTTTATAATATCAGACATTTCAGTAGAATATTTCTTAACTTAGGAAAAACAATAAAGAAAATTAGTTTAAAGCGGCTTGAGCCTTTTTAACTATTGTTTTAAATGCCTCTGGGTTATCATATGCTATTTCTGCTAGAATTTTCCTATCTAATTTAATACCAGACTTATTTAAACCATGAATAAATTTTGAATATGTCAATCCCTCAGCTCTTACGCCTGCATTTATTCTTTGTATCCATAATGATTTAAATTCTCTTTTTTTATTTCTTCGATCTCTGTAAGCATACTGCATGGATTTCTCCATAGCTTGTATAGCAACTCTAATAGTATTTTTTCGTCTTCCCCATTGGCCTTTTACAGCTTTTAGAACTTTTTTGTGTTTTGCTCTACTTGTTACACCTCTTTTTACTCTGGCCATGTTATCCTCTTAGACTGTAAGGCATATAAGACTTTACAATTTTTCCATCTTGTTTGGACATTGTTGTTGTGCCTCTTTGCTTTCTTATCTGTGAATTAGTTCTTTTTATCATTCCATGCCTCTTTCCTGCCTGAGCCATTATTACTTTGCCCTTTGCAGAAATTTTGAACCTTTTTTTTGCTGAACTTTTTGTTTTCAATTTTGGCATGGGCGAACTTATACAAATATAATTTTAGATTTACAACCCTAATTTAGTGCTTACTACAAAGGCTGAATTACCATTATCATTTGTTTTCCATCAAACTTTGGATGAAGTTCTATTTTTCCAATTGAAGACATATCAGCTTTAATTTTTTCCATTAATTCATTACCGAGATGTGTATGTTGTAATTCTCTTCCCTTAAATCGAATAGTAAACTTTACTTTATCTCCCTTCGACAAGAATTTTTGAGCATTTTTTATTTTGAAAGTATAGTCATGCACTTCTGTTACAGGTCTAAGTTTAATCTCTTTTAAGTCTATTTTCTTTTGTTTCTTTTTTGCTTTATTGGCTTTTTTTTGAGCATCATATTTATATTTTCCCATGTCCATTATTTTACAGACCGGTGGCTTTGCATTCGGTGAAATTTCTATTAAATCTAATCCCTCATTTTTTGCCATAGATATTGCTTGAGTAGTATTTAATATACCCAGATTTTCTCCATCACTTGAAATGACCTGAACCTCAGGTGAATAAATTCTATTATTAGATCTCGGACCTCTATCTTTAGTTCTTCTCTGAAAGTAATTTTTTTGATCTGCCACTTAGTTTGAAGGTGCTTGACTTAAAGCAGTATATTGTTCTAAAAATTTATCTAGCTTCATATTTTCTTGTTTATTATTATCTAACTTTCTAATAGTTACACTATTACTGTCAACTTCTTTTTTACCACAAATTAGTAGAACTGGTATCTTGGAAAGTGAATGTTCCCTTATTTTGTAATTTAAATTATGGTTTTTTAAATCTACTATACAATTTATACCCTTATCATTTATCTCATTAGAAACTTTTTTAGCATAGTCATCAAAATCATCTGATACTGGTATTACAACGACTTGCAAAGGACTTATCCAAAAAGGTAGCTTACCAGCGTAATTTTCAATGAGAATTCCAATAAATCTTTCTAGCGATCCAAATAATGCTCTGTGAAGCATTACTGGAACTTTTTTTGATCCATCTTTATCAACATAAGATGCACCTAATCTTTCTGGTAAATTAAGATCAACTTGCAATGTTCCACATTGCCAATCTCTTCCAATTGCATCTCTTAATACAAATTCAATTTTGGGACCATAAAAAGCTCCCTCACCTTTATTGATACTATACTCTAATTTTGTAGCTTTAACTGCTTCAAGCAGAGCGGCCTCGGACTTATCCCAAACTTTATCATCACCAACTCTAACTTCAGGTCTGTCTGAATATTTCAATATTACATCGCTAAACCCTAAATTTTTATAAATATCTAAAATTAGATTTGTAACGCTTAAAGACTCGCTTGTGATTTGATCTTCGGTACAAAAAATATGTGCGTCATCTTGAGTGAAAGCTCTTACTCTCATTAAACCATGTAATGCTCCAGATGGCTCGTACCTATGTACCTTTCCAAACTCAGACATTTTTAAAGGAAGGTCTCTATAACTTTTTAAACCTTGATTAAAAACTTGAACACAACCAGGACAATTCATTGGTTTGATGGCAAATATTTTCTCATCAGGAGTGGTTGAAGTGTACATATGTTCACCAAACTTTTCCCAGTGACCTGATTTTTCCCATAAACTTCTGTCTAAAATTTCAGGTGTATTTATTTCTTTATAGCCAGCCTTTCTTTGTCTTAGTCTCATATAATCAATTAATTTTTGAAAAAGACTCCATCCTCTCTCATGCCAAAATACAGATCCTGGGCTTTCCTCTCTAAAGTGAAAAAGATCCATTTCTTTTCCAAGTTTTCTGTGGTCTCTTTTTTCTGCCTCCTCAATTCTTTTAAGATAATCATCTAATTCCTTTTGCGATGGCCATGCTGTTCCATAAATTCTCTGTAACATTTCATTGTTTGAGTCACCTCTCCAATATGCCCCTGATACTTTCATTAATTTAAAGTGCTTTCCTATTTTTCCAGTTGAGGATAAATGAGGACCTCTACATAAATCATGCCATTTACCATGAAAATATAAAGAGATTTCTTCACCCTCGGGAATACTCTCTATAATTTCAGATTTATAAATCTCTCCTTTTTTTTTAAAATGATCTGCGGCTTTGTTTCTTTCCCAAACTTCTCTCCTCGTTTCCTCATCTCTATCTACAATTTCTTTCATTCTTTTTTCAATTTTATCTAAATCGTCCTGAGTAAAGGGCTCTTTTCGTGCAAAATCATAGTAAAAACCGTTATCAATAACTGGTCCTATAGTTACTTGAGTTCTAGGGAATATCTCTTGGACTGCCATCGCAAGTATGTGAGCCGTATCATGTCTAATCGTATCAACTCCCTCACGGTCTTTAGATGTGAATATTTTAACTGTTGAATCTTTTTCAATATTAAAAGAGAGATCTTTTTGCTCTCCATCAACACTCATTATAAGTGCATTTTTTGAAAGTGATTTACTTATTTTATTACATATATCTAAACCATTTACTGGCTTATCAAATTTTATTTGTTTTCCATCTGGCAAAGTAATATTTGGCATTAGTTTACTAATTTTTTATATTCTGAATAAGTATTTAAACACATTTTTTCAATATTAAATCTATTTATAACGTTTTTTCTTCCTTCTCTACCCATTAAATCTAATGTTAAACTATCTAATTTTATAATTTCGTTAAGTTTGTCGCATAAAGATTTAGGATTTCCACTTTCAAATAAAAGGCCAGTTTTATTATCAATTACAGTTTCTTTTGACCCTCCAATGTTACTAGCAATAATAGGTTTTTTCATTGCTTGGGCCTCTACAGAAACTCTGCCAAAAGCTTCGGGTTCTATAGATGATGATACAATTACATCAGAAATATAATAAGCAACTGGCATCACGTTACAATTATCAACAAATTTAATATTTTGTGTAAGGTTAAATTGCTCGACAAGTCTCTCAAGTTTTTTTCTGAAAACGGTCCTACCTTGATCATCACCAAGAATTACAGCAACAAAATCTAATTCAGGGTTACTTTTTTTAAACAAATTTATTGCCTCTATGAACATTTCTTGTCCTTTCCAAGCGGTTAATCTTCCGGGAAGTAGTATAATTTTATTATTATCCTCAATTTTCCAAGTGGCTTTGAGTTTATCTATGTCTTTTTTTTTGATTGTGTTAGAGTCAAAATATTCAGTATTAATTCCTCTAAAGATAACTAAAAACTTTTTTTTTGAATTTAAAAATTTTTGATAATTTTCCGAAATGTGAGAAAAGATAAAATTTGAACCTGCAATTAATACATCCGACTTGACCATTATTGAGTTATAAAACTTTTTTATTGAATTTTTAAAATTGTAAGTGCCATGAAATGTTGTAACAAATTTTCGTCTTGTAATTTTTGTTGCTATATAACATGACCATGCTGGTGCCCTGCTTCTAGCGTGAACAATGGAAATATTTAAAAATAAAATCAAAAGAGTTAAGGCAATACTATTAATGATAATTATTAAAGGATTTTTACTTTGAACAGGTAGTTTTATAAGCTTCACTTTCTTTTTATCAATGTATTTAATGAGCTCACCACCACTAGTTACTATATAAGACTTACAATCCTGTTCATGCAAATAGTGTGCTAAATCATAACATCCTGTTTCTGCTCCTCCATAGCCTAACCTTGGTATAACTTGTAAGACTTTTAATTTTGATGCCATTGAATTAAAATATACATTATCAATTGATGTAAATAAACTTTATATGATTAAATACAAATACTTACGATTGAATAAATATAAAAAGTTAAGATATTTATCAATAAACAATCAATCAAAAATTTGTATTGTTTTTCTTCATGGTTTTATGTCTGACCTCGAGGGTAAAAAACCAAAGAGTCTATTGAAATTCTGTAAAACGAATAAATTAGGTTTTGTAGCTCTTGAATACTCTGGACACGGCAAGTCCTCAGGAGAATTTACAAAAGGCAATATAAGTGCTTGGTCTAATGATACCAAAAAAATAATTAAAAAATTTGTAAAAAAAAGAAAAGTTATTTTGATTGGATCGAGTATGGGATCTTGGATAGGACTGAAACAATTCAAATATTTTTCAAATCAAATAATCGGTTTTATTGGAATAGGATCTGCTCCAGAATTTTTAGAACTTTTAATGTGGAAAAAATTTTCAAAAAAAATAAAAACTGAAATTAAAACAAAAAAAATTTATTATTTAAAAAGTGAAAATTATGAGTATCCAATTACTTATCAAATAATACGAGATGGTAAAAAAAATAAGGTCTTAAACAAAAAGATTTTATCAAAAATTAAAGTGACAATGATACATGGTAGCAAAGATGAAGTAGTTCCAACCGTTTATTCCAAAAAAGTATTAAAACTCTTTCCTAATGCTAGAAAAAAACTAGTTATTATTAAGAATGGCGATCATAGTTTATCGAACAAGAAAAACCTAAAAAAAATAATTAATGAATTAAAAATTCTTATCTTTAATAAATTTTAATCCTTCAACAAAAGAAGGAAATTTAAGCTTATATTTAAAGAATTTTTTCATTTTATCATTATTGACTTTTTTTGAATCTCTATAAAAATTTTTAAGCATTCCGTCTTGCAGTTTGTCTAGTGTGATTTTTTCAGGAATTTTAATTTTTAATAGCTCAGCTGCAAAAGTAGTAATTTCCTCAGTGGATGCAGGTCTGTCATCAGATATATTAAAAATTTCACCTCCCTTAAAGTTTACCATCGACTCAAACAAAATATTTGTAATATCGTCTAGGTGTATTCTTGAAAAAAAATGATTTTTTTTATCAATTATTTTTGCACTTCCATTTTTAAGTCTTTTCAAAATATTATTAGAGTTCGAATAGATGCCAGAAAGTCTAAAAATTTGAATAGGAAGATTTGACTCCTTATATATTGAAATCCACTTTTTCTCAGCAGCCAATCGACTTATTCCATTTTCAGAAGTTGGTTTCGTTAAACTTTTTTCATTTACCCACTCCCCATTGTGGTCTCCATAAACACTTGTTGCAGATAAATATGTAATCCACTTAGCTTTAATTTTTTTTAATTCACTTTCAAAGTGTTTAAAAACTATATCTTCTCCATTAATTGGAGGAATTGATATTAAAATAAAATCTGCTTCATGTATTTTTTCAACTATTTTTGAGTCAAAGTAGTTTTCATTTAATTCAAAAATATTATGAGTATTATTTATGTTTTTTGGTGACCTGGAAGTGTAACTAAGATTTATTTTATTTTTTTTAGAAAGTTTATTTATAAAATTTCCTGCAACTTGTCCGTAGCCGAAGCAAAAAATATTTACCACTTTAACTTACTTTTTTAATTGTAGATTTTGTTGTTATTGGATGTTTTAATTTATCTAACATTTCCTTAGGACATACTTGCACAAAATTTAAAATTTCCTTATCAAAATTTTTGATAATTTGATTTGATAATTTTGAATTTGTTTCTTTTGAATGCTCTTCAATAATATTTTTTAAAAACTCTTTCCAGTATTCAGTTTCAACATTTTGCCAAACTACTGTTTCAGGATTAACTTTTTTCTCAAATTGTTTACTTTTATCGTAGATAAATGCCATACCACCAGTCATACCAGCAGCAAAGTTATCACCAACCTCGCCTAGTATAATAATTGATCCACCTGTCATATATTCACATCCATTCGAGTCACATCCCTCAATGACCGAAGTGGCACCTGAATTTCTTACAGCAAATCGTTCGCCTGCCTGTCCTGCAGCAAAAAGTTTCCCTGATGTAGCTCCATATAAAACTGTATTTCCAATAATTGTATTTTCAGACGAAACTAGATTACTTTCATCTGCTAATTTAATTGATATTGTTGCTCCAGATAATCCTTTAGCTACATAATCGTTAGCATCACCTTTCAAAACTAATTTTAGTCCTTTCATTGCAAACGCTCCAAATGATTGTCCCGCAGAACCTTTAAAATTTAGAGTTAAAAATCCCTCGTCTAACTTATCGTGTCCAAACTTTTTATATAAATTATGTGATATTCTTGTTCCAACAGCTCTATGCGTGTTTTCAATTTCAAATTCTTTAATTATTTTTTTTGGATTATCTAAATGATTTTCAATTTCAGGCCATATGTTTTGATCAAGAGTATTTGGTACATCATTAATAATTTGTTTTTCACAATATCTCTTATTTTCACCTGGATCAGCTTGAACAAAGAGTGGATTAAGATCAAGGTCATCCAAATTAGCTGATGCTTTGCTTACTTGTCTTAATAGATCAGTTCTACCAATTACATCATTTAAGGATTTAAAACCTAATTCTGCTAGAATTTCACGAACTTCAGTTGCAATAAAAGTAAATAAATTTACAACTTTTTCAGGAGTTCCAGTAAATTTTTCTCTAAGTTTATCATCTTGTGTACAAACTCCTACTGGACAAGTATTGGAGTGACACTGTCTTACCATTATACATCCCATAGCTACTAGAGCAGTTGTAGCCACTCCAAATTCTTCAGCACCCATCATTGACGCTATAACAACATCTCTTCCAGTTTTTATTCCTCCATCAGTTCTTAAAGTAACGCTGTGCCTTAAATTATTTAAAGTTAAAACTTGATTGGCTTCAGTCAAACCCATCTCCCAAGGTACTCCAACATACTTAACACTTGTTTGAGGACTTGCGCCTGTTCCACCATTATGTCCTGAAATTAAAATAATATCTGCTTTTGCTTTTGCTACTCCCGCAGCAATCGTTCCAATTCCTGATGATGCAACCAATTTAACGCCAACTCTTGCTTTAGGATTTATTTGTTTAAGATCATAAATTAATTGTGCCAAATCCTCAATTGAGTAAATGTCGTGATGTGGTGGTGGAGAAATCAATGTAACTCCAGGTGTTGAGTGTCTTAATCTTGCAATTTCTTCTGAAACTTTAAAACCAGGTAATTGTCCACCCTCTCCAGGTTTTGCACCTTGTGCCATTTTTATTTCAATTTCATTACAATTATTAAGATAATTAATCGTTACTCCAAACCTGGCTGATGCTATTTGTTTAACTCTTGAATTTGCACTATCCCCATTTTCCATTTTGGTGAACCTTTTTTCATCCTCACCGCCTTCTCCACTGCATGAAGCACCTCTTATCCTATTCATTCCAATTGCAAGAGTTTCATGAGCCTCTTTTGATAATGCACCATGGGACATGCTTCCACTTCCAAATCTTTTTAGGATATTTTCAATAGGTTCTACTTCAGATACATCTATTGATTTATTCAAATATCTTTTTCTAAAGTCAATTAAATCTCTTAAGTTAATTGGAGGTAGATTATAAATACCCTCAGCATATTTTTTGTAAACTGTATAAGATCCACTCCCAACTGCACTTTGAAGCATATGAATTAATTTACCTTGGTACTGATGTAACTCACCATTTTTTCGATAACGATAAATTCCCCCAATCGGTAAAACACTGTCCTCGCTTTCAAATGCCTCATTATGAATTACTCTTATTTTTTTTTCAATTCCAGTCAGACCGATACCAGAAATTTTAGATACAACTCCTGGAAAATAATCAGAAACAATCGTTCTACTCAAGCCAACAGTTTCAAAGTTACAGCCTCCTCGATAGGAACTTAGAACAGAAATTCCCATTTTTGACATTATTTTTAACAAGCCACTATTCACTGATTTAATGTATCTTTTGATACAATCTTCATACTCAAAGTTACCAAATAATTTTTTTTCAAATCTTTGATATAGACAATCAAGTGCCAAATATGGATTTACAGTTGTTGCTCCTACGCCTAAAAGGGTTGCAAAAGAGTGTGTATCTAAAGCTTCTCCTGTTTGTACATTTATAGACACATACCCCCTTAATTTATTATTTATTAGGTAAGAATTAATAGCACCAACACACAAGAGCATTGGAATAGGAAGTCTTTTTTCGGAGATATTTTTATCAGACAAAATTAATTGTTTAACTCCTTTTCTAACCTCAATTTCAGATTCTTTTTGTATTCTCTCTAATGCAATTTCTAAATTTTCACTTTTTTCAAATGTACAATCTATTTCATAAGAGTTTTTGCCAAAATAATTTATAAATTTTTTGAGTTGAGAATTAGATAAAATAGGTGAGTCTAAAACATAGATATTATCTTTAGTAAGATTATCAAAATTTAATATATTTCCTAAGTTACCAAATCTTGTTTTTAAACTCATAACTTTATTTTCTCTCAAAGAGTCGATGGGTGGATTAGTAACTTGGCTAAAATTTTGTCTAAAAAAGTGATATAAAGGTCGATACTTATCTGAAAGTACAGCTAAGGGTGTATCATCACCCATTGAACCTGTTGCTTCTTTAGCATCTTCAGCCATTGGATGCAAAATAAGTTCTAAGTCCTCTAAGCTTATACCAAAAGCATGTTGTCTTTTCTTTAGATCACTACCTTTAAATAAAGCTTTCTCATTTGAAACTGTAATTTTTTTATCCAGATCAATTATTTGACTATTAAAATGTTTATATTCTTTTGCGAGATAATTTTTTATCTTCTCATTAGTAAATAATTTTCCTTTTTCAATTCTTACACCAATTATTTCTCCTGGTCCTAATCGCCCTTTGGCTAATATTTTTTTTTCATTTAATTTAATCATTCCTGTCTCAGAACCTGCAAACAAAAATTTATCTTTTGTAATAGTGTATCTAAGTGGTCTCAAACCATTTCTGTCATTAGCTGCTATTACCCACTCGTTATCAGTTCCTGCAATTGCTGCTGGTCCATCCCATGGTTCCATGGTACTGTTTAAAAAATTAAATAGTTGTTGGTGATCTTTTGATAAAACTTTGCTTTTTTTTGACCATGCATCTGGGACCAACATAAGTTTAGCAAGTGGAGCAGGTTGTCCTGATATATTTAACAACTCAAATACATTATCTAGTGCTGCTGAGTCCGATGTACCTGGTTGAATAACTGGTTTCAAATTCTCTATATCTTCAAATAAATTACTATCCATTTCTTGCTCATGGACTTTCATCCAATTTTTGTTTCCTCTAAAAGTGTTTATCTCACCATTATGTGCAATGGCACGGAAAGGTTGGGCTAAATCCCAGCTCGGTGCAGTATTGGTCGAAAATCTTTGATGAAAAATAGCAAATCTGGAGACAAAACGTTCATCTTGTAAATCAATATAAAAATCAGATATCGACTCCGCCAAAAACATACCTTTGTAAATAATTGATTTTGAACTTAAAGAACAAATGTAAAATCCACTTAACGATTTTTTAATTGCCTCGTTTTCAATTTTTCTTCTTGTCTCATAAAGTTTTCTCTCTAGGTTTTTGCCACTTAATTCCTTTGTGTTATGTTTAAATAGAACCTGAGCAATTTCAGGTCTTGTTCTGTCTGCTTTCTCTCCCAATACTTTTGGATTTACGGGTACTTGTCTCCATCCATAAATGCTAAAGTTACTTTTTGTTAATTCGCTCTCAACAATGGTTCTACATGTTTCCTGCGCATCAAAATTATTTCTTGGCAGAAAGATCATGCCAACACAAATTTCAGAGTTATCAAATTTGTGTCCAGTTATTTCAATTTTTTCTATAAAAAAATCTTTTGGAATTTCTAAATGTATACCCGCTCCATCGCCTGTTTTTCCATCTGCATCCACAGCTCCTCTATGCCAAACAGCCTTTAAAGCTTGTATTCCATAATCAACAACTGCTCTTGATTTTTTTCCCTCCGTAGATGCAACTAAACCAACTCCACAAGCATCATGCTCCATATCTTTAGAATAAACATTACTCTTTTTAAGTAGATCTAAGTTTTTTTTATATCTTTCCATTAAGCTACTTTTTCTTGATTAATAGTTTTTTGCTTTAAAAATTTTTTAATATTTATAGCTGCATCACGTCCATCTTTAATGGCCCATACAACTAGAGAAGCTCCTCTAATGATATCTCCTGCAGCAAATACACCTGGTAAATTTGTTTCCATGGTATCAAAATCTGTTTTAATCGTGCCCCATCTAGATACTTGAAGTTCTTTACTTCCAAAAAGTGTTGGCAAATCTTCAGGATCAAAACCTAATGCTTTGATCACCATGTCAGACTTTATTTCAAACTCTGAATCTTTTTGAATTTCGGGTTTACGTCTACCAGTTTCATCTGGTTCTCCAAGTTTAATTTTATTTACTTTTAAGCTTTCAATTTTATTTTTTCCTATAAATTCTTTAGGTGCTGTGAGCCATACAAACTCTACTCCCTCCTCCTCAGCATTAGCCACCTCTCTAGCTGATCCAGGCATATTTTCTTTATCTCTTCGGTATAGGCATTTTACTGATTTAGCATTTTGTCTTATTGCGGTCCTTACACAATCCATTGCGGTATCACCGCCACCTATAACTACAATATTCTTTCCTTCTGAATTGAGTTTACCATTATCAAATAATTCAACTTTATCACCTAATCCTTTTTTATTAGATGCAGTAAGAAATTCCATGGCAGGAAAAATATTCTCCAAATCGTTTCCAGGTAAATCAATCTCTCTAGCTTTATAGACACCTGTTGCGATCAGAATTGCATCGTGTTTTTCTCTTAATTCCTCAAGAGTTGAGTCTTTTCCAACTTCAAAATTTTGTACAAATTTAATTCCACTTTCCTTTAAAAGTTTTGTTCTTCTTTCGACTACATATTTTTCAAGCTTAAAGTTTGGTATGCCATATATTAAAAGTCCTCCAGGTCTATCGTATCTATCGTATATTGTTACTTTATATCCTGAGGTTCTTAATTGTTCTGCGCATGCTAAACCTGCTGGACCAGATCCGATTATTCCCACACTCTGATTAATTTCATTTTTTACTTTAATTGGTTTGATCCAACCGTTCGCCCATGCATTTTCTGTTATGTATTTCTCAACAGAGCCTATTGTTACGGTTCCATGCCCTGATTGTTCGA
The DNA here is from genome assembly GCA_902619595.1 of uncultured Pelagibacteraceae bacterium. Lineage (GTDB taxonomy): Bacteria > Pseudomonadota > Alphaproteobacteria > Pelagibacterales > Pelagibacteraceae > Pelagibacter. The sequence goes on from CACNFE010000009.1 coordinate 33,367, forward strand.
TCACACAATTCCCTTCACATAACCTGTCTTGAGGGCATATACGACCACAAACTTCTGGCATATTGTTTGTACTTTGAGATAATTCATAGGCCTCTTTAAGCCTTCCTTCTGCGGTTAATTTAAGCCAATCTGGAATATTGTTACTTAAAGGGCAATGAACTTGGCAAAAAGGAACTCCGCATTGAGAGCACCTACTTGATTGCTGGGTTGCTTTTTCGTTTATAAATTCATCATAAATCTCTTTAAAATCCTCTTTTCTAAGATCAATCTCTCTCTTAGGTGGATTTTGCTGACCTATATCAGTAAACTTTAACATCTTTTTTGACATAATTTTTACTTGTATATACTAAGAAAATTCAATTTTAACTAATATTTAGGACAGTTTTTATTACCTATTTTCAGTAAAAAAATCAGTATTTATGTAGCTAATTCTTTTTTTGCATAGCACATATTCCAACATCTTATCGCTTTATTTTAAATTTATATAAGCTACTTAAGAATCGTTAGATGTTTTCAAACTTTTTCGAATTAACTATTTTATCTGCAATTCAGGGAATTTCTGAATTTTTGCCAGTAAGCTCATCTGCACATTTAATTTTAGCTAATGATATTTCAAATCTAGGGATTGGCTCAATTTATCTTGATACTGGAATGCACCTAGGTTCTCTGCTAGCTGTAATCTTTTATTTCAGGAATGATTTAAAAAAAATTACTAAAAATAAAAAATTATTGTACTTAATGATATTTGGTTCTTTGCCAACAATTTTTTTAGGTGCAATTTTATATATTACAGGATTAATAAACCTTTTAAGAAGTATAGAAATAATTGCATGGACAACTTTTTTATTTGCTATCCTACTATGGGTTGCTGACAAATTTAAAGTTGAAAAAAAAATAGACAGTGATCTAAATATAATATCAATTTTGCTTATTGGCTTATTCCAAATGTTATCACTTATCCCAGGCGTAAGTAGATCAGGGATTGTAATCACAGCTAGTCGTTTTTTAAATTTTGACAGATTTGAATCCTCGAAAATTTCGTTCTATTTATCTATACCTGCAATTGCGGGTGCAAGTTTTTTAACTTTAAAAGATTTAGGCTCATCAATTGTTGATAATAATATAATAATTTTACTTGGAGTATGCTTTTCATTTATTTTTTCCTATCTAACGATTAAATATTTTTTAGCTTATATAAAAAAATTTACTCTGTTTGCATTCGTAATTTATAGAGTTATTTTATCTTTTATATTATTTTATATAATTTATATCTGAGATTTTTTTAATTCAGGAATAATTTGGGAAAACAATACACCGGCAAGTATTAAACAACAGCCAATTATATTATTCAGATTTAATATTTGAGATAATATAATCCAAGCTGCGACTGCAGCAAAAACACCCTCAAGTGAAAATATTATAGCTGATGGTGTTGGTGAAATATTTTGTTGTGCATAAATTTGTAAAACAAATGCGATGCCACCTGATAAAACTCCTGCATATAATATCTGTATTTTTTGATCTAATATATTTGCTAAAATGAATTCCTCAAACATAAGTGCGGGAACTAGTGAACAAATTGAAACGATAAATGTTTGGATTAAACCAACCAATATTGGAGCATCAAACTCCTCAACTAAAATACCAATAAAAATAATATGCAGGCTCCAAAAAAGTGCACAAATTAGTACAAGAGTATCTCCTAAGCGTACAGTTGCATCATGGAAATTTGTTAGAAGGTATGCTCCTAAAATACATAAAAATACAGATGGCCAAACGCTCCAGTGAATTTTTTTTTTAAATAAAAAAAAAACAATAATTGGAACCATTGGCACGTAGAATATTGTGATGAATGCTGCATTAGCAACATCGGTAAAAAGAAGCGCTACTTGTTGAAGTAAAGAAGCTAAAAATAAAAAAATACCTATTGAGATAGATAAATAAATAAATCTGTTTCTATTTTTTGATAAGACTTCACGTGTTGTTTTTTTTTCTAAAAATAAATAGAAAGGTATTAAAGCTAAAAATCCTACAAAAAATCTAGTAGTATTAAAGACATAAGGTCCAATTAGCTCCATGCCTGTATCTTGAGCTATGAAAGTTGTTCCCCAAATAAATGTACAGAAAAATGCAGCTATCATTGATTGAGGTTTTGTCATTTAGATTGCTAACCTGTATGCAAAATTTTTACCCAAATTTTCTTTAAGTTCATTATTAAATCTTGCTGCCTCAGCGCCATCGATAATCCTATGATCATAAGATAAAGATAAAGGTAGCATAATTCTCTCGTTAGATTTTCCTCCTGAGTGCGAATGAACTTTTCTCAACTTTCCGATCCCTAGAATGGCTACCTCAGGAAAATTAATTATAGGAGTAAAAAAAGAGCCTCCTATGCCGCCAAGGCTGGTTATAGTCATTGAGCCACCGTAAAAATCCTTTTTATCTACCTTAAGTTTTCTGCACTTATCACTTGTAGTTTTGAGTTCCTCTGCGATTTGATTAATATTTTTTTGATCCACATTTCTTATCTTTGGCACCATCAATCCATGCTCAGTATCGACAGCTATACCAATATGAAAATATTTTTTGATTGTCATTTTTCCATTTTCTATGTCATCAATTGAGCTATTAAAAGAAGGAAACTTTTTCAAAGTTGCAACTAAAGCTTTGGTTATAAAAGCAAGAGGTGTTATTTTCTTTTTTTCACCAGTATGCAAATCCTTAAGTGAATTTCTAAAATTTTCCATATCTGTAACATCTGCTTCATCATGGTTTGTTACATGAGGAATTGTATTCCATGCGTGCGAAAGGTGTGCAGCAGCTATTTTTTTAACTCTTGGAATATCTTTGATTTCTATCTCGCCAAAATCTGAATGGGTAAATTCTGTTTTGAACTCATTTTTACTTTGTTTATTTTTTTCTTGACCAACATGTTTAACAAATTTTTTAATATCCTCCTCAACTACTCTACCATCTCTTTGTGAACCTAATACTAAGTTAATATTAACTCCTAATTCTCTAGCAAACTTTCTGGTTTTTGGACTTGCTGGAACTCTTTTTTTTTCATTCATAATTTATAATTTGCTTGGAAAGGATCTTTTTGTATCAATATTATATTTTTTTATTGCATCTTTGACCGGCTTAGATGAAATTAGTTGCTCATTTGACAGAACACTTAGTGCATATGTAACTATGTGTTCTTTATCAACCTCAAAGAATTTTCTCAAATTTTTTCTGGTATCACTTCTTCCAAAACCATCAGTTCCTAGTGAATAAAAACTATTTTTTACAAAAGGTCTGATTTGCTCTGAATGACTTCGCATATAATCGGAAGCTGCCAAGACAGGGCTATTTGATTGGCCCAAACATTGTTCTACATATGAAGCTTTATTTTTTTCATCTGGATTTAAAAGATTGTATCTTTCAGTTTCCATACCATTTCTCGCAAGTTCATTAAAACTAGTTACACTCCAAATTTCACTATCAATTCCATATTCATTTTGTAGTATTTCAGCACCACTAATAATTTCTCTTAAAATTGCACCAGATCCAATTAGCTGAATTTTGGTTTTTTTATTTTTATTAAATTCTTTAAACTTATACATGCCCTTTAAAATTCCCTCCTCACATCCTTTATCTTTTGGCATAGCAGGATGAGGATAATTTTCGTTCATAGTTGTAATATAATAAAATATATTCTCTTTTTTTTCATGCATACGTCTAAGTCCTTCTCTAAAAATTACAGCAAGTTCGTAAGCAAATGTTGGATCATAAGAAATACAATTCGGTATAGTAGAAGCTAGAAGATGACTATGTCCATCCTGATGTTGTAATCCCTCACCTGCCAGAGTAGTCCTACCTGAGGTGGCACCAATTAAAAAACCTCTAGCTTGACTATCACCTGCTGCCCAAGCAAAGTCTCCAACTCTTTGAAAACCAAACATAGAGTAAAACAAGTATATTGGTATCATTTCAATATCATGATTTGTATAAGACGTTCCTGCAGCAATCCAAGATGCCATTGATCCTGCCTCGTTTATTCCTTCTTCTAGAACTTGACCTTTTTTATCTTCTCTATATGAACTTAATTGCTCAGAGTCCTCTGGTTCATATTTTTGTCCCTCATGAGCGTAAATTCCAATTTTTTGAAAAAAACCTTCCATACCAAATGTTCTAGCCTCGTCGGGTATAATTGGCACAAGTCTAGATGCAACATTTTTATCTCTTAAAAGGTTTGTTAATAATCTTACTAATGCCATTGTTGTTGACATCTCTTTTTTTCCTGTAGACTCTTTTAAGAAATCAAAAATATCTTTTTGTGGAGCTTTTATTTGCTTGGCATAAGTAGTTCTTTCTGGGATGAAGCCACCCAGTTTGATTCTACGATCTTTTAAATATTTAATTTCCTCAGAATTTTCATCAGGTCTAAAATATTGAATTTCCTCTACCTGCTTATTGGTTAGTGGAACGTCAAATCTATCTCTGTAATACATTAAATCTTCAACACCCATTTTTTTTTGCTGGTGGGTGGTATTAACACTTTCTCCTGTTTTTCCCATTCCATATCCCTTAATAGTTTTTGCAATGATTACAGTAGGTCTACCTTTGTTTTTTGAAGCTTGATCATAAGCTGCGTAAACTTTATGTGGGTCGTGACCCCCTCGGTTTAATCTCCATATATCCTTATCAGAGAGAGTGGATACCAGTTCCTTTGTCTCAGTATATTTGCCAAAAAATTTCTCTCTAACATATAAACCATTTCTTGCTTTAAAAGCTTGATATTCACCATCGACTGTTTCATTCATTATTTTTACCAGGTGTCCAGTTTTATCTTTTGCTAATAAAGGATCCCAATAAGAACCCCATATTACTTTAATCACATCCCAGCCTGCTCCTCTAAAAATACCCTCTAGCTCTTGAATAATTTTTCCATTTCCTCTAACTGGACCGTCTAATCTTTGAAGATTACAATTAACAACAAAAATTAAATTATCTAAGTTTTCTCTTGCTGCTAATCCAATAGCTCCCATAGACTCTGGTTCATCCATTTCACCGTCACCAAGAAATGCCCATACTTTTCTACCTTCATCTTTTATAAGTCCTCTATTAATTAAGTATTTCATAAATCTAGCTTGGTAGATTGCCAACATAGGACCTATTCCCATAGAGACAGTTGGGAACTGCCAAAAATTTGGCATGAGCCAAGGATGTGGATATGAAGATAAACCACCTGGGTTTACCTCTTGCCTAAAATTATCTAATTGTTTTTCGCTCAACCTTCCTTCTAAGAATGCTCTGGCATACATGCCAGGAGCACTGTGGCCTTGAAAATAAATTAAGTCTCCTCCAAACTTATTGTTCTTTGCTCTCCAAAAATGATTCATACCAACGTCATATAAAGTTGCGGCAGAGGCAAAAGTTCCAATGTGACCACCAAGTTCAGGAAATTTTTTATTTGCTCTTACGACCATTGCAGCAGCATTCCATCTAATTAAAGATCTTATCCTTCTCTCAATATTTTGATCACCAGGAGATTTAGTCTCTTTATCTGGAGATATAGTGTTTACATATGGTGTATTCCTTGAAAGTACTAAATCTGAACCTTGTCTATATGAATGCTCAATTAGTTGTTTGATTAAAAACTGAGCCCTTTTACTTCCATCTGTTTCTAAAACGGAGGATAATGAATCTATCCATTCTTTTGTTTCGATTGGATCAATATCACCATCTTTAACAACGTTTGAGATTCGATCCTCAGCAATTTTTATAGTTTCTTTTTGTATTTGTGGTTGGGAGGTATCTTTTATCTCTTTTTGAATTTCAGTTTCTTGAACATGTTTTATCTCTTTATCAATAGTTTTTTCTGCCTCTTCGATTAAATTTTTTGTACTTTTTGGAATTTCATCTGGTGATACCTTTCCATTTCCCTCAACTTCTAAAATTAAATCTCCTTTAGAAACTTTGTCTCCTACTTTAACATTAATATTTGATATTTTACCTTCAACTGTTGACGGAACTTCTACACTAGATTTATCACTTTCAAGTGTGACCACTGGATCATTTTTCTTTATACTCTCACCAGCTTTTACTATGACTTCAATTATTTCTACTTGTTCAAAATCACCTATATCTGGAACTTTTAACTGAATTGACATGTTTAATTTTACCACATTTTAATCTTTTTTTGGACAACCTTAAACGGGATAAATTGTATATGTTTAAATTATTGATCAAAAAATTAAAAAAAATTAACGATAAAGATGGTTTAGATGCTAGGTATTGGATACAAATGGCGCTATTAAACAAAAATTACGTATCAACTAAAAACTAATCTCTTTCAAGACACATAGCTATACCCATTCCACCTCCAATACAAAGAGTAGCTAAACCTTTTTTTGAACTTCTTCTTTTCATCTCATGAAGCAAGGTTACTACTATTCTACAGCCAGATGCTCCAATTGGATGTCCTAAAGCAATTGCACCTCCATTTACGTTAACAATATTTTCAGGTATTTTTAATTCTTTAATTACGGCTAAACTCTGCGCTGCAAACGCCTCGTTTGACTCAATTAAATCTAAATCGTTGATTTTCCAATTCGCAATCTCAAGAGCTTTTTTTGATGCAGGAATTGGACCAGATCCCATGAGGGCTGGATCTACACCACAAGATGCCCATGAAACAATTTTACCAAGTGGTTCTAGATCTCTTTTTTCAGACTCGTTTCTTTTCATAATTAAAACTCCTGCCGCTCCATCATTTACACCTGAAGAATTACCAGGGGTTACTGTTCCATCTTTCTTAAATACCGGTTTAAGCTTAGTTAAATCTTGAAATGTTATATTCGCTCTAGGATGTTCATCTTTAAAAGATTTATAACTTTCATTTTTAATAATCTCATCTTCAAACTTTTTTTTTTTAATAGCGTCTTGCACTTTTGATTGAGAATTTAATGCAAAATTGTCTTGCTCATCCCTTGTGATATTCCATTTTTCAGCAACATTTTCAGCTGTAACTCCCATATGATAATTATTAAATGCATCAATTAAACCATCTTTCATCATTAATTCCTTGTTACATCTAGACATGCTTTCTTGGCCACCAGCTATTATTACTTTTGATGAATCTAGTAATAAGGATTGGTAGGCTAAGACTATTGCTCTTAGACCGGATCCACAAACCTGATTTACTATATAGGAAATTTTATCGTGTGGAATCTTTGCTCCTATCGCTGCTTGTCTTGCTGGATTCTGTCCAACATTACTAGTCAAAACTTGACCTAGAATAACCTCGTCAATCTCGTCTGGCTTTATAGATGTTTGCTTTAAAATATCTGTGATAACAATCTTTCCTAAATCATGGGCAGCTTTATTTCCCCACATTCCATTAAATTTTCCTATTGCTGTTCTAGTAGCATTTACAATAACAACATCTTGGGAAGATTTCTGCATAAGAAACAATTATTATTTGATTTAAAATTACATTAATAAATTATAAATATATAGTAAAAAAAATTTAAATATGCGCCTGTAGCTCAACTGGATAGAGCGCTTGGCTACGGACCAGGAGGTTCTGGGTTCGACTCCTAGCAGGCGCACCAATTATTAAGGAGATTATGAAAGTATCTTTACAAAAATCCGTAGTTCTTTTCTTTTCAATTGTGTTTATAATATTAATTATTTTAACAATATTTCTATAAATTTTATTATGACTATAAAATTTGAACAACTAAGTTCTGCCTCAGGCTTTATGAAGCATAACGGAGGTCTTTTATTTAGAACAATTTCAGAAGATCAATATGAATTTAAAACAATCGTGACAGAAAATCATTTGAATAGAGTAAAAATAACTCATGGAGGTTATATAGCTTCAATAATAGATGCAGGACTTGGGACTGCAGCTAGTAGATGCGCGGGCAATGTCCCATGTGTTACAATATCTTTAGACATAAAATATATTGCACCATCAAAGGAAGGAGACGAAATTATTGGCTTTACAAAAATTTTAAAAAAAACTAAGACCATGGTTTTTCTTACATGTGATTTAAAATGTAATGATAAGATTATTGCTAATGCTTCGGGGGTTTGGAAAATTTATAAAAATAAATAGAAATGAGAACTTTTAGATCAATGATTCGGACTAGTTTTAGTCTATTTTTGTTCTATACACACAACAATATATAGTATTAAATTTTAATAAGACACAAATAGTAGAAATGAAAAAAAACAAATTAGTTGCTGTTCTTGGTCCTACAAATACAGGAAAAACCTATCTTGCAATTGAAACTATGCTCTCATTCGAAACTGGGATGATTGGTTTTCCATTAAGATTGTTAGCTAGAGAGGTATATGACAAAGTAATTAAAAAAGTAGATCCTAGTAAAGTGGCTTTAATAACAGGTGAAGAAAAGATCATACCAATTAACGCAAAATATTATTTATGCACAGTGGAGTCAATGCCAATCGATAAAAACTTGGAATTTGTTGGGATTGATGAAATTCAAATGTGTACAGATCATGAGAGAGGTCATATTTTTACTGATAGATTGTTAAATCTTAGAGGTGATAAAACAACTATGTTTATGGGATCATATTCCATGAAAAATATCATAAAAAAATTAGATGAGGATGTAGAATTTATTGATAGAAAGAGACTTTCAAAATTAACTTTTTCAGGTCATAAAAAAATTTCAAGAATTGAGAGAAAGAGTGCAATTATTGCTTTTTCTGCTGAAGAGGTTTATGCAATTGCAGAGCTAATAAGAAGACAAAAGGGTGGAGCTGCTATTGTTATGGGATCTCTAAGCCCAAAGACGAGAAATTCGCAAGTTGAACTCTACCAATCTGGAGATGTTGATTTTTTAGTTGCAACAGATGCAATAGGTATGGGTATTAATATGGATTTAGATAATGTTTATTTTTCTAATCTTAAAAAATTTGATGGAAGAAAAATGAGAAGGTTAAACCTTGCGGAAATTGGCCAAATCGCTGGGAGAGCAGGACGGTACTTAAATGATGGATTGTTTGGAATAACTGGCGATTGTGGAGAAATTAGTGCTGAGGAAGTTGAACTACTTGAAAATCATAAGTTTAATGAAATTCATACATTATACTGGCGTAATCCAAATTTAAATTTCAAGAATGGTAACGAATTAATAAAGTCTTTGGATGAAAGACCAAATAAGAGTTGGTTAAAAAGAATTTATGAATGTGAGGACGAAAAGGTACTTAAAACAATACTTAAAGATACTGAAAATCTCACAATTTTTAATGATGAAAATGAACTAAAGTTACTTTGGGAATGTTGCCAAATACCAGATTTTGCAAAAAAAAGTTATGGTAATCATTTAGAGGTTGTTGGAAAAGTTTTTAATTTTTTGAGAGAAAAACCAGGTAGAATTTCAAATCTTTTCATGAAACAACAACTTTCCCATCTAGATAAACTAGATGGCAATGTTGACTCAATATCTAACAGAATAGCAAATGTCAGAACTTGGTCATATATTTCAAATAAAATTAATTGGGTAGATAATCAAGATTACTGGATAGAGAGGACAAAAAATTTGGAAGATAAATTATCAGATAGATTGCACGAAGAGTTAACAAAAAGTTTTATAGATAAAAGAGCTAGTGTTTTAGCAAGAGGTTTAAAACAGGATATTTCTTTTGACACAAAAATATTAAGTGACGAAAAGGTAATGATTAATAATCAATACATTGGTCAATTGAAGGGATTGAAGCTTGAATTAGATTATAAAATTGGGGCACTGGATACTGATATAAAATCATTAAAGAAAGCTGCAAGACAAAACGTTAGCCCAGAAATTTTAAAGAGAATAGATCAAATTATCAAGACTGGATTACTAGATTTAAGAAATGATTTTAAAATTTACTGGAATAATTCTCCTATAGCAAAACTATCTCAAGGTAGAGATTATTTAAATCCTGAAATTAATTTAATCATAGATGATATGATAGAAAATGAAGATCAAATAAAACTACTTGAATACTTAAACTCCTGGATAAACAATAAAATTAATCAAGAATTAAAAAATTTACTTGATCTAAAAAATATTAACGAAAAAAATTCTTCTATCAGAGCATTAGCATATCAAATTTATGAAAATAATGGTGTTGTAAAAAGAGATGATGTTAGAAATTTTTTAAAATTTTTAAAGCAAGATGAAAGAAAAATATTAAGAAAGTTAGGTGTAAAATTTGGAAGATACCATGTTTTTGTTCAAAACTTATTCAAACCTAACATTGTAACATTAAGAATTTTATTGTGGAAAAACTTTCGCCAAAAAAATTTTGACCTAGATCCACCTAAATTCGGCTTGAATTTTTTTGAAAGCGACAAAAATATTGACAGAAACTTTATGTTAATTTGTGGATTTGAAAAATTTGATAAGTTTTTTGTTAGAATAGATATTTTAGAAAGACTTTTTTTAAAGATTATTGATAATGAAAAAGAAATAAAATTGGTTGCTGAAATGCTTAATCTCCTCGGATGTAGTAAAGAAAGTTTCGTTAAATTAATCAGCAAAATGGGTTATAAGACCTTTGATAAGAATAATGAGACTTTTTTTAAATATTTACCTAAAAGGGGCAAAAATGCAAATGTACCTTCAAGAAAAAATAAAGATAATCCTTTTAGTATATTAAGTGAGATAAACTTTAAATAATGTTCGATTTTTTAAAAAAAAAAGAAAAAAAAACTTCTAATAATGATAACAAGCTTATCATGTCTGCAGCATTATTAATACACGCAGCAAAAATTGATCAAAATTTTACTGAAAAAGAAAAAATAATAATTAAGAAAACTTTATTGGAAATAGGTGCAAAGGAACAAGAATTAGAAAATATATACAATGAAGCAGAGAAAATTGAAAATAATTCAAACCAAATTCTTGATTTTACAAGAGAGATCAAAAATTTTGACGAGGAATTTAAGGTAAAAATTACTGAGTCTTTATGGAGTATTATATTTTCTGATGGTTCGTCTGATATGTATGAAGATAACTTTATGAGAAGACTTACAGGTCTACTCTATTTGGATAAAAAAATAGTTGGAGACATCAAAGAGAGAACAAAAAATAAAAATAAATGACGTATTTAGTTAACGAGAAATGTATAAAATGTAAATTAATGGACTGTGTTGACGTATGTCCGGTTGATTGTTTTTACGAGGGAAAAAATATGCTTGTAATTAAGCCTGATGAGTGTATAGATTGTGGCGTTTGTGAGCCAGAGTGTCCTATCGATGCTATTGTTCCAGATACTGCTGAAGGAAGTGAGAAGTGGCTGGAAATGAATACTAAGTACTCGGAAATTTGGCCAAACATAAGTGAAAAAAAAGATCCACCGGCGGATCACAAAAAGTACGAGAATGAAGAAGATAAATTTAAAAAATATTTTAAAGAAAACCTTTAAAAAAAAAGTAGTCAAAAAGAAATCAACCAAAATTAAAAAAGTAAAAAAAGTCTTAGTTAAAAAAACTAAAAATTCCATAAAAGTAAAAAAATTAAAAAATCTCAAAAAAAAAAATATAGCCAAGAATAAAGAACCTGAGAAGAATGTAAGTCTAAGAATTTCAAAACAAAATGAGTTAAAACCAGAGATCAAAAAAGTTAAAAAACAAGAAACTGAAAAACGTGTGTATAAGATTAAAGATTATGTTGTTTATCCTAAAGATGGCGTTGGACAGATTACAGAGTTTAAGAAAATTACAATTGGTGGTATTGATGTTGAAGTATATATTATTAAACTTGTCCAGGAAAAGGCTGAATTAAAATTTCCAGTAAATAAACAATCGCTTTTAAGGCCTCTTGCTACGATTAATCAACTAAACAAATGTGTTAGTATTTTAAAAAGTAAACAAAAAATCAAAAGATCAATGTGGAGTAGAAGAGCACAAGAATACGATGCAAAAATTACATCTGGAAAAATCTATGAACTTGCAGAAGTAGTAAGAGATCTGAATAAAGGTGATGATTTAATGGTTGAGCAATCTTATAGTGAAAGGCAACTTTTTGAGAAAGCATACGATAGATTGTTGACTGAATTTCAAATGGTATTAAATATTTCCTCAGAAGAAACGCAGAAAAAATTAAATAAAGCACTTAAAAGAAATTTAGAAAGTCAACCGCCGAAAACTGAAACTAAGCAAGCAATTCAAACTGAAAGTACTGAAAGTGATGATGTTTCGGTGGTAGAGGAAGAACAAGAATAAAAAAAAACGCTTCTCACACAAAAGTTATGAGAAGCGTTTTTATACAAGAAAACTATCTTCTTCTTCTTTTTTTAGCTTTCTTTTTAGCTTTTTTCTTAGCTTTTTTTCTTCTTTTAGCCATCTTTAGCTCCCTTTTTTTGTTTTGCGAAACAATTGATTCGCTATTAACTTTATTTTTATTTTTTTTATCTACATATGTCAAACATATAATGAATTACAAATTTGTAATTTAATTTGTAAAAAATTATTTTTAATTAATTTTTTTGTTTAGTTAAATTAATAAGAGTTTATGCGATTAATAAACGGTTTTTAAATTAGAATTTAATATAAATTTTCAAATTTTTTTTTGTACATGTTAACAATTTTATATCTTTTAAGTTTCAATGTTGGTGTTAACATTCCATTTTCAATTGAAAATTTTTCATTAATAACAAAATATTTTTTAATTTTTTCTATTTTTGTTAAGTTTTTATTTATTTTCTCTAATTCTTTTTCAAAATCTTTATCAAATGTATGTTTTTTTTCTTCTGTTGGTACAATTAATGCAACTAAAAATGGTTTATTATCTCCATAAACAATAGCTTGATCTACAAAATCTGAATTAGTAATTTCTGTCTCAACTTTTGATGGAGAAATATTGTCACCACCAGGAGTGATTAAAATATCTTTTTTTCTGTCCGTAATGATTAAATAATCGTTTTCAAATTTGCCAATATCTCCTGTATGTAACCAGCCATCTACTAAAATTTTTTTTGTTTCAATCTCATTGTTCCAATAACCCAACATTACATTTTCTCCTTTAACTAAAATTTCACCATCTTCGGCTATTTTTACTTGATTTTCATTAAATGGTGGACCTACAGTTTCTACTCTTATGTCATTTAAAGGATTACAACTTACCACTGGCGAGGTTTCGGTTAATCCATAACCTTGTAAAGTTGGTAAACCTATGGAATTTAAAAATAATCCTATATCCACATTTAAAGCACCTCCGCCAGAAACGAATGTTTTTAAAGATCCTCCAAATTGTTTCTTAATTTTTTTTCTAACTAAAACATCTAAAATTTTATTAAAAATATTGTCAATAAATCCAATTTTATTTTTTTTTATTTTTTTCAAACCTAAGTCTATTGTCTTTTTTATTAAAATTTTTTTGATACCTTTTGTTTTATTAAAATTTGAATTTATCTTTTGAAATAGATTTTGATAGAATCTAGGCACTGCTGTCATTATGTGAGGTTTGCATTCGTTCATATTTTTAATCAACTTATCTATACTTTCTGCATAAAAAATTTGAGCACCTAGTGAAATTTGTACAAATTGAACTGTATGCTCATATGAGTGCGAAAGAGGCAACCAAGTCAGAAAACGAGTTTTTTCTTGAATTAAAGTTGAGAGTAAATTTAAAGCTCCTGAGCAATTACTTAATATTCCTCCATGGCTTAACATTACACCTTTGGGATTTCCTTGGGTACCTGATGTATAAATTATACAAGCTAGATCTTTCCTTAATAATTCACAAGTTGGTAAATTATTATAATCCAAATTAGATTTTTCTAGAATATCATTTAAGTATAAATAATCTTTGTTTTCAATTTCTGTGGATTTATCGAAACAGAAAATTTTTTTTATAAAATCCTTATGACTAATAATTTTTCTTATTTTTTGGTATTGTTCATTATTTGAAAATAAAACTATGCTAGGCCTACAATCATCAATAATATATTCATAATCTTTTTCTATATATGTTGTGTACGCTGGCACAGTTATACCATTTGATAACATTATGGATAGGTCAGATATAAACCACTCTGGCCTATTTTCTGAGATCAATAAGCACCTATCACCTTTTTTAATATATTTTGATATTTCTGAGGAAAGATTGATTATTGCATTTTTTGTTTGTTCCCAAGAATAAGTTTTTTCTAAATTTTTTAAACTTGTTAAGAGTATCTCATCTTTTTTTTGAGATTTATATTTTTCAAAAAATAGTTCAACTAAATTATTTGTGTTTTTTAATTCCATTTAACTTGGTGGGCGAAGAGAGAATCGAACTCTCACTTCTTGCGAAACACGATTTTGAGTCGTGCGCGTCTACCAGTTCCGCCATTCGCCCTTTAGTTTGCATAAGTTATTATATTAAAAATAAATAGTATAAGAACTTAAATTGTAATAAAACGAAAAAATGTACAAAAAACTCTATCTAAAATCTTTAGAACTAGCTGCACACAAAAGTTCTGAATTCTATTTAGCTTTAGTATCCTTTATAGAGAGTTCTTTTTTTCCTATACCTCCAGATGTGATGATTGTTCCTATGGTGATGGCAAGAAAAGATAGATTTATTAGAATTTTTTTAAATGCAACTATTTTTTCTGTATTGGGGGGAATATTTGGATATTTTATTGGATTTATCTTTTCAGACCTAGCAATGTCAGTTGTTGAATTTTATAATTATGAAGACAAAGTAAATAATTTAAAAACAAGATTATCTGAGGGAAGTGGTTTATATATTTGGTTAATAACTCTTTTTCTTGCAGGTTTCACACCTCTTCCATTTAAAGTTTTTACAATAACAAGCGGTTTAATAAGTTTTAATATTTTTATTTTTATAATTATTTGTTTGATTTCAAGGGGTTTGAGGTTTTTTATAGTCTCTTATTTTACTTATAGGTTTGGAGAACCTTTTGTTAACTTTATAGAAAAAAAAGGTGCATTATGGTCCACAGTTGTTGGATTACTTTTGATACCTATATTTATACTAATTTATTTTATAATAAAATAAGATGAGTTTTAAATTAAAAGAAAATTTACAGCATTATATTTTATTTTTTAGCTTATTTGCGATCTTATTTGCTTATTATGTAGAATTTGTTTTAGGTCATAAACCATGCAACTTGTGTCTTTTAGAAAGAATTCCCTACATCTTAGCAATTTTAATAATTATTTTATCTTCAATTTTTAAAAATTTAAAAAAATTATCCTTTTTAATGCTTGGAATTATTTTCTTACTTGCTACTTTTTTATCTATTTACCATGTGGGTATTGAGCAGGGTATAATTAGTGAGTCAGCGTTATGCAAGGCTCAGTCAGGATTAAACATCTTAGATAAAGAACAATTATTACAAGAATTAGAAAAAAGTAATATTAGTTGTAAAAACGTTACTTTTACAATATTGGGTTTATCACTTGCTACAATAAATACATTTGTATCCTTCCTTTTTTCACTTATAACAATGAGAAAATTTTATATTTATGAAAAAAAGTAATAAAAAAAAAATTGAAGAATTTATTAGAGTCGATCACGCAGGCGAAAGAGGGGCAATTAAAATCTATGAGGGTCAGCTTTTAGCGTTAAATACATTGGTAAAAGATGATGAGATGAAAAAAACTATAGAGGAAATGAGAGAGCATGAGAGAGAGCATGCAAATTATTTTGAAAATGAAATAAAAAAAAGAGGAATAAGGCCTACCAAATTTTTACCTTTGTGGGATTTGCTTGGGGTAGGGCTTGGTTTTGGATCAACTATACTTGGTAAGAAAGCTGCAATGTTGTGTACAGCATCAGTTGAAGAAGTCATAGACGAACATTATCAAAATCAAATTGATCAAATTGAAAACGATGAAAAAGAATTAAAAAAGAAAATTATTAAATTTAGAGAAGATGAATTACATCATAAAGATATTGCGTATGAACAAGGAGCTACAAAAGATGGTCTTTACTCCTTATTTGATAAAATAATAAAAACTGGCTCAAGAATAGCAATAAATATATCTGAAAAAATTTAATTAAGGCTCAAGTTCTACGTCCCAATATAAATAATCAATCCAAGTTTTATGTAAAAAGTTTGGTGGGAAATTTCTACCGTTCTTGTGAAGATCCTCAGTAGTTGGTTGATAAGGCTTTTGATTGAGTGTCATTCCAGATTTTTGTAAAAGTCTACCTCCTTTTTTAACATTACAACCCGAACAAGCAGTTACAACGTTATCCCAATCTGTTTTACCACCTTTAGATCGTGGCAATAAATGATCAAATGTTAAGTCTTTTTTACTACCGCAGTACTGGCAACTAAACTTGTCTCTTAAAAAAACATTAAATCTAGTAAAATTTGGATTTGATAATGGTTTTATATAACTCTTTAATGCAATAACACTTGGTAATTTCATGCTAAATGATGGACTGTGAACAGTTCGATCATAATAATTTACTATTGAAACTCTATCTAAAAAAACTGATTTAACAGAATCTTGCCAACTCCATAAAGATAATGGATAATAGCTCAGTGGTCTGTAGTCAGCGTTAAGGACCAAAGCTGGGCAGTTTTCAAGAGAAGTAGTCTGATTAATTATTGTCATAATAAGAGATTAGCGTAAAAAAAAATAATAATCAACATTTTGAAATAAAATTAAAGTTTTATTTTATTTCCAAATTTTCTTTAATAAAATGTAAAGCTAAACTTGATGCCTCGATTGGAATATGATGTCCACAATTCTTAATAATTTTAGTATTGACGCTCACATTATTTCTTATCAAAAAATCTTTCGCTTCAAGAATATTTGACACAGGTACAACTTCATCTGCGTCACCATGGATAAGTAAAGTCTCGGGACTGTTTTTTTTTCTTCTTTCTAGATCGTCTTTATCAATTATTTTTCCAGAAAAACCAACCACACAATTAAATTTTTCTATATTCGTCAGAGCAATATTAATTGCCATCATGCATCCTTGACTAAAACCACATAAAACAATCTTTGATGATAAAATATTATAATTTTTTTTTACTTGTTCTATAAATTTATTTAAAATAATCTCTGCTTTTACCGCTTCAGCTGTAATATATTTTTCGTCATCTATACTTAAATCGAACCATTGATATCCAGAGGGATTAATAGAACATCTTTGATGACCATTGGGGCACAAAAATATTGTATTATTTAAAAATCTTTTCCAATTTAAAGTCAGCATGCTGATATCTGTTCCGTCTCCACCATAGCCATGAAGCAAAATTACAGCATTATCTATTTTTTCATTATTATCTGACTTAATAATTTTTGTTTCTAGGCAAAATGTCATAAATTTAATTATTATGTTTGTTTATTAAAAAAATATATATATATCAAACGATGGTTTCGGAAATATTAGTAAAAGTTTTTGCTGTAGCACTTTTAATCGCTGTCGCGATTGTCTTAATACTTGGCATAGGTACATTGTTCAAAGGTGGCACAACAAGTAAAAAATACTCTAATAAACTAATGCAACTAAGGGTTCTATTACAATTTATCGCGATTATTGTTTTGGTTGGACTAGCTTATTTTTTTAAAGACTAATTGTATTTAGAAAGCCAATTTATAAATTTCTCATCACTAAAATCTATCGATCCAACAATTCTTGCAAACTCTTCGCCTTCCTTATTTACTATTATAGTGGTTGGCAACCCCCTTAGAGAAAAAGTTTTTGCAAGTTTAATAGTGTTGTCAAAATATAATTTTAAATTTTTGATGTTTAACTCAGAAAAAAAATCTACTGATTTTTCTATTTTTTCTTGACCCACGTTTATTGGTATCACTTTTAAATTATTAAGTATTTTTAAATTCTGAAGTTTATCTAATGATGGCATCTCTTCTCTGCATGGAGCACACCAAGTTGCCCAAAAATTTATTACAACTAATTTATTTTTGAAATCCTTTAGATTTATTATTTTATCATTTACATCCGTAAAAGTTACATTCTCAAGTTTCTTATTCTGCTTATGAATTAACAAATTTTTAATATCTGTTTCGTCTGCAAATGAAATAACTGTTGATATTAAATAAATAAGTACTAAAAAAAATTTATAGCTTAATAATTTCATTCTAAAATGTATAGTTACATATCATGAGTAAAAATAAAAACAATAAACCAGTTTGGAGCACCAGAATAAATCAAAAGGCTGCCTCTACATTTCAAAAAGTAGGCTCATCTTTAAATGTAGATAAAAGACTTTTTAGAGAAGATATAACCGCATCTATTGCTCATGTTGAAATGTTGGAAAAGCAAAAAATTATTACAGTAGCTGTAAAAAATAAAATTATTTGGGGTTTAAAGAAAATTTTAAATGAAATAATAAAAAAAAAATTTTCTTTTGATGAAAGAAATGAAGATATTCACATGAGCATAGAAAAAAGGCTATTCGAGATTTTAGGTGAGGATGCAGGTTTCATACATACCGCTAGATCTAGAAACGACCAAGTTCTTACTGATTTAAAAATATGGTTGAGAAAATCTACTTATGAAATTATCGATGACCTTAACAAAACAATGAAAATTTTTTTAAAATGTGCAGAAAAAAATATTCATACAATTATGCCTGGATTAACTCATTTAAAAAATGCTCAACCAATATCTTTTGGACATTATCTAGTCGCGTATATAGAAATGTTTTTAAGAGATAAAAAAAGATTTAAGAATAATCTAGAAAATCTATATGAAAATCCTTTAGGTGTTGCTGCATTCTCAGGTACATCATTTAATATAGATAGATTTTATACAACAAAAAAACTCAAATTTAATAAACCTACAGGAAACTCAATTGATACAGTATCTGATAGAGATTTTGTCTGTGACTTTCTTTATTCAGTTTCATTATGCTCGATTCACATATCAAGATTTTCGGAAGAATTTATCATTTGGAACTCTGATGCTTTTAATATGATCAGTTTAAATGATAAAATAGTTACCGGATCCTCTATAATGCCTCAAAAAAGAAATCCAGATCCACTTGAATTTTTAAGAGGCAAATCTGGGAGTGTAATCGGAAACTTGCTATCTATGCAAACTATTTTAAAAGGTTTGCCTTTATCATATTTTAAAGATTTGCAGGATGACAAAAAATTAGTTTTTGACTCCTTTGATCATTTAAAGAATTGTCTTAAAATTTTGAGGGATGTTCTTATTAATTTTAGTCCGAATAAAAAAAGAATGTTAGAATTTTCGGAAGTTGGACATACAACAGCGACAGATCTTGCAGATTATATTGTAAGAGATCTTAAATATCCTTTTCGAAAAGCCTATTCAATTACAGCTAAGATAGTTAATCTTGCTGAAAAAAAAAAGAAAAGAATTAGTGAGATGTCATTAGATGAAATAAGAGGTATTGATAAAAAAATAGGTACAGAGGTACTTAATGTAATAAAAGTTAATAATTCTGTAAAATCTAAAAGTTCTTATGGAGGAACTTCTTTTGACAATGTAAAGAAAATGATAAAGAAGTATAAAAAACAAATAAATGACTAAAAAAATTATATTAATATTATTTTGCACAGTTTTAATATTTTCTTGCGGGAAAAAAGGAGATCCAGAGTATAAAGAGACTAAAAGAATTGAAACTCAATCAATAACTTAATGAGATATAATAAACATCGCCTTTTTATTGAAAAAGTGAATGCTCAATCAATTGCTAAGAAGATTGATACGCCTTTTTATTGTTATTCCTTTAATAAATTAAAAACCAATATTAATAATTTTAAAAAAAATTTTAATAAAATTGATCCATTGATATGTTTTTCTGTAAAATCAAATAATAATTTGTATATTTTAAGAATAATTAAAAAATTTGGTCTTGGGGCAGATGTTGTCTCAAAAGGAGAATTATTAAGAGCACTTAAAGCTGGAATAAGTCCAAATAAAATAGTTTTTTCTGGTGTTGGCAAAACTAAAGAAGAGATCAACTTTGCCATTGATAAAAAAATATTGCTCATCAATGCTGAATCAGAGGATGAGATAAATGCAATAAATAAAATTGCTTTAAAGAA
Source organism: uncultured Pelagibacteraceae bacterium (assembly GCA_902619595.1). Lineage (GTDB taxonomy): Bacteria > Pseudomonadota > Alphaproteobacteria > Pelagibacterales > Pelagibacteraceae > Pelagibacter. Next base: position 53,384 of record CACNFE010000009.1, read on the forward strand.
AAAAAAAGGGTAAATGTAGGCTTAAGATTAAACCCAAATATTGACGCTAAAACTTTAAAAAAAATTTCCACAGGAAGAAATGAGGACAAATTTGGAGTTCCTGAAAAGATATTTCTTAAAATTATTAAAAAGTTTAATAGCTCTTCTACAATAAATATTAGGTGCTTAAGTGTACATATTGGGAGTCAAATTTTAGATCATAAACCATATCTAAGAATGATAAGAGTTATTGAAAATATAATAAAAAAATCAAAAAATAAATTTGAATACATTGATTTAGGTGGAGGTATGGGAATTGATTATGGTTTAAACTCAAAAAAACTTAACTATAAAAAATACAGTTCTTCAATAGAGAGTCTTTTAAAAAAATACAAAGTAAAATTTATTTTTGAACCAGGTAGATCGATCATTGGAGATACTGCATGTCTAATAACAAAAGTTATTTATGTTAAGTCTTCAACAAAAAAAAATTTTATAATTCTTGATTCTGCAATGAATGACTTTATGAGGCCAGCTCTTTATGGTTCGTCACACAGAATAATACCAACTGTTAAAAATAATAAAATTTTAAAAAAAATACATGACTTCGTGGGGCCCATATGTGAAACAACTGACCGTTTTCTTACTTTAAAAAAATACCAACAATTAAAAGAAAATGATACTTTGGCGATATGTGATGTTGGAGCATATGGTATTGTATTAGCATCAAATTATAATTTAAGACCAAAGCCAGCTGAAGTATTAATAAACAATTCAAGTCTAAAAATAATTTCAAAAAGAGAAAATATAAACAAAATAATCTAAATTTTTATTAATGATTAGAAATATACTTTTCTTAATTTTTTTTTATATTGGCATTATTTCAATTTGTATTTTTTATTTGCCAACATTTTTACTTCCTCACAAAGTTACTCTTACAGGTGGGAAACTGATGGGTCACTGGTCAAAATTTTGTTTGAATTTATTTTTATCTACAAATGTTGTGATTAAGGGAAAAGAAAATATCATTAATAACGAAAAATTTTTTATTGTTTGTTCTCATCAATCAATGTTTGAAACTTTTTTTTTG
>CACNFE010000010.1 GCA_902619595.1 uncultured Pelagibacteraceae bacterium
TCGCCAAAATCATAATAAATTGATGCGTCGCCAAGATTTAATATATTTTTGATCATCCCATGTTATACTTTATCAATGAAAGGTATGGAAATTAATATTAATTGTGATTTAGGTGAAAAATCAGAATTACATTCTATAGAAAATGATCCTGAATTACTTAAAATTGTCAATTCAGCAAGTATAGCTTGTGGTTATCATGCTGGAGATGAAGAAACAATGCACTCTACAATAAAAATTTCAAAACAAAATGGTGTAAGCATAGGAGCTCATCCATCTTTTAAAGATCTTGAAAATTTTGGGAGAAGAAGAATAAACTTATCTGAAAAAGAAATAATCAATTTGATAATAGATCAGTATAATATACTTCAAAACATAGCTAGTCAGCATGAGGAAAGAGTTTCTCATATAAAACCACATGGGGCGCTAAATAATATGGCATGTGAAGATATTGAGCTTGCAGAAATACTTGCTAAAACAATAAAAAGCATCAGTAAAGATTTGATCTATTTAGTACCTACTGGTTCAAAAATGGAAATTGCTGCAAAAAAGTTTGATATGAAAATAGCTTGTGAAATATTTGCAGATAGAAATTATGAGGATGATGGAAATTTAGTTTCTAGATCAAAAAAAGAAGCTTTGATAACTAACCCTGAAATAGCTAAAAAACATGTTTTAGAAATGGTAAAAAATCAGGCGATAAATTGTCTCTCCGGTAAAAAAATACCTTGCGAAATAGACTCGGTCTGTATACATGGTGACAATCAAAATTCTTTAAAAACTGCTAAAGTAATTAAGCAAAATTTAATGAATAATGATTTAATGCTAAAACCATTAAACAAACTAGGAAAATTTAATTAATGAAAAAACTTTTTATAATTATAACGATATTTTTTTTAAGCACTAATCTATATGCTGCTGGTGGGAGTTCTGGAGGAGATGGACAAGAAAGCAAACAATCCAATTACAAATCCGCAGTAAACTATGTTAAAGCTGGAAAAAAACTTGAAAAAAAAGGCAAGATTGAAAAAGCAAAAGTGAAATATGAAAAAGCTTTTAAAAGATTGCTAAAAGCAAATGATAAAGATCCCTCTAATCCTGATATTTTAAATTATCTTGGTTTTACTTCTAGAAAACTTGGGGATTTTAAAAGTGCAGAGAATTACTACCTCTCAGGTTTAAAAATAAATCCTAATCATAATGGAATAAATGAGTATTTAGGCGAATTATATTTATCCACTAATAGACCAGAGAAAGCAAAAGAAAGATTGGCGGTACTCCAAAATTGTAATTGTGAGGAGTATGAAGAGTTAAAAGCTATCATAGATGGAACAAAACAATCTAAGTATTAAATTTTTCTTTTCTCAATATTGAAATATAAAAAAATTTAATTAATATAGATTTATTGATTGAAGAACTAATTATACTCACACAGATTATATTCATAGATATAATACTAGCAGCTGATAATGCAATTATTATTGGATTAATTGCTGCTAACTTCGTTCCTAAAAATAGGAGAAAAATTATACTATGGGGTGTTGCAGGCGCCTTAGTTTTTAAAGTCATATTTGCATTATTTGCAACCTACTTATTTAAATTTTATTTTATAAAAATAATCGGTGGTTTACTATTAATTTGGATTGTAAACGATTTAAGAAAAGATCTTTTTGAGATTAAAAAGGTAAAATCCCCCACAAAAAAATCTAAAGAACCTTCATATATTCAAAGTATTTATAAAGTCTTATTTGCCGATATAACAATTAGTTTTGATAATGTAATTGGTGTCGTAGGTGCTTCCAAAGGTCATTTTGGATTTATGATTTTTGGATTAGTCCTATCGGTAATTTTAACTGGTGCTATGGCAACTTATTTAGCTAATTATATTCAAAAGCATTTATGGATTGCGTATGTAGGACTAGGTTTTATTTTAATTGTAGCTCTGCAGTTAGTAATTGGAGGATTAGTAGATTTGGAAGTTTTATCAATTAACGAAAATTTCAAAAAATATTTTTAGTAAGAATATTTTTTTGTTGGATACTTCTTAGATTTTACCTCTTGTTTAAATTTAAGTACCGCTGAATTTATTATTTTTTTTATATCAACGTATTTTTTAACAAATTTAATTTTAGCATCAGTTAAACCAATAATATCATCTGTAACTAAAACTTGACCATCACAATAAACAGAAGCTCCAATTCCAATCGTGGGTATTTTAATAAGATTAGAAATTTTTTTTGAAATATCACTATAAGTGCACTCTAAAACTATTCCAAAAGCACCATTTTTTTCTAGAGCTTTTGCATCTCTTATTAATTTATTTTTTTCTTTTTGTGATTTACCTACTGATTTAAATTTTCCTTTTACAGTCTGTGGTGTTAAACCTATATGGCCCAGAACTGGTATTTTGTTTTTGACTAAATGACTCACTATATGTTGCACCCTTTCTCCACCTTCCACTTTTACTGCATCACACTTAGTTTCTTTAATAGCAACTTTTGAATTCTTTAAAGCCTCAGATTTATTTCGATATGTATTATAAGGTAAATCAATTACGAGAAGGCTTTTTTTAACACCCATTCTAACACTTTTAGTGTGTTCAATCATCATTTTGAGATTAACTTTTCTTGTTGTTTTGTAATTATAAAGAACTGAACCCAAAGAATCACCAACCAAAACTATATCAGCATGATTATCAACTATCTCAGCAATATTTTTTGAGTATGCTGTTAAACATACAATTTTAGATTTATTTTTTTTATCAATTATTTTTTTAATTTTCTTATTCATTATTCTAATTCAATCGTACTAGGTGGTTTTGATGTAATGTCGTAAACTACTCTATTTATCCCTTTAATATTATTTATTATCTTATTTGAAACAATTTGCATAAATTCTTTTTTAAAATAAAAAGTATCTGCTGTCATTCCATCCTCTGATGTAATTGCTCTTAGTAAGCACATATATTCATATGTTCTGTTGTCACCCATTACTCCTACAGTTTTAACTGGAAGTAAAGCAGCATAAGCTTGCCATATTTTATTATATAAACTGTGACCCTTTAATTCTTTAATAAATATATCATCAGCCTCCTTTAAAATATTCACCTTTTCTTTAGTTATTTCCCCTGGCATTCTTATGGCCAACCCTGGGCCTGGAAACGGGTGTCTCAAAACAATTTCTTTAGACAATTTAAGCTCTAAACCTAGTTTTCTCACCTCATCTTTGAATAATAATCTCAATGGTTCAACCAATTTTAACTTCATTTTTTTTGGTAAGCCTCCTACATTATGATGTGACTTAATTTTTGATGTTTGGCTTCCTGTAACTGACTTACTCTCAATTAAATCGGGGTACAGAGTACCTTGTGCTAAATATTTAACATTTTTAATTTTTTTAGCATACTTTTCAAAAATTTTAATGAATAGGTTGCCAATTATTTTCCTTTTTTTTTCAGGGTCGGATATTTTTTTTAATCTATTAAAAAAAAGAGTTTTGGCATCAACATAAACAAGATTTATTTTAAATTTTTTTTTGAAAGTATTTAAAACTTGATGCTCTTCTTTTTTTCTTAGTAAGCCAGTATTTACAAAAATACATATAAGTTGCTTTCCTATTGCCTTGTGGATCAGTTTTGCAACTACACTACTGTCTACACCACCTGATAAAGCGCATATAACTTTAGATTTTCCTACATTGTCTTTAATTTCTTGAATTAACATTTTTTTTTGATTTTTTGAGGACCAATTTTTTTTTATCATACAAATTGAAAAGATGAAGTTTCTCAAAATTGTTTTTCCATTTTCTGTGTGTGTTACCTCAGGGTGAAATTGTATTCCATAAAGTTTTTTTTTTGGATTTTCTATAATGGAGAATTTTGAGGTCTCAGTTTTTGCAACAACTTTAAATCCTCTTGGTAATTTTGTCACTTCGTCAGCATGACTCATCCATACATTATTAGATCCTTTTTTATTAAAAAAATTACTAATGAGTTTACTTGGATTTAATTTTTTTAATTTAGCCAATCCAAATTCTCTGTGTTTGGCCTTTTTAACCCTACCACCTAACTCTTTCGAGATTATTTGGTGACCAAAACATATTCCTAAAATTGGAACATTTAGTGAGAAAAGTTTTTTATTAAATCTAACTTTTTTTGATTGATAAACATTTAATGGTCCACCTGATAAAATAATTCCCTTTATTCGTTTTTTTTCTAATTTTAGATTTAATTTTTTATGGCTGATAATTTCAGAGTAAACCCCTAACTCCCTTACTCTTCTTGCTATAAGCTGGGTAAATTGGGAACCAAAATCAATAATTAAAATTTTATTTAAATTATTGTTTGGTATCATTTTGTGGTTCTATATCTTTTAAAGACTCTTCTATATTTTTTTTTTCTTTACAAAGATTAGTACATATCATGGAGAAACTATCTTTTAACTCCTTTACTCTATTATAATTTGATTTTTTAAGTTCATATTTAATTAAAATAAACATTGCTTCCTCGTTATTGGGTTCAAGAAGAAGTGTTGTATTTATATTTTTAATTTGCTCTCCCTCATTTTCTTCATTTTCAAAGATTTTAGCTAAATATAAATATGACTTTGCATCCTTCGGATTAAAAACGATATTTCTTTGAAATAAAAATTTTGACTCCTCATAATTTTTTTCCTCGTATTTTTTTTTTGCTTCATCAAAAAAATTTTGGGCATTTGAGGAATTAGCAAATAAAACGATACTAATAAAAATAATGTATAAAAATTTAATACTTCTCATCTTTTTTAATTTCATCTATGTTATGCACCATACTCTCATAAAAACCAGCTTTTGTAATCTTAACAAATTTTGGTTTTTTTCTTAAATAAATAATTTTTCTTGATCCAAGATATCCCATCGAAGACTTAAGACCACCTATAAGTTTAAAAATAATTTTTTCAACTGAGCCTTTGTATTTCACATAGCCCTCTACTCCCTCGGGAACATATTTGGATTTATCTTTTTGTTTTTTTTGAAAATATCTGTCTGCCGATCCTTTGTTCATCGCACCTATTGATCCCATTCCTCTGAAATTTTTGAATAGTTTACCATTTTTTTTTACTATTTTTCCTGGAGACTCGTCTGTTCCAGCAAATAGAGAGCCTATCATAACCGCATCAGCTCCTGCTGACAAAGCTTTTGCTATGTCGCCTGAAAATTTAATTCCTCCATCTGCAATAATTTTTATATTTTTATTTTTTAAACCTTTTTTTACATCTAAAATCGCACTCAGTTGAGGCACTCCAATGCCTGCAACTAATCTTGTTGTACAAATTGAACCAGGTCCAATTCCTACTTTTATAATATCAACACCTAATTTTGCTAAAAAATTTGCTGCGTTTGCAGTCGCAATATTTCCTGCGCATAGTAAAGTATTTTTATTTTTAATTTTTTTAATTTTTTTTATTATGTCTGCTACTTTTTTAGTATGACCATGTGCAGTATCTACTACTATTAAATTTACTTTTTCATTTATTATAGCTTTGGCCCTTTCGAATTCTAGTGGACCAGCTCCGACCGCTGCACCAACTAAAAGATTTTGTTTTTTAACTTTTTTAATCTCTAATATCTGTTTTTTTATATTTAGGTTTCTGTGTATTACTCCAATACCTCCAGCTTTAGCAATTGCTATCGCCATTTTAGACTCTGTGACTGTGTCCATCGCAGACGATATAAGAGGAATTTTAAGTTTGAATTTTTTTGATAAAAATGTTGTAGTATTTACGTCAGAGGGTAATATTTCAGAATAATTTGGTGCAAGTGTTACGTCGTCAAATGTAAGTGCTTCTTTTATGGGACCCATAATCTTATATATACGATTCTTTTAAAATATAAAGGGTCTATCTTAAAAATTTACAAATTATAAAGCTTTCTTTCGAATCTTTTCTACTTGATAAAGGCTTAAAAATATTAACTTCTCGAAATTTTTTTTTTGCGTCTGCGACAATTTCATTAAAACTTGATCCCATAAAAATTTTTGAAACAAATTTACCTTTTTTATCTAACATTTCGAAGGCAAACTCCATAGCCTCAACACATAATTCTCCAGTGACAATAGCGTCTAAATTTTTATTTCCTGTGGTGTTTACTGCCATATCGGAAATAACGACATCTACTTTTTTTTCGAAAAAGTTTTTAATTTTTTCTTTATTTTCTGATTTTGTAAAATCCCCGACTATTTTATTAACCTTATCAATATGCTCAAAATCTAATAAATCAATTGCTAAGACTAGACTTTTTTTATATTGCCTTATGATGTATTGAGACCAACTTCCTGGAGCAGCACCAAGGTCAATTATTGAAGTTGTATTTTTAAATATTTTAAATTTTTCGTCTATTTCTTTTAATTTGTAAATAGCTCTTGATCTATAACCCTCAATTTTAGACTGTCTTACAAAGATATCCCTCTTCTGTCTAATAATCCAATTTTTTGAGATTTTATTCTTTTTCAATTAAAGGCCAAACCGCAAACTTTTATTTATAATATTATTTTCTAAAGTTTTAATTTCAATTTTAATGCTTTTGTCAATTCTCATATCTTTATTATCTCTCCAAATTCCAGCTGCAAGATGCATTATTCCAATTTTGTTATTAGGTAAATAAGGTTCTACAAATGTATTATTGTGGTCATCATATTTTGGTAACAAATTACTTGCTATCCAATTACAATATAAAGGTAAAAATTCTGTATTTACATTATCAATATACACACTCATATTAATCGCAAGCCCCTCGGAACCAAATATTTTTCCAGATTTTAGAGTTTTCTTTAAATTATTTTGCCAAATACTCCAACAATTTGAATTTTTTTCTAAAGAAAAAACTCCAATATTTATATGAGGTGCAAATGCCAACTTTCTTGCTTTATCGATACCAATTTTTGAGCTAATTGCATGTTTAAAGTTTTGAGATTTTATAATCGCTAATTTTCCAAGTAACCAACTGACTTTTGACATAATTTTATAACCAGGGCCCATTGTTTGAGTAATTCCTAATTTTCCATCATCACAAGCCCTAAAATATAGTTCAATTGTTGACCAGTCGTTTACCCAGGCATCACAATCAATCCAGAGATATTTTTCGTAATTAGGAAAATAGTTTGTTAAAAATGCTCTCGATACTTGACTCTTCAGCCACTCCTTACCCTTAATTTTATATTGTGATACCTCAATATCCCATTCTGCTTTTTTAATCTCATCAACCTTAGAGGTTAATATTTTAAGCTGGTCTTCATTAAGACCAGCATCTAAAACACAAAACGCAACCTTCTCACTTTCTTTGAAACGTTTTATAGAATCTATTAATTCATTTAATAAATCAAAATATTTTGAATCGGCTAATGAAATTATTACATTTTTTTTCATTATAAAACATCTTCTAGTTCATCGTCCTCATTACCAGATGTTATAGAATATTTTTTTTTAAGTTTCACATAGTGATAAATACTTATTGGAATTGATAGTATGTATACCATGCAACTAATTACTATTACTTCAAAAGTGAATACTAATAATAAACCAAATAATAAAACAATACCAAAAAGTAAAAATACTGTTGTGCTTCTTGGCACAACAATCTTTTTCATCGAGTAAGTAGGAACTTTACTGATCAATAAAATAGAAACTAAAATAAATATATATGGAGTTAAAATTTCAAAATTTATATTAAATAAATTAACACCACTTAAATCCAAAACTAATGGCGTCAATACTAATATACCTCCAGCAGGTGATGGTACTCCTTGAAAAAAATTATCTTTCCAAGATACGTCTCCTCCAGAACTTATATTAAATCTAGCTAATCTCAGTGCAACGCATACAACGTAAATTAAAGACAACAACCATCCAATTTTTCCAAGTGTATTAAGTGTCCAGAAGTACATAATAAAAGCAGGGGCTACTCCAAAACTAATTACATCTGTAAGAGAGTCTAATTCCTTTCCAACTTTTGAAGTACCTCTTATAAGTCTTGCAATTCTTCCATCAAGGCCATCTATGATTGCTGCAAATAAAATTGCGATTATTGCTATTTCATATCTTTGATTTAGTGCAAAATTTATTGAGCTTAAACCTACACAAACTCCAATCAACGTTAGAGTATTTGGCAGTATCATTCTTGCTTGTGTATCTGTTACTAGTTTAAATTTTTTCTTTGGTTCGTTCATATTATACTTTTCTTGCTATTAATGTTTCACCTGCTACTGCCCTTTGTTCTAATTTAACCAGTGGTTTATAATTTTCAAAATAAAGATCTGCCCTACTTCCAAATCTAATCATTCCTATTCTATCACCTTGATTTAAATCATCATTTTCTAGAGTTTCACATACTATTCTTCTTGCAATAAGACCTGCTATTTGAACAACTATTACATCTTCACCATTTTTGTTTGTAATTTTATAATAATTTCTTTCATTATCCTCACTTGCTTTATCAAGCGAAGCATTTACAAACTTGCCTGGTTTGTAAAGAATCTGTGAAACTTTTCCTGCACATGGTGTTCGATTGACATGGCAATCAAATACATTCATAAAAATACTTACCTTTGTAAATTTCTTTTCACTTAAATTAAGTTCTTTTGGACCAGTTGACTCCTCAACTTTAATAATTAACCCATCTGCAGGACTAACTAAATAATTATCATCATTAATTGATATTCTTTCCGGATCTCTGAAAAAATAGTAACACCAAACTGTTAAAACTAAACCTATTAAACCAAGGAATGTACTCAGCAGATATAAAATTATAGTAATAAAACCAAATATTACTAAAAACTTATAACCTTCGCTGTGAATTTTAGGAAATACTTTGTCTATCATAATCGCTAATTGATAATTTTTAATTAATATGTATATAAACTGTTTAAATTCAATTATTAAGATAGCAACAAAAAATGAGCAAAATTAAGGTAAAAAACCCAATTGTCGAGTTAGATGGTGATGAAATGACCAGAATTATATGGGATTTCATTAAAAAAAAACTAATTTTACCTTATTTAGACTTAGGGATTGAATATTACGATTTAGGAATGAAGAGTAGAGACAACTCTAATGATCAAATTACAATTGATTGTGCGAATGCAATAAAAAAAAATGGGGTAGGTATTAAATGTGCAACAATTACTCCTGACGAAGCTAGAGTAAAAGAATTTAATTTAAAAAAGATGTGGCGATCTCCAAATGGTACAATAAGAAATATTATTGGTGGAACTGTTTTCAGGGAGCCAATAATTTGTAAAAATATTCCAAAACTTGTGCCATCCTGGACCGATCCTGTTATTATAGGTCGTCATGCGTTCGGCGATCAATATAGAGCTACAGATTTTCAAGTTCCTGGTAAAGGTAAGTTAGAAATTAAATGGACATCAGAGAATGGTAAAGATGAGAAGAAGTATGAAGTCTTTAATTTTCCTGGTCCTGGTGTTGCTTTATCGATGTATAATCTTGACAGATCGATAGAGGATTTCGCCAGGTCCTGTTTCAACTACGGTCTAATTAAAAAATGGCCTGTTTATCTTTCTACAAAAAATACAATTTTAAAAACCTATGATGGAAGATTTAAAGATATTTTTCAAAAAGTTTTTAATGAAGAATTCAAAAAAGATTTTGATAAAAATAATATTACATATGAACATAGATTAATTGATGATATGGTTGCATGTGCTATGAAGTGGAGCGGAAAATATATTTGGGCTTGTAAAAATTATGATGGAGACGTTCAATCGGATACAGTTGCTCAGGGATATGGGTCTTTAGGATTAATGACAAGTGTATTACTTGCTCCAGATGGAAAAACTATGGAAGCAGAGGCAGCACATGGAACTGTGACTAGACATTATAGAATGCATCAAGAAGGTAAAGAAACTTCAACAAATCCAATTGCATCAATATTTGCATGGACAAGAGGGTTAGCACACAGAGGTAAATTAGATGATAACCAAGACTTAATTAAATTTTCAAACACATTAGAACAAACTTGTGTTGGCTGTGTGGAAACTGGATCAATGACAAAAGACTTAGCAATATTAGTGGGATCTTCACAAAAATATTTGACTACTAATCAATTTTTAGATGAAATTGACGGAAATTTAAAAAAGAAACTAAATTAATTTTTTAAGACTTTCTATAGCATCCTCTATTTTATCTATATGCTGTCCACCTGCCTGAGCAAAATCTTTACGACCACCTCCACCTTTTCCTCCTAAAATTTCAGAACCTACTTTTGCAAATTTAACTGCATCAAAGCTTTCTGTAAGTTTTTCAGTAATACCTACCGCAAGACCAACTTTTTCATCTTTGCTTGCAAAAACAATTATAATTCCTTCTTTAAGTTCTTTCTTCCCATTATCTACTAATTTTCTTAATTCTTTGGGTGATAAATCAAAAATTTTTTGAAATCTTACTTTAATATTTTTTATTTTTTCGTCTTTAATTATGTTCTTATTTTTATCAGATAAAATTGATTTAACACTTAGCTGATCTAATTGCTTTGACAAATCTTTAATTAACTGTTTTTTGTCGTCTACATTTTGTATTGGTTTTCCACCTAATGAAATAATTTCTTTAGATATTTTATCAATTATATGATCGTTTTTTTGTTCTGATATATCTATTTGCTTTTCTTTATTTGTAAGAAATTCCTCTAATTGTTTATCTCTCAAAGCCTCTACTCTTCTTATACCAGAAGCGATCGCTGACTGACTTATAATTTTAAATTTGCCTACATCACCAGTATTTCTTACATGTGTTCCACCACATAATTCAGTAGAAAAGTACTTATTCCCCTCATCGCCCATAAATACTACTCTAACCTCATCACCATATTTCTCACCAAAAAGAGCTAAAGCACCGTGCTCAATCCCTTCTTTTGGAGTCATTATTCTTGTTATAACCTCAGATTTTTTCTGAACCACTTCATTTACAGAATTATCAATTTTTTCAAGTTCGTCTGAGGATATTGGCTTCATGTGGCTGAAATCAAATCTTAGTCTATCTGGTGCTACTAATGAACCTTTTTGAGTAACATGTGTTCCAAGAATTCTTCTTAAAGACTCGTGTAGTAAATGTGTTGCTGAGTGGTATGCTCTAACATTATTTCTTTTCTCGACATCAATTTTAAGTTCAACATTTTCATTTATTTTTAAATTTCCATTTCTCATTTTTCCATAATGAACAAAAAGATTTCCTAATTTTTTTTGTACATCATTCACTTCAAAAATATTTTCACCTGATTTAATTGTTCCACTATCACCTACTTGTCCTCCTGACTCGCCATAAAATGGAGTTTGATTTAAAATAATTATACCTTCATCACCATCGTTTAACTTTTCTACTTCTTTATTGTTTTTCACAATTTTCTGAATAACTGCTTCAGCATGTTCGTATTCATAACCTAAAAATTCAGTCGGTCCTACTTTGTCTTTTATTCCAAACCAGATTTCGTCTACCAAGCTATCTCCAGATCCTTTCCAATTCTTTTTTGCAAGCTCCTTACTTTTTATCATCAAATCATCAAATTTCTTGTGGTCTAAAGTTAAAGATTTATTTTTTAAAATATCTTCGGTAAGGTCTAGAGGAAATCCGTATGTATCATAAAGCTTGAATGCAACTTCCCCAGATAATTTTTTATCAACGTTGCTAATTTCATCATTTAATATTTTCATTCCTCGATCTAAAAGCACTAAAAATTTTTCCTCCTCCATTTTTAAAGTCTCTTTAATAAGTGACTCAGCTCTCATAAGTTCTGGATAATTTCCAGACATTTCATTCATCAGCGTTTTAAAAATATTAAAAAAAACTGGTTCTTTGGATCCAAGTAGATGGCAATGTCTCATACCTCTTCTCATTATTCTTCTTAAAACATAACCTCTACCCTCGTTAGATGGTAAAACCCCCTCAGCTAATAAAAAAGAGCTTGCTCTTAAATGATCTGCTATTACTCTAAAACTAGATAAATTTGTTTCACTTGGTTTAATCTTAATCGTTTCAGAAATTGAGTTTATCAGTTTTATAAAATGATCTGTTTTATAATTATCATGTGTACCTTGAAGAAGTGCAGCAATCCTTTCAAGTCCCATACCAGTATCAACAGAAGGTTTCGGTAAATCAATTCTTTTTTTTTTTGAAACCTGTTCATATTGCATGAAAACTAAGTTCCAAATTTCAATGTATCTGTCGCCATCCTGATCTTTGGTTCCAGGCAAACCTCCTTTTAAATGGTCTCCGTGATCATAAAATATTTCAGAACACGGTCCACAAGGACCTGTTTCTCCCATTGACCAAAAATTGTCTGAAGTTGGAATTCTGATTATTCTATTGTCATTAAAGCCTGTGATTTTTTTCCACAAATTAAAGGCCTCATCATCTTCACTAAAGACAGTAAAATAAAGTCGGTTTTTATCTAGTCCAAAATCTTTTGTGATTAAATCCCAAGCGTAAAATATTGCTTTTTCTTTAAAATAATCACCAAATGAAAAATTACCTAACATTTCAAAAAAAGTGTGGTGTCTTGGAGTATAGCCAACATTTTCTAGATCATTATGCTTACCTCCTGCCCTTACGCATTTTTGAGAAGTAGTTGCTCTTTTATAATCCCTTTTTTCTAATCCAGTAAATACGTTTTTAAATTGTACCATGCCTGAGTTGGCAAACATTAATGTAGGATCATTATTTGGAACTAAGTTACTTGACTCTACTATTTTGTGATCATTTTTTTCAAAATATTTAAGAAAAGTAGATCTTATTTCATTTAGTGATTTGTCTGCCATATTTTTAAAATACAGCTTTTTTGTTTGTTGTCTAGGTTCTGAAGGGAAAAAAGGCGCTTAAATAAGCGCCTTTTTAGATAACTAAAAGTTATTGCTAATTCTTTTTAGATGGTGTTTCTTCTGTTTTTTCTTCTGCTTTCACCTTCTCTTGATCAATTGGATTTCCTTCAATCTTTTTGGAAATAAGACCAGCTTTCTCTCTTATTGCCATTTCTATTTCAGCTGCGGCTTTAGGATTTTGTTCAAGATAAAGTTTAGCATTTTCTTTTCCTTGTCCAATCTTCTCACCTTTGTAAGCATACCATGCTCCAGATTTCTCAACTATGTCTGCTTTTGCACCAAGGTCTATTAACTCTCCTGTTTTACTAATTCCCTTGCCATACATAAGATCAAATTCAACCACTTTAAATGGCGGAGCAACCTTATTTTTAACTACTTTAACCCTAGTAGAATTTCCGATAATTTGCTCTTTATCTTTGATTGCCCCAATTCTTCTAATATCCATTCTTACAGATGAATAAAATTTTAAGGAATTTCCTCCTGAAGTAGTTTCTGGGCTTCCAAACATAACACCAATTTTCATTCTAATTTGGTTAATAAATATAACCATTGTATTAGTTCTAGAAATTGAACCTGTTAATTTTCTTAACGCTTGAGACATTAATCTTGCTTGAAGACCAACGTGATGATCTCCCATGTCTCCTTCAATTTCAGCTCTTGGAGTTAATGCTGCAACTGAGTCCACAACAAGAACCGACATTGAGCCTGATTTAATTAATGTATCAGTAATTTCTAATGCTTGTTCACCAGTATCTGGTTGAGAAATTAATAGTTCTTCCGTATTTACACCTAATTTTTTAGCATAAACCGGGTCTAATGCATGTTCTGCATCTACAAAACCACAAATTCCACCTGCTTTTTGTGCTTCAGCTACTACTTGGAGTGCAAGTGTAGTTTTTCCAGAAGACTCTGGTCCATAAATTTCAATAATTCTTCCTTTTGGTAGTCCACCTATTCCTAAAGCTAAATCAAGACTTAATGAACCTGTTGAAATCGACTCAACATCCATTGCTTTTTGCTGTCCAAGCTTCATTACAGAGCCTTTTCCAAAATTATCCGTAATTTGACTGATAGCAGCGTCTAATGCTTTATTTTTTTCTTTATTTTCCAAATCTTTGTCTTTTGCGGATTTAACCACTTTTAAGTTATTTTTTGTCATTTTTGCCTCTTTTTTTTTCATTTTTTAACAATCGAATCATGTTATTAAATGTACACATTTTGTTCTCATTGGCAAGAAATTAATTTTCTCAGAGATTATTAAGGAAAATAGGCATTAATTAATTAAAAGTTAAATAACGAGCATTTAAAAGTCCAACAGATTTAAGGAGCTGAAATTGTGAAAGAAGGTAATCTCTTTCAGATTTTGCAAGACTAACTTTTGCATCTAGCAATATTGAGTTAGATTGAAGTACATCTAATGTTGATCTACCTTGTCCACTTTCATATTCTGCGGTTATTCCCTCGTTTGCAATCTCTGCTGCCTTTACCTGAAGTTTCACTGCTTCTAATACACTTTTTGACGACTGAAGATTTGACCAAGCACTTGCTACATTCGAGTCATTCAATTTTACAGCATTTTCATAAAGAAGTTGTTTTCTATTTCTTAAATTTTTGGATTTTGATAAACTTGCATAATTCTTGCCTCCTGAAAAAATAGGCCATGTAATAGTTGCTTCTAAGGTTTCTTTATCTTGTTGATCATAAGTTGAACTCAAATCATCGGTTTCTTTCGTCTCAAAGGACAATGATGCAGAGGGTGATAAATCAGATTGTGCTATTTGAACATCTTTCTTTGATTGCTCAAATTCTAATTTTGAAATTATTAAATTTGGGTTTGAGTTCTTTGACAAATTTATTGATTTTTCTAGTGATGTCGGAATTTTCAAATTCATAGTAATATCCTTTTCCAGTTGAAAAGTATCACTAATAGGGCCAATTATAGTCTCATAATTAAGTTTGGCAGTTACAACATCGTTTTTTGCTTGAATAAATTTAGCTTCAGCTTCTGCTAAAGAGGATTCTGATTGTGCCAAATCAGCTAATGTTACTTGTCCTCTATCAAGGCGTACCTGATCCATCTCGACTTGTCTCTCAATTAAATTTAAATTTTGTTGATAAATTGAATACTTTTCATTAGCAAATATTGCTCCTGAAAATGCATCAACAGCTTTAAGCAAAGTATTTTGCTCTACTTGTAAAAGTTTTGCATCAGCTACTGCTAAGCCAATTTTATTTTTTTCATAATCTGCAACTCCCCCAAAACCTTGAAAAATTTTTTGCTCAATTTTGACTGATTTAGTCTCTGGATTAACATCATTAATTGTTGCGTTACTACCGTCTTGATTAGTTAGTTTTGAAGTATCTTGACTACTTTTAGTTCCAGACAGTGTTACGGATGGTAAAAATTCACTTTTAGAAATATTTAAATCTTGCTTTGATGCTTTAATATTTTCTCTTTCAGCATTCAATTCAGGATTTTTTTTATATGCTAATGATAAAGCATCAGATAAACCGATTGCATATGAATTCGATAAATTAAAAAATATAAATAAAGTTAAAATTATTTTTTTCATTTTTTATACTTAATATTTTTGATTTCGTGATTTTGATTTAGTGAAAAAACGATTGAAGCAAATTTTGGTGCTTCTTTAAACATGTGTTCAGTTATTCTTTGATAAGTCATCATAAAATTTAAAACTTCTTTGTTACTCATGATTTTTGAATTTTTTCTACTTTTATTATTTAAATATAATTTTTTTTCTTGTTTTAATCTCCACTTTCTTAATAAACTAAAATTTTTTGCTTTCAAATATAAAAAATAATCAAAGAATTTATACATTGATTTATATTTTTTATTAAGTTGATTATTTACATATTTTCTCCATTTCAGTTTTTGATCATTATCACGCTCAATAGTGTTTATTGGTTTTTTTAAATTTTTTAGTTTTTGTGGGGAAGAACCTACACACCATCCTTCTAATATTACAATATTAGGTTTTTTTTTAATTTTATACCATTTATCTCTTTTTACCCTGTCATCAATTGATTTATCAAATTTCGGTAATAGTAAATGTGAAAATCTTTTCTTTGAAACTTTTCTAAAAAAACTCAAAATTAAATCTACATCATGTGTTCCTGGAACACCTCTTGTCATCAATAAAGGATGCACCTTTTTAGCTAATATCATTCTATCTTTTCTGGTTTTGTAAAAGTCATCAATAGATATTTTAAATACTATCAATTTAAAATATTTTTCTAAAATAATCTTAATTAAAGATGAAATAGTAGTTTTTCCAGTACCTTGCCCTCCTGCCAGACCTATTATCATTGTATTTTTTTTATTCACTCTATTTGCCAACCAAAAGCATGCTGGGATTAAAAAAGATTTAATCATCTTATCTTTTTTTCTGAATTTTTCAGTTCTTGTTTCTTGGCTTGATATAAATTTAATACAGTCTTTCTTTACTTTTGTGTAACACAGGTTTACTGGATGCATAAAAATTAATTCTTTTTATCCAAAGGATGATTTATTCCATCAAAAATTTCTATATCATCTAGTTTATATGGATCTACACCTTCAATACATGCAGCATTAATTCCATACATATTTGGATTACTTCTCATTTTATGATGAGTATAAATTCCACAAATTTTACAAAAATAATGTTCAGCTACTTTAGTATGGTACTGATATTTTGTTAATTGTTCACTGCCACTTTTTATTTGTAGATCTTTGACGTCTACAAAAGTCATAACAGTTCCTTTTCTTTTACAAAGAGTACAATTACATCTTCTTTTAGTTTTCAATCCTTCTTTAGGAAGTTGTATTTCTCCTTGCACTTCCCCACAATGACATGACAGTTTTTTCATAAAGTTTATATTGAATACACCATGTGATATTTCTTTTCATTTTTATTTTAATTCCACTTTTAGTGATAGTTATCCACAACTATACACTATATAGTTTTAGATGTTCACGTTTTGATTCACTTTTGATTCAGTTACAGACTCAAAATACAACTTATTTGACACTATTAAATAAGTGTTATACTAATAAGAACAAAATAAGAACATTTATGAAGCTAACTATACCTTATTATTTACATAAAGCTGGAGCTGGTTTTCCATCTCCTGCTACTGATTATATCGAAGAAGATATTGATCTAAATGTGCACTTAATAAAAAATGTTCCAGCAACTTTTGTAATTAGAGTTCAAGGAAAATCAATGACAGATGTTGGTATTAATGATGGTGATATATTAGTTGTTGATAAAAGTTTAACACCTAAAAATTTTTCAACTGTTATTGCAAATGTACATGACGAATTAGTTGTTAAAAGTTTTGTTCAAGAAAGAGATAAAAAATTTTTAACATCTGGGTCAAAAAACTTTAAAGATAGAATTTTAATAAACGAAGAAGAAGATATTTTCATTTGGGGAGTTGTAACTTATGTCATCCACTCAGTTTACTAGAAAAATAGCACTTGTTGATTGTAATTCTTTTTATGTATCCTGTGAAAGGTTATTTAACCCAAAAATAAGAAAAAAGCCTGTCGTAGTTTTATCTAATAATGATGGTTGTATTATTTCAAGATCTAATGAAGCGAAAGCTTTAGGTATTAAAATGGGTGAACCTTATTTTAAAGCAAAAAATATAATCGTAAAAAATAATGTAAATGTATTTTCATCAAATTATTCACTATATGGAGACTTATCAAGAAGAGTTATGCGAACACTTAAGAGATTTAATTCTTCTATTGAAGTTTATTCAATTGATGAGGCGTTTATGGATTTATCTAACTTTTCTGATCAAGAAGTTGAAGAAGTTGGTAGAGAGATTAGAAACACTGTTTTACAGTGGACTGGTATACCAACTAGCATTGGAATAGCAAAAACTAAGACTTTAAGTAAAGTTGCAAACCATATAGCAAAAAAAAAGCAATCAGGTGTTACAAGTTTGATTGGAATAGAAAACATTGATTCAATATTAGAAAAAGTGGAAATAAATGATGTTTGGGGAGTTGGAAGACAATTAACTAAATTTTATCAAAAAAACGGTATTTATAATGCCAAACAACTTAAAAACAAATCCAATACATGGATTAAAAAATGCTCTAATGTTTTAAGCTCAAGAACTGCAATGGAATTAAGGGGTATCCCTTGTATAAATTTAGAAACAACTTCAACTAAAAGAAAAAGTTGTGTCGTATCAAGATCATTTGGGAAAAGAGTAGAAAATTTTCAAGAATTAAAAGAGGCGGTTGCAAATTATTGCTTAAATGCCTCAGAAAAAATCAGGTCCGAGTCCTTGGTTGCGAAATCAATTACTGTATTTGTTAGGACAAGCCCTTTTCAAAGAAACTTTGGATATTATTCAAATTCAAAAACCGTTGATTTCCCAATAGCTACAAATAATAGTATTGAAACCGTTAAGGCTGCAGTATCCATATTAGAAGATATTTTTAGAAATGGTTATAGATATCAAAAAGCAGGAGTAATGCTTACAGGATTATCAAATTCAGATGGAAAGAAAAATTTATTTTCATCTGAAAAAGACTTAAAAATAAATAGTTTAATGAAATCAATTGACAATACAAACTATAGATATGGTAGATCTACCTTAAGTCTTGCAAGTGCAGGTGTTCATAAAAAATGGAATATGAGAAGAGAGCATTCTTCAAAAATAGATACTGCAGACTTTTACTGCCTACCAAAAATAAGGGCTATTTAATAAAATTTAGGATTTTTCAAAAACTTCTATATTCGAAATATTATCGAGACACTTGTTGTATTCTTCCATATTCTCTCTTTTGGATAACTTGAAAATTGCAATAACAAAAATAATTACTAAAACTATTGGAATTGAGGTAATCATAGAAATATTGTTTTGAATAATAAAAGTATACAAAATTACAAATCCAATAGAACGAATTAAAACATTCATTTTAAATACACTTATTATTGAGAATGAGTGGACAATTAAATTATAGAAACTCATCTTTGATAAATCAAAATATCTTTTGCCTCTAATTGATGGAATAGAGTCTCTAATTTTAGTAATCTTTACTAAGGATGCCGAATAGCAGTTCCATGTGGCTTTTTCATTTATCATTTTTTTTACTACACTTTTTGAAATGCATGTAAAATGACCAAACTTAATTAGTTTTCCTGTAAATAAATAAGTTAAAATTTTATGAATTTCGTAACAAAATTTAAATACATTGTTCTCTGATCTTTTTACTCTTTTGCCCACTACTGGAATATCTGGATTTTTTAAAATTTTTTCGACAAATTGAGGTATTTCTTCTGGTCTATCTTCTCCATCTCCATCCATAGGAATAACGTAGTCAAAATCCTCTTTTTCATAAATATGTTTAAGTCCCGCTGCATTACATCTTCCGTGACCACGATTGTTAATCATATTAATAATTTTGACTGATTTTAAATTTTTAAAACTTAAGAAATTGTCAGGTTTTTTTTGTGTAGATGCATCATTAATAATTATAACTGAAAAATTACCCTCTATATCTGTAACCGCTTTATCAATATTATTAATTAAAAGTTTTACTGAGTTCCAATCATTATAGATAGGTATCAATATTTTGATTTTCATAAAATTAATTAACAGAATTTAAAAATCTAATTAAAGATACAAAAATTCCATGGCCTGAAATTTCTATAATAGCTATTACAACTATGATAAAAAGAGTTTTTTTTAATTTAGTATCGAAAAATTTATTCATTTTACCCCAACACAAACTTTCTCTAAGCAGATATACTTATTATAACTATCTAATTTACTTTTATCTATAATTCCTTCCCATGCTGGGCGTGACTTTAAATGATATGACAAGTTTCCTGCTGTCCATTCATCGCCTAAAACTACGTTTATAGGATCTTTAAATTCAGAATTCCATTTTTTTTCAACTTCAATAGCAATTTCTTTACCGGGATAGTCTGTTCTTTTATTATCTTTGAGTAAAGAAACAGTTCCATAGCTTATTGGTGAAAGTAAAAAAATAAATATAAAAAAAATTAGAAAATTTTTAATTTTTTTCATTTCTAGATAATTTTGAAAAATATAAATTAATAATGTTCCAAAGAATAAATAGAATGGTGTCATCCACATAGTTCTAATTTTAGAACCTGTTATTATTGAGGTCAAAAGAACAAGAAAAATTGGAAATATATTAACACTTAATAAAAATAATAATTTTCTGTCATTTAAATTTAAATTAATTTTAATTTTTTTTAAAATTAAAAATAACATTATTAAAACCGGCGATAAAATTAAAACTTGTTTAATTAAAAAAATAATCGGAAATTTTAAATGGTTTACGTAACTAACTTCTTCGAGTCCTGCTCTGGAAAAGGCATATTTAATTGTAATAAAGTCGTTGTTAAATAACCAAACTAAATGAGGAACTAAAAGAATAAAAAATACTTCAACAGATATTAAGTATTTAAAATCAAATTTTCTCTCTTTTAAAATTACAATTTGATAAAAAAATAAAATAAAAATAGAAACCAATAAATAGATAAATAAATACTTCGATTGAAACCCAATAGCAGCAAAGATAGCTAAATAAAAACAATCATAAATATTAATTTTTTTACCATCAAATATTTTCCAAGCATAAAAAACAGTTAATGACCAAAAAGGTAGTTGACAAACATTAACGTTAAATTCTGGTGTAGTAAAATTATAGAAATATATACCCTCTAATAGTATTACTGATAGAAAGCTTAAAGTCTTATTATTAAATATTTTTTCACTTAATTGAAATACTATAAAAAATGAAAAAATTACAAATATCTGACTAAGTAAATAATAAGCCCAATCTTGACTTCCAAAAAAAAAATAAAATAACTCTGCGAAAAAAGCACTTGCTGGAGGATGTTTTTCAAATCCCCAATTTAAATTACTTCCCCAACCTAGCGCCTCAATAGTATCGAGTGGCAAATTGTTATTTGTAATTGAAGGAATCAATGTCCAAATAAAAAGATGAATAAATAAGAAAATGTAAAAATAACGTAATGTATTTTTTCTATAATTAAACATTTGCTTGAATTTATACAATTAAAGCATTCTTGACACTAAATAATTGCTGAATATACTTTCGACCGTTCAAACTGTTAAAATGGTTAAGATATCAAAAAATTATATACCCAAAAGTACTGAAAAATATATGTGCGAAAAGCATAAAGCGTTTTTCAAAAATAAGTTATTAGAGTGGAAAAAAGATTTAGTTAAATCAAATAATGAGGCTTTATATAATAGCTCCCTAGACGATAATAGTACTTCTGCTGATATTGTTGATCAAGCAAGCTCATACACAGAAAAAAATGTTGAGATGAGAGCAATAAATAGACAAATAAAACTGATTTCTAAAATTGATTCTGCACTCAAAAAAATAAAAGATGGAACATATGGCTTTTGCGAGGAGACTGCTGAACCAATTGGTCTAAAAAGACTAATGGCAAGACCTGTTGCAACTCTATGTATTGCAGCTCAAGAAAAACATGAAAAAGAAGAAAAAGTCTACGCAGACGATTAATTATTTTTTCTCTTTAATAATGTCCAATCCTCAATAGTTTCGATTTTTTCAAAATTTTCCTCAATGTAAGCATTTACTAAAAATAGCCTTTCCTCTAAAGGAGCCAGCCAATTAAATTTCACTCCACCAGATATAATAATTTCTGTATTGTTTAATTCATTAATAAAGTTTTTTTGATCTGGAATAGATCCAACACTCCAAATTAAATAATATTTAGTACAACTTTTTTTTTTTAATAAATAATGAAGTGCAGCATCATGAGAAAAAAGTTGAATACATTTTTTGTTTTGTAAAATTGATTTACTTTCGTTAATTAAATTTATTTCTTTTTGATTAAGAAATTTTTGGTCTGGTAAATTTATAAATTTTTCAAACCTTAAGTTATAATTTTTTAAATTTTTAAGATTTATATCAAAAATTATAGGAAATAATATTAATAAAAAAAGTATTAAAAAAATGTTTTTTGCAGATGATGAATCAATCTTAATTTTCTTGTTTATACTGAATAAAACGAAATATAAAAAAATGACTGAAAAAAAAATTATGGGGTAGCCGAAAATATGTTTTATATGTGGTCCATCTGATCTACCTACAACATAAGCATAGCTAAAAATTGAAGTAAAACATAAGAACATTAATAAAAATTTAAAATTTGGGTAGTATTTATCATTTACTTTTAAAAATAAATTAATTGTAAAGATGGATATAAAAATGATTGATAATAAAGTTTTAGTTGCCCTCGATGAATCAGGGTGGTCACTGAATGGTGTGGGATGAATGATCCCATGAATGTAGCTCACATATTTATAAACTGAAAAAGTATTACTAATAAAATGCTTAAATTCTGAACCTAAATAAAAATAAAATAATAACCACCAAATGAATATTGATGACAATAAAATAATAAAACTTTTTAAATCTTTTCTTATTATAAGGAAAATTAAAAAACTTATTAAAATTAAGTTCATGACTAACCCTCTATCAATACCCCAAAGTAATGTACTTATACTTAATAAACCAAACATTAAAAGAATTGGGACATGTAATTTTTTATTTTCAAAAAAAAATGAAAATAATATGATTGAAAATATTATTGGAATTTCTCTTGCAACAAGATGGTCTACACTTGCTATATTGTAATCAATGACTGATAAAAAAACTAATGAATTTAAAACAAAAAATATATTTTTATTAAATTCCTCTACTTTTAAAAATTTTGTAATTCTTAAAGATAGAAATATGAGTAAAAACTTTAAAGAAAAAATTAAAAATATATCTGTTATTCTTTTTAAACCAATTGACTGTGAGTCAAATATATACCATAGAATTTTAGTGCTTATAGTCTCATAAAATATCCCTTGAGTTACATAAGAACCAGACCATAAAGATCCATCTTTTGAACTTTTAAATGCTGAACTTAATTGCTGACCTTCATGCATTAAATCTAAATTATGTAATTGAAATTGGGCTGATAAAAATTCAAAAATAATTAATAAGGTCAATATTAAAAATATTAAAAGTAATGAATTATTTTTCTTCGGTTGAATTTTTGAGTAATTATTTAAATTGAAAATAATATTTTTAAAATTTTGCTTTCTAAAAAAAACTTGTGAAAAAAAAATGATAATTGGCAAAAATATAAAAGCCAAATATCTAAGAATATCGTTTGTTGGATTAAATTTTTTATCTGAATATTCTCCAACTATCATATTATCATGAAATGGTATTGTAATTTTTTCCCAAATAAATGTTCCAAATAAAATTGATAAAACTATTAATATGCCTAATATTAAGTTAAACAAATAATTTTTCATGATGATTGATTTGACAAATATAAAAATTTAATTGTTTTGTAAGGAATTCGATAGCCAGGAAATGAATTTACATCAGCAGATAACAGTGTTGGAGGACTCCAACCAAATGCAAAAACTAAAAAAAATATTACTAAAATACTTTTTGGATTGATTTTAACCATTTTTTGTAAATTATTTACCATTTTAAAAGTTTTATCTTCAATTAACCTGAAATTAATTTTTATAAGATCGTTTTTGAATAAGTAAAAAAAGAATAATATTGATGAAACATAAGTTATATTAACTGCTCTACCCCAATCTATAAACATTAACCAATGGATTGGTACAAAAATATTTAAAATTACAAAAATTAAAGCTAGTTTTTTAAATTTAAATATTTTTTTGGTCAGCTCAGAATTTTTAATTAGTAATAATAATGGAGCAAACCCAATTAACATTATCAAAAAATATCTAAATAAATATGTAAAAATACTAAATTCTTTTTCTGTTAATTTACTAATTGTAGCTTTGATATGTACAATCGCCTCTCTTTTTGTATCCATAAGACCACAAGACATATAGCAAGCTTCCCCAAAATTATTCATCAAGGAAGATTTCATAATTTCAAAACCATCTTTAGAGATAATATGAAACGCGCTATAATATGAAACAATAATCGATGGAATAAAAATAAGAAATATTACAAAAAAAATTTTAATTAAGTTTTCATTTTTCATTTTAATTAAAACTGTAGCTGCAAAGAATGTATAATAAAAAATTGCTGGCTCGTATAAAATAGAAATTAATGGTAAAATAAAAATTATCCATAATATACAACTTTTTGTCTTACTCTCTTTTGAAGATATATTGTAGAACCAAATATAACCAATAAATAAAAATAATTCTTTTCTTGCTAATACTTCTAATTCTGCAATATGGTAAATTAAGAATATAGGCGTAAACAAACTAAAAAGAATAATTCCATTAAACTTTATTTTTTTAAAAAATTTGTATATTAGAATTAAATATAGTCCATAAAAAAAAATCTGCATCAATAGAATTACAAACCTTAATTTTAAATCAAAAATTTGTGCAATATGAAAAGCTATTTCTCCTGGTAAACCTCTTCTTGTAAAACCTCCCTGATAATTAATTATCCATTCAGAAATAGTGGAGTCATTACCTACACCGTGTTTTAGATATAACCAGATAAATGCAAATACTGAGATTGAAATTAGATAGTATTTAAAATAATTTTTATAATTTTTTTCCATATATTTATGGTAAAGGAATCTTATCTCCTTGCTTCATAAACTCATAGCCCTTTTTCACAGCTTCTCTATTTGAAATTTCTAAATACCATCTTGTCAAATTTTTGAACTTTTTGAGTCCAATATCGTGCCATTTATGCCTAGCTATCCAAGGCCAAGTCGCTATATCAGCTATTGAATAATTATCACCTGCTAAAAATTTTGAGTTTAAAAGTCTTTCATCTAAATCATTGTATATTGATTTTGTTATTTTAAAATATCGATCTTCACCGAACTTACTTTTTCCAGGATTGTAATGATGAAACTGGTGATGCTGTCCTATCATTGGTCCTACATATCCCATTTGCGCCATAAGCCATTGGTTTATTTTTAATCTATCTTTATTTTCATAAAACATTTTACTTTTTTCAGCTAGATAAATTAATATTGCACCAGACTCGAAAATTTTTTTCTCATTTACATGATCTATGATAACTGGTATTTTGCTAAAAGGGCTAATTTTTCTAAAGTTTGGCTTAAATTGTTCACCCTTGCCTAAATCTACTTTAGTAACTTTATAATCGAATTTAATTTCCTCTAACATTATACTTATTTTTTTTCCGTTAGGGGTGTCAGCTGTAAACAATTCAATCACTCTTTTTACCAAGTCTCTTTAATATACTTGATGAGGATGTTGTAAATTCAAATCTATATTTTTCATTTGGTCTAGCTAATTTAAAGCATGCTCTAGCTGCTAAAGCTCCTTCATGAAAACCTGATAAAATTAACTTTAATTTACCTGGATATGAGCAAATATCACCTACTGCATAAATACCTTTTTGGTTTGTCTCAAATTTTTCAGTATCTACGTCAATTGTCTTTTTATTCAAATTTAATCCCCAGTTTGCAATTGGTCCAAGCTGCATTATTAAACCAAAAAAACCCAAAACGTAGTCAGTTTTAAGGTTTTTTACTTCTTTGTTTTCATGTTGAATATCAATACTATCAAGTTTTCCGTTGCCTTTAGGGATTTTTAATTGATATTTTGTAAATAAATTAATTCTACCCTCTTTTTCAAGCTCATAAACTTTATCTAATGTGGATTGAGCTCCTCTGAATTCCTCACGTCTATGTATAAGATTTACCTTTGAGTTTGTAGATAATTCAACAGCCCAATCTAAAGCACTATCGCCGCCTCCAAAAATTGATACTGTTTTATCTTTAAAAATATTTTTATCTTTAATTGAATAAAAAATTGACTTCCCCTCGTATTGTTCACACTCCTTTGGTGTAAATTTTCTTGGTTCAAACGATCCTACTCCACCTGCAATAATAACATTTGGTGTAGAAAAAGTAGTTCCATTATTCGTTTTTACATGCCATTGCCCTTTTTCATTTTTTACCTCATCAACTCTCTCTTTTAGATGAAACTTAACATCAAAAGGTTTAAGTTGATTTATCAAATTTTTAGTTAATTCTTCACCGGTGCATTCTGGAACTGCTGGTATATCATAAATAGGTTTATCTGGATAAAGCTCAATACACTGACCACCAATTTTATCTAAATTATCTACAACTTCACATTTAAGACCAATTATATTCAATTGATGTGCAGTGAACAAACCAGTTGGGCCTGCTCCAATAATTAATGCATCTGTCTTAATCATTGTTTTTTTGGAAGATCTACTACCAGTCCATCAATTTCATCGGTAACTGAAATTTGACAGCTTAGTCTACTAAATTTATTTGGATCATATGCCTGGTCTAACATATCGTCTTCTCCCTCAGATTTTCCATTAATTCTATTATACCATTCCTCTTTGACATAAACATGGCATGTTGCACAAGCCATACTACCTCCACAATCTGCATCAATTCCGGGTATATTATTTTGCACAGCTCCTTCCATAACTGTTAAACCTTTATCGACTTCAACAGTATGGGATTTACCATTATTTTCTATGTATGTAATTTTAGGCATTAACCATATTTATAAGGACAAAAAAAAATAGGGCAATATGAAAACATATCGCCCTATTTAAATAACTTCAGTTATTATTATGCTCTTCTAGCTCCTGGCTGAGAAACAGCTGCACTCCAAATTACAAGACCAAATGCGATCTTGTTAATGAAGTCTGCTAAGTTGTAGATCACGTTAAGTGTGTTAGCGTCTACACCACCTGTTAAGTAACCAAATACATAACCTAATGGGTAAATTGCCCAACCTACTGTAACGATCATTCTCATAGCACCAAATGCAGTACTTAATCCTCTGTTGCCGCTTTTAGCTGCCATTTTACCAGCTTCACCAGAGAATACTTCATATAAGATGTAGATCCATCCAGCCATACCGATTATAAAACCAAGCATTGCGTTGATGTAACCTGCTTCTCCTAAGTAACCTCCAATTAACATTACTAGAGATCCAATTAATAGTCTCCAGAAGATGTTACCTGATACTTTTCTCACAGCTGCTAGAATTAAATAAAATTCTATCATCTGTAATGGTACAGTAATTAACCAGTCAATATATCTGTATACTGTTGGTGAATCACCTGTTTGAACCCATACACCTCTCATGTAAACATAGTGAATGAATGCAATACCAGTTACAAGTCCTGCTACAGTTACTGATGTTTTCCATCCAGCAGCTACTGATCCTCTTTCCAAGAAAAAGAATGCTGTAGCAGCTAACATACCCATTGAAATTATCCAAAAAGATATTCCAACGAAGTCATCAGATGCAAGAAGGACTGCCTCTGCGTTTGCTGCACCTGAAAAGCCCAATAGAGCTACAGCTGCTAATGCAAACAGTTTAAGTTTTTTCATAAAAAACTCCCTCTTTAGTTAGTTTTTATAGTTTATATAAACTATAGCAGTCTATTAAACTGCCAAAGTTAAGGGGTTAATTACCAAATTAAGTTAGTTTATTGAAGACTTTTTTGCCTCTTATTTATGTTGATTTTATTGGCTTTTTGAAATTAAATGCAACTTGTTGCTTAAATATCAAGCAATTAAAGCAATTTTGAATCAATTAAGTAAATTATGAATTTTAAAGAGATTTACGACAAATCAATAGAAAAACCTGATGAATTTTGGAGAGAGGTGGCTGATGATATTTTCTGGTTTAAGAAGCCAACCAAAATTTTAAACAAAGCTAACCCTCCTTTTTACAAATGGTATGAGGACGGGGTTACTAACACTTGCTATAATGCTCTCGACTTGCACATTCAAAATGGTTTAGGAGACAAAACTGCATTAATTTATGATAGTCCAATCACTGGGAACAAGTCTAAGTTCACGTTTAAAGAGTTAAAAAATAAAGTTTCCAAGTTCGCAGGAGCTCTTAAAAATCATGGAATTGTTAAAGGTGATCGGGTAGTAATATATATGCCAATGGTACCAGAGGCTGTGATAGCAATGTTGGCTTGTGGTAGAATTGGAGCAATACACTCTGTAGTTTTTGGAGGGTTTGCCTCAAATGAATTGGCAAGTCGTATTGATGATAGTAAAGCAAAGATATTGGTTACAGCTTCATGTGGTTTTGAGCCCGGAAGGACAGTTGAATACAGACCATTAGTTGATGGAGCGCTCAAATTAGCCAAACACAAATTAGATAAAGTTATTTTTTATCAAAGAAAAGATTACGAGATTAAATTAAACGCACCCTTGGAAATTAGTTGGGATGAAAGTCTTCAGAATGCAAAAGATACAGATTGTGAAGAGATGAACTCAAATGATTATGCTTATATTCTTTATACTTCAGGGACGACTGGTGTTCCAAAAGGCATTGTTAGAGATATTGGTGGTCATATCGTAGCTCTTAAGTGGACTATGAAAAATATTTATAACATAGATCAAGAAGATGTTTGGTGGTCAGCAAGTGATATTGGATGGATTGTTGGACATTCTTATATAGTTTATGCACCGTTGTTTAAAGGATGTACCACTTTATTATTTGAAGGTAAACCTGTTGGAACTCCCGATGCAGGTGTTTTTTGGAGAGTGATTTCTGATTATAAAATTAAGTCTTTATTCACAGCACCAACTGCCTTTAGAGCTATTAAGAAAGAAGATCCTGATGGAAAATTTTTTTCTAAATATGATTTAAGTTCTTTCAAATCATTATTTTTAGCTGGAGAGAGAGCAGATCCAGATACTATTAAATGGGCAGAAAATTTATTAAAAGTTCCTGTAATTGACCACTGGTGGCAAACAGAGACTAGTTGGGCTATTAGTTCAAATTGTACAGGTATTGAAATGATGAAAACAAAATATGGATCTGCATGCAAAGCAGTGCCGGGTTATGATGTAAGAATAATTAAACAAGATCAAACAATTGCCAAATCAAACGAAATGGGAGATATAGTTGTTAAACTGCCCTTACCACCTGGAACTTTTCCAACTCTTTGGAATGCAGATCAAAGATACAAAGAAAACTATATGTCTAATTATGAGGGATATTACCAAACTTATGATGCAGGACACATTGATGAGGATGGATATATATGGATAATGTCTAGAACTGATGACATTATAAATGTTGCAGGCCATAGATTATCTACTGGTGCGATTGAAGAGGTTTTATCAGAACATAAATCTGTTGCGGAATGTGCTGTGATCGGTATTGCTGATAAACTTAAAGGACAATTACCGATAGGTTTATTAACTTTAAAGGCAGGAGTTAATCAAGATAATAGGATTATCTCGAAAGAATGTATAAAAATGGTCAGAGATAAAATTGGTCCAGTTGCTGCATTTAAATTAGCTATAGTTGTAAAAAGACTTCCAAAAACAAGGTCGGGTAAAATATTGAGAGGAACAGTAAGAAAAATTGCTGATAAAGAAGAATATAAAATGCCAGCTACGATTGACGATCCAAAAATTTTAGATGAAATTAAAGAAGAATTAATCAAAAATAATATTTTAAAGTAAAGTAATTCAATTGAAATTCAGAACTATTACAAATATTTTGTGGCTAATTAAAAATCATAGACAAATAAAAAATTGGAAAAAAAGAAATTTTTCTCCCCCTCCACCTGAATTTGTCAAGCATCAAATCATTCAAAATAATAATATAGAAGAGTCTGCATGGATAGAAACTGGAACTTATTATGGTGATACAACTAAAATTTTATCAAGAATTTCGAGCAAGGTAATCTCTATTGAGGCAGATCAGGATTTATATGAACTTGCAAAAAAGACTTTTTCTAATTTAGAAAACATTGAATTAATGTTTGGAAGGAGTGAAGATAAACTACCTGAGGCATTTAAAAAGATAAAAACCTACAAAAATATTTGTATTTATCTTGATGCTCATCTTTGTAATGATCATATTAAGAATAAAAAAACTTTTGGAGTAGAAAAAGATGCTACACCAATAAAAAAAGAGCTTAAATTCATTGAAGAGCAAAAATATAAGTTTAATAAAATAAATATTTTAATAGATGATATTAGACTTTTTAATAATAAATTTCAGAATTACCCAAAAAAAGATTATTTAGTTAACTGGTGTAAAGATAATAATTTTGATTGGGAAATTGAACAAGATATTTTTATTTGTAAAAAAATTATATGATAAAAACTTATATTTTTCTAGTATTGGCAATTTTTTTTGAGGTAGCGGGCACTATGCTTTTACCAGTGACTTCTAATTTCACTAAACTAATACCAACATCAATTCTCACTGTATGTTATTTATCTGCATTTTATCTTTTAACTTTTGTTGTGAATAAATTGCCTATTGCAATTGTCTACGCCACATGGAGTGGTTTAGGAGTTTTTACCATTGCAATTCTAGGTTATATTTTTTTTAAACAAACTTTAAGTTGGCAAGCAATTTTAGGTTTATTCTTAATCGTTCTGGGGGTTGTGCTTGTAAATAGTTTTACTGTAAAAATTAATTAAATATTAAAGGGTTCCCATCTGGTTCTCCCAGAA
>CACNFE010000011.1 GCA_902619595.1 uncultured Pelagibacteraceae bacterium
TGTGTTTTTAAGTGTTTTTGATTTCTTTGCCATAGCTTCAGTTGTAAATGCAAAAAGCACTGCAACCATTGCTACGAAAGAAGTCAATTTTTTTATTACTTTAAACATATTCTTCCTTTTGTTTTAAGTTTATTTGTTAACAAATAATTCAAAATTACTTTTGAATATCTAATATTTAAGCATGATCTATAATTCTCATCAATAAAAAACTTAGAGTAAAATATCAAAATATATAATATTCTTTGCGAATAAGGCTCAATATGGCGCGCCCTGAAGGATTCGAACCTCCGACCCACGGTTTAGAAAACCGTTGCTCTATCCAGCTGAGCTAAGGGCGCATTATTATATGTTTACTTATATTATTAAATTAGTTTTTAAAGAAGAATTTTTTGCAAAGAATTAGTATTGTAATTAATTCAACCCTGCCGATAATCATAAATAAAATAAGACTATATTTTGAAATGTGGTTAATTTCTTGAAAATTAAAATTTGGCAATCCTGTCATAGTAGAATTGACCGTATTCATGAGGGTTAAAATTGATAATTTAAATGCCTCATCAATAGAAAGGCCCATAATTGAAAGTATGCTAGAAAGAATAATGAGCGAGATTATAAAAATTATAATTGTTAAAAAGTATTTATAAAAGTCATCTAAATTCATATTTTTATCACTAAAAGCTAATTTATTTAAAAATATATTTTTAGGTTTTGAATGAGAAATAAGCTCGTTAATGGAAAATTTTATAAGAGAATATATTTTAACAAATCTTAATCCAGAGCTAGTTGAAAAAAAGGACCCTCCTACTATTATTAATAACAAAAATATAAATGCAAATTTTTGTGGAGTTTTTTCAAGAGAAATACCTACATTTGAAACACTACTTGATATGGCTAAAAAGAGATAATTAAAGTCAATATTTTTATCTGAAAAAATAAAGAAAATTGAGTAAACAAATAATAAATAAAATAACAGGTAAAGATCTTCTTGTATCGATTTTAAACCCTTATTTTTTATTAAAAAAACATTATACAAAAAAAACAATCCAAAAAAAGATATTAACAATGTTAAAGAAAACAAATTAATTTTAAGTTCATTATTTAGAATTGAAGAGAGATTATTGGTTGGTAAAAAACCGCCTGAAGAAATTACAGATAATGCAAGATTTAATGAAATAAAGGACCTAAATTCAAAAATATTATAGATTAAAAAAATAATTAAAGTTAGTAAAATATAAAATACAAGTATTTTAGAAAATTGTTTAAAAATTTCAGATGAGTTAAAAGATAAAAAATTCGTAATAGTTTTTTTTAAATTATCGTCAAATATATCAATTAACAAAAGTATAGAAAAAAGAAAATATAAGCCACCAATCCATTGTGAAGATGATCTCCATATTATAATACTTTCATCAAGATGTTTTATATTTTCAAAAATTGTAAATCCAGTAGAAGTAAAACCTGAGATTGACTCAAAATATGCGTCTATAAAAGTTATGTTATAAATACTTAGGTAGTATGGAAGCGCAATTATAACTGGTAATGTAAAATAACCTAAAATTACTGTTTGTATTTTATAATATATAGATACTTTTTTTAAATCAGAGGATTTTAACAAAAAGCTCAGTAATGGTATTAAAGAGATTAAAAAAGTATAAAAATATGCATTTATATTAAGATATAAATTAAAATAATAAGAATATAAAATATTAAAAAAACATAATATAGAAATTATCGTTGTAAAAAATCTTAAATAATAAATATTGAATTGATACATCAGTATTTAAATTGCACTGATACGAAACATGTTTTCTACTGTTTGTATTTGATCATTTTTTGCTAAAAAAACTACTGTATCATCCTTTTGAAAAATAAAGTTTGATCTTGGTATAATAATATCTTTACCTCTTAATATAGCTCCTATTCTAATTTCTTCTGGAAGATTTGCATTTTTAAGTTCTTTATTTATTAACTCTGAAGTTTCAATAATCTCAGCTTCTATTACTTCATATTCACCATTTAGAATACTATATGCTGTCTCTATAGTACCTTTATGAACATGTTTTAAAATACTTGAAACCGTACTCATCCTTGGATCTACAAGGTCATTTATTTTTAAAGACGATTGTAATAATGTATAATTAGGTTTATTTATTAAAGCCATTGTTCTTTTTTCTTTAGCAAATTTCTCAACAAGTACACTTACCATTAAATTATCCTCATCGTCATTTGTAAGGGCTAAAACAGTTTCCACTTCTTCAAGATTTGCCTCTGATAAAACATCTTCATCCAGCCCATTGCCATTAATAATAATTGTATTGTTCAATTCATTTGCAATAAATTCAGCCCTAGTTTTATCCTTTTCTATAATTTTTATTCGAGCAGACTCAAACGATTTTTCTATATTTTTGGCTAGATTAAATCCTATATTACCTCCACCGATTATTAATATTTTGTTTGAAATTTTTTCATTATGACCAAAAGCGATTAATGTTTTTGCCATTTGAGACGAGTTAATTATTACATAAGCCTTGTCACTTATTTGCATAACATCATTTTTCTTTAAAATTACAAACTTGTTATTTCTAATAACACCTAAGATATTTGCCTCTAAATCGGGAAATTTTTTAGTCAATTCGTTAAGTTTAATACCTTGAATAGGACAATCTGTATTAATTAATATCTCTAAAAGTCTTATCTTATTTTCTGCAAAAGGAATATTATCTAGTGCGCCTGGTGCCTCTAGTTTTCTTTGTAGGGATTTAGCAATTTCAAGTTCAGGCGAAATTATTACATCAATTGGTAAGTTTTCTTTACTATATATTTTTGAGAATTTGGGGTCTAAATAGTATTGTGATCTAATTCTTGCAATTTTTTTATTTATTTTAAATACTGTATAAGCAATTTGACATATTAACATATTAATTTCGTCATTTCTTGTTACTGCAATTATCATATCTGCATCAGTAGCATTGGCTTTTTCTAGAATTGATGGATAAGTTGCTTTGCCAACTATGGCGTTTACATCAAGACTATCCTTGATTTTTTCTATATCCTCGCTCGATTGATCAATAACAGTTATTGAATGTTTTTGCTCACTCAATAATTTGGCAATTGTAAAACCAACTCTTCCAGCACCACAAATTATTATATTCATTAATTAAGGTCTTTAATATTTAGGCCTTTAAGCTTTCTATGGAGTGCTGACCTTTCCATACCGATAAATTTAGCCATTTTTGATACATTTCCACCAAATTTTTTTAATTGCGTTGTTAAATACTCTTTTTCAAAATTTTCTCTTGCTTCTTTCAATGGTATCGACAAAGTCTTTTCAGGTTTAGCTATTTCGTATGACTGAACCTTTAGCGACTCTTTTATAATGCTTGAAACCTTCTCTGAAGTATCTGGAGCCAATATAGCAATTCTCTCAATCAAATTTCTTAATTCTCGCACATTGCCGGGCCATAAATAATCAATTAAGTAATGATTATCAGGATTAATATGAAATTCTTTTAAATTATAAATATTTGATATTTTTTTTGAGAAATACTCAACTAGTAATGGAATATCTTGTACCCTTTTGTTTAACGGCTCTATGTCAATTTGAAAAACATTTAATCTGTGAAATAAATCTTCTCTAAAGTTTCCGTTATTAATCTCAATTTTGATATCTTTGGCCGAGGAGCAAATTATTCTTACATCTACCTTAATATCATGATTACCATTGATCCTTTTAAATTTTTGGTCGGTAAGAACCCTTAAAATTTTTGATTGAGTTTCCAATGGTATTTCTGATACCTCATCTATAAGCAATAAACCACCGGTAGCTTTTTCTAAAGCTCCGTACAAAATAGAACCATCGTTTCTTTCCTCGCCAAATAATTCCTGCTCATATTTTTTTACATCTAATAAAGCACCATTCAGAATTATAAAAGGGCCATTGCGTCTTTTGGATTGTTTATGAATTTTTCTAGCAATAAGTTCCTTTCCGGATCCAGTAGGGCCGTTTATAAATATTCTACTATCGGTAAGAGCGAGCTTTTTAATTTGTTCATTAATTTTGGTTATATTCTGGCTAGATCCAACTAAATCAAAGGAGTGAAATAATTTTGTCTGCAATTCTTGATTTTCTTTTTTAAGGTCATAGTTTTCTACAGCTCTTTTGACAAAGTTTAATAATCTTTCCTGATCAAAAGGTTTTTGAATAAATTCAAAAGCACCAGATTTAAGAGATTTTATTGCCATCTCAATATTAGCATGTCCCGAGATAATTATAACTGGTATATCTTTATTCTTATTTTTAATATGTGATAAAAGTTCAATTCCATCATTGTCACCCTTATCAAGTTTTACGTCTATGATAGCAACATCTGGTAATTTTTTATCAATCTCAATTAGTGCTTGATTATAATTAGCAGCAACTCTTGTTTTATAACCAGCATCTTTAATTAAATCGTTTAATATATTTCTTATATCAGGATTATCGTCTATAATTAAAATTTCAGTTGACATTTTTGGGTATATTTAAATTTATTTTTGCTCCATTTTTATTTGATTGAATATTAAATATTCCGTTATGATCATTTATAATTTTATTAACTATTGGTAGTCCAAGTCCAGTTCCATTTTTTTTTGTAGTAAAATATGGTTTTAAAATATCTTTTAAGTTTTTATTGTCAAACCCAACGCCATTATCTGTTATTGTAATTTCTATATAATCATCTTTTTCATTAATTTCTATATCAATTTTTTTAATAATATCTGGGTTTTTTAACCTTTTTTCATTAATGCTTTCAATTGAATTTTTTAGAAGATTAATAAAAACTCTATTTATTTGCTCAGCATCACACATGATGTTAGCTTTTTGATTTGCTGGGTTAAAATTAATTTTTAACGTTTCATCAAGCTCTTTCATTAGATTGATATTTTCAATAATTATTAAAATTAGATCTGTTTTTTTAAATATAGGTTTTGGCATTCTGGCAAAATCTGAGAATTCATTAACTAAATTTTCAATTTGTTTGATCTGTTTATTTATAGTTAAAAGGTTATTATCAAATTCATTTTTATCAGTCTTATTATCTAAAAATTTTGTAAATTTAGAATTTAATCTATCAATTATTAATTGAATAGGTGTCAAAGGATTTTTGATTTCATGAGCTAATTTTCTAGCTACATTTTCCCATGCTTCGTGTCGCTCATTGAGGAGAAGTTTATCTTGTTGGTTTTTTAGCCTTTCTGTCATAAGGTTAAAGTTTTTATTTAACTGCTCTAGATCTTTATCAGTTTTAACTTCAGGAACTTTTACATCAAAATTTCCACCTCCAATACTTTGAGATGCTGTAATCAAGTTATTAATTGATCTAAAAAACCTTGATGAAAACTTAATTGCAATACTAACAGATAAAAACAGTAACAGTGAAACTATTATAATGTAAATTATTATAAATGAAATTTGAATTCCAGATCTCTTTTCCTCAACTGTGTAATAAAAATTTATAGCTTCTTGAGATTCAGTCAAATATTTTGATATCTCACCATCAAGAAATTTTACAACATATAAAAAAGTATCTTCAAAATTAGTAAGTCTCATTATTGCAGCAGATTTATTTTCAAAAGCATTAATAATTTTTAAAGGTCGATCATCTTCCAAAACCAACTTGAGTGCTTGATTTGCTGGTGGCTTATATCTATTTAAATCTTCTAAGGTTGATAAAATTATTTTTCTTTCATTATTAATAATATGTATTTCATCAACACCTCTTATCATTTTTTGTGTTGCTAAAAATCTTTTGAATTCTTTTGGGTTGGTAGATAGATATTTAGCACTCTTATTAACATCGAATGCTATTAACACGGCTTCAGATTGAATTTTATCTCTAACTTCATCAACATAATTTTTTGCAAGTTCATATGAATTATCAACAGCAGTTGTAATTTTTTTATCAAAATATTTCTCAAGAGCAAAAGAAAAGAGGAATAGGGAAAAAACTGAAATTAATATTGAAGGGATAATTGTAAATAATGAAAAAAAAGTTATATACTTTTTATTTGCTTTGGATCCATCAACATCAATATCATTTTTTATTGATTTTTTAATTTCAGAGTAAATAGAAAAAAAGAAGAATATTAAAAGAAATATGTTGGTTAATAATAAATATTGAAGATTTTGGTTGTTAAGTTGTATAAAACTTTTATCAATAAAAGTTAGAAATGTTAAAAAACCAACAAATAAAGTTACTGTGAAAATAGCGATCACAAAAATATTTTTTTTGATAAAATCAATCATTATGCAATAAGTTTACTTTATATATTATGAATAACTGTTTTATATTACTAGCGGCTGGACAAAGCAAAAGGTTTAAATCCTCAAAACACAAGCAATTTATTTCTTATAAAAACAAGCCATTGTACGAACATTCAATTATAAAAGCTATAGAATCAAAATTATTTAAAAAAATTATATTAGTAACAAATAATAAGAAAATTGACGTTAAAAAATTCAAAAATAAAGTAAAAATTATAAAGGGTGGAAAAGAAAGAAGTGACTCGTCATTTTTAGGAATTAAGTACGCTAAAAAATTGGGA
This sequence comes from uncultured Pelagibacteraceae bacterium, assembly GCA_902619595.1. Lineage (GTDB taxonomy): Bacteria > Pseudomonadota > Alphaproteobacteria > Pelagibacterales > Pelagibacteraceae > Pelagibacter. Next base: position 6,586 of record CACNFE010000011.1, read on the forward strand.
GCCAAAAACGTATTTATTCACGATGCTGCAAGACCAAATTTTTCTATCAGTTTATTAAAAAATATTTCTAAAAGCTTAAAAACAAATCAGGCAGTTGTACCTTTCATTAATTCTTCCGACTCTATTAAATATAAAACTAAATTAAATTACTTTAATTTAAAAAGAAAAAATATTTTAAAGACCCAAACACCTCAAGCATTTAGGTTAAAGAATATTTTAAAATTATCAGAAAATAATAAAAGTAAAGTTAATGATGAAGCTACTTTATTTATAAATCAAAATTATAAAGTAAAATTTATTCCTGGTGAAAATAAGAATAATAAAATTACATATGTTGACGATTTAAATGAGCAAAAAATATTTTATGGTTTGGGTTTTGATATACATAGACTAGTTAGAAAAAAGAAACTTTATTTGGGAGGTGTAAAAATTCCATATCATTCAGGTCTTGCAGGTCATTCGGATGGAGATGTTATTTTGCACTCTATTCTAGATGCAATTTTAGGTTCTATTAGAAAAAAAGATATAGGTACTTATTTTCCAAATACAAAAAAATTTAAAAATATAAGATCTACAAAGATGTTAAAACCAATTTTAAAAATGCTCAATCAAACAAATTTTTATGTAAATAATTTGGATATAAATTTAATATGTCAAAAACCGAGAGTTTCAAAATATAGGAACAGAATTATTGAATCTATATCTAGACTGATGAATTTAAAAAAGGATTTAATTAATCTAAAAGGTAAAACTGTAGAAAAATTAGGTTTAATTGGAAAAGAACAAGCAATAGCGTGTGAAGTAATAGTTTCGATAGCAAAATATGATTGAAAATATAAATAAATACTTTGTTACGATGTTTGGATTGGGCAAGTTTAATAAAATTCCTGGTACTATTGCATCTTTTACAACAGCAGTAATACTTTTTCTTTACTTCCATATATTTAATTTTCCTAAAAATTTTTTCCTATTTTTTTTGGTAATTGTTACAATTTATGCGTTTATTGCTGTTGCAAATTACATAAAACTAAAAAAAAATAAAGATCCTAAAGAAATTGTAATCGATGAATTTATTGGACAGTCTATACCGATATATCTTTATGAAATTTCCCATGGAACAGAAAAGAATTTTGAGGATTCGTTTTATTTTTATGTAATAATGTTCATGACATTTAGGGTTTTTGATATAATTAAACCCTTTCCTGTAAGTTATTTTGATAAAAATTTTAAAAATAGTTTTGGAGTGATTATGGATGACATTGTTGCAGGATTATATGTAGTGCTATTTTTAATTTTTTTTATGACAATAAAAATGTATTTTTAAGATATGAATAATATTAATAATTTAATTAATACCTTAAAAAGAAAAAAAATTAAAATTTCATGTGCTGAATCCTGTACAGGTGGACTTTTAGCTAGTACAATTACCTCAGTTAGTGATGCATCAAAAGTATTCAATTTAGGTCTTGTGACATACTCCAATCAAGCAAAAATTAAAATTTTAAAGGTAAATAAAAATATAATTAAAAAATACGGTGCAGTAAGTCATCAGTGTTGTATCTCAATGGTAAATAATTTGTCAAAAATTTCTAATGCTAATATTAATATTTCAGTAACTGGAATTGCAGGACCAAAAGGTGGCACTAAGCAAAAACCTGTAGGGTTAGTATATATAGGTATCAAAAAAGGTAATAAAATTAAGATTAATAGGTATGTTTTTAAGAATAAAAACCGGAAATCTTTTCAAAGAGCTACAGTAAAAAAAGCTTTTGAGTTAATATTAGGAATTATCTAAGATTTTATTTGCTTGTTTTTCAAATGCATCTGCAATTTTATTTAATCCATATTGAAAAGATTTTGTCATAATAATATTTAGAAAACGATTTTTTAACTCAAAATCTACATCAAATAAAACTTCAGTTTGTCCTCTTAATTCTTTAAAATTCCATTTATTTTCGAGATGTTTAAGAGGACCATCAATATTAGTTACATAAATCAAATCTTTATCTTTATAGTACTTTACATCACTTTTATATGTATCTTTAAAAGGACCCTTTCCAATTGTTAAATCAGCTACGATTAATATTTCATTACTCTTATCCTCTTTACTATATACTTTTGAACCTAAACAATAAGGAATAAAATTAGGATATTTTTCAATATCCAAAACAAGTTCGATCAAATCTTTCTTATTACAGTTAATAATTCTTTTAACTGAGGCTTGAGGCATTTGTTCTGAGTCTATTTTTTTGCAAAACTTTAAAATCCTCATCTGCGTGGTATGAAGATCTAGTCAATGGTGAAGAAGATACCAATAAAAATCCTTTTGCTTTAGCCTGTTGTTCTAACTCATTAAATTCATCTGGATGATAATATCTAACTAAAGGAAAATGTTTTGGTGATGGTTGTAAATATTGACCTATGGTTAAAAAATCTACATCAGCAGAAATTAAATCATCCATGACTTGTAAAATTTCATCTTTTGTTTCACCTAATCCAACCATTAAACCAGATTTAGTGAAAACATTTTTGTTTATTTGCTTTGAATTTTTTAACAGTTCAAGTGAGCCAAAATATCTTGCTCCAGGTCTAACCTTTCTATAAAGACTAGGAACTGTTTCAATATTATGATTAAAAACATCTGGGTTTGCCTCTAAAACTTTTTTATAGGCCTCACCTTTTCGAAGAAAGTCAGGTGTTAAAACTTCTATAGAGGTATTAGGATTATTTTTTTGAGTTGTTTTAATTACTTCAAAAAAATGTTGTGAGCCTCCGTCTGGCAAATCATCTCTATCAACTGATGTGATCACAACGTGTTTGAGATTTAATTTTTTAACAGCATTAGATATTTTGTAAGGCTCAAAAGGATCTAGTTTATCTGGCTTGCCTGTTTTAACATCACAAAATCCACAAGCCCTCGTGCAAGTGTCACCCATAATCATAAATGTTGCATGTCTTTTACTCCAGCACTCGGTAATATTTGGGCAATTAGCCTCTTGGCATACAGTTACGAGATTATTTTGATTTATAACGCTTTTAGTAATAAAAAATTCTTTACTATTTAATAACTTAGATCTTATCCAATTTGGTTTTTTTTTAATAGGATTTATGGGTTTATTTACTTTTTCTGGATGTCTAATTGTCATTGTTAACTATTATATAGGTACTCTCACCTTTTTTACCAAGCATTAATTTGTCTCGTATTAATTGATCGACAAAATCCTTGTCGATATTATCAGTTAATAGGGAGTTTTCTAATTCTAATCTTTTTATTTTTGATAATTTAACAGTTTCTTCATTTGTAAGCTTTTTTAAAGTTTCCTTTTTTTCGAAATATGAGAATAGACCCCTCTGACCACCTAACAAGTTTATTAAAAAATAAATTATTAAAAAAAAAGAAATTATTTCAAAGTAATTTTTTTTTATTTTTGTTAGCATTAATGAATTTTATTCATTTTTGCCTTTTTTCCTAGATTTTCTTCTATTCGAATTAATTGATTATATTTAGCAACTCTTTCTGATCGGGACAAAGACCCTGTCTTTATCTGATTTGAGTCGGTGCCAACTGCTAGATCTGCAATAAATGTGTCTTCACTATCGCCAGATCGATGAGAAATAATTGTGCTAAATCCTATTATTTTTGCAAATTTTATAACTTCTAAAGTTTCAGTTACTGTTCCAATTTGATTAAGTTTAACAAGTATCGAATTTGAAGAATTATTTAAAAATCCCATTTTTAATCTTTCTAGATTAGTTACGTATAAATCATCACCAACTATTTGAGTTTTTTTTGATGCTTTAGTCATTTTATTCCATGAAGACCAATCATTCTCAGAAAATGGATCTTCTATAGATTTGATTTTAAACCTTTTGATTAATTGTAGATATTTTTTGATAGATTCATTAGTAGAAATGAATTTTGTCGAGTGAATAGAATACTTACCTTTTTTATATAATTCATTTGCAGCAACATCCAAACAAATTGAAATATGCTTACCATTGATAAAACCAGATTTTTTTATAGCATTAACTATTAAAGTTAAAGCATTTTCGTTTTTATTTATCATTGGAGCAAATCCACCCTCGTCTCCTACAGATGTAGATAAACCTTTTGAATTAATTATTTTTTTTAGATTTTGTATAACCAAATAGCACATTCTTACTGCATCAGAAAAATTTTTTGCTCCATCTGGTCTAATCATAAATTCTTGAATCCTTAAACCATTATTTGAATGAACTCCACCATTAATAATATTCATTAAAGGATATGGAAGCCTAAAATTTTTATTTTTTAAAAAGCACTCGTAAAGTGGTTTATTTTTAATTTTTGCTGACAATTTTTTGTTAGCCATTGATACTGCTAGAATTGCATTCGCTCCAATTTTAATTTTTTGTTTAGTACCATCTAAATTGATCATTATGCTATCAATTCTTTCTTGATTATGAACATTTTGACCTTTGAGTTTTTTTGAAATTTTTTTATTAATTAAATCTATCGCCTTAAAAACACTTTTGCCTAAATACTTTTTGTTGGACTTATCTCTTTTTTCAAAAGCTTCGTATGTTCCAGTAGATGCACCAGAGGGACAAATTGCTGATGCACTACTTTTACCAGAAAATATCTCTGCCTCTATTGTTGGATTTCCTCTGCTATCAAAAACCTGTCTTGCAACAATTTTTGAAATCTTACTCATTATTTTTTAATTAAATTATCAATTTCACAAAGTTGAGAAATAAGATTTTCTAATTTGTTAAGTGGAAGCATATTCGGGCCATCAGATGGTGCATTGTCAGGATCTTGGTGTGTTTCTATAAAAACACCTGCTACACCAACTGCAATTGCCGCCCGAGAAAGATGTTCTACAAACTCTCTTTGTCCACCACTTTTTTCTCCCATTCCACCTGGTTGTTGAACAGAATGTGTTGCATCAAATATCACTGGGTAACCATTTTTTGCCATTATAGGTATTGATCTCATATCAGAAACCAAAGTATTGTATCCAAAACTTGCTCCTCTTTCGGTTACTAAAATATTATTATTTCCTGAATCTGATATTTTTTTTGTTACATTGACCATATCCCAAGGTGCTAGAAATTGTCCTTTTTTAACATTAATAATTTTATTTGTTTTTGCAGCTGCAATGAGCAAGTCAGTCTGCCTACACAAAAAAGCTGGAATTTGCAAAACATCGACGTGATTTGAAACTATTTTACATTGTTCTTCGTTATGAATATCAGTGAGAACAGGCACGTTTATTTCTTTTTTTATTTTATCAAATACGGGCAATGATTTTTCTAAACCAGCTCCCCTTTTACCTTTAAGGCTGGTTCTGTTGGCTTTATCAAAGGATGTTTTATAAATAAATCCTAAGTTAAATTTTTTTGTGATTTCCTGTATTTTACCTGCCATGTCTAATGCATGTTGTTCTGTTTCCAGCTGACATGGTCCTGCTATTAAACAAAATCTATTAGAATTTGAAATTTCTATTTGATTACATTTAACTTTAATATTTTGCATTTTTGATTTTTGCTGCCTTGATAAATGATGAGAATAATGGATGTGGGTTTAAAGGTCTAGATTTAAATTCTGGATGAAATTGAACACCAACAAACCAAGGATGATTTTTTAGCTCAATAATCTCAGGTAATTTGTTATCCGGTGATATTCCAGAAAAAATTAGACCTTTATCTTCAAATTTGTCTTTATAATCAATATTTACCTCATATCTATGTCTATGTCTCTCATTTATACTGTTAGATCTATAAATTTTTTGAATTAGAGAATTTTTTTTTAATTTAGCCTCATAAAGACCAAGTCGCATTGTACCACCAAGTTCTTTTTTAGAACCTTTGAAAATTTTACCATCTCTATTCCATTCATGTATTAATCCTATTACATTCACTCCTGTCTTGCTAAATTCACTAGATGTAGCTTTCTTTATTTTCAATACATTTCTTGCATATTCGATGACGGCCATCTGCATTCCATAACAGATACCTAAAAATGGTATTTTATTTTGTCTTGCATATTTTATAGCCTCAATTTTACCTTCAGTACCTCTTTTCCCAAAACCACCTGGTATAAGTATACCTGATATATTTTTTAATTTTTCTTTTATTTCATTAGGTTTTAATTTATCAGATTCAATTCGTATTAAATTCACCTTCACGTTATTATCTATTCCACCATGTATCAAAGCCTCATCAAGTGATTTATAAGCATCTTTAAGATTTACATATTTACCTATTAAACCAATATTTACTTTAGGTTTTGTTTTCAAAACAACATTAGTAATTTTTTTCCATGGATTGAGGTTTACATTTTTCTTTGATTTTAATTTAAAGTATTTAAGGACAATTTTATCAAGTTTTTCCTTATTAAAACTTATGGGAGCTTCATAAATTGTTTTAACATCAACTGTCTCAATTACATTTTCAAAAGGGACATTACAAAATAATGATATTTTTTTCCTTTGATCAAATGGTAAAGGCTGCTCTGATCTACAAATAATTATATTAGGCTGAATACCAATTGTTCTTAGTTCTTTAACGGAATGTTGTGTTGGTTTAGTTTTAATTTCATCTGAGGCTCTCATATATGGTACTAAAGTTAAATGGATAAATAGTGTGTTTTTTTTTCCATGGTCATTTGAAAATTGTCTTATTGCTTCCAAAAATGGTAAACTTTCAATATCACCTACTGTTCCTCCAATCTCGCAGATTATAAAATCTTCAGAACTAACATCTTTCTTTATAAATTCTTTTATTCTATCAGTGACATGTGGTATTACTTGTACTGTCTTACCTAAATAACCACCTTTTCTCTCTCTCTGAATAATATCACTATAAATTCTTCCAGTGGTTATATTATCAGATTGTTTTGCTGATATATCTGTGAATCTTTCGTAATGGCCCAAATCAAGATCTGTTTCTGCACCATCATCAGTTACAAAAACTTCCCCATGTTGAAATGGACTCATTGTGCCAGGATCTACATTTAGATAGGGGTCTAACTTTCTTAGTCTTACTTTATAACCTCTTGACTGAAGTAAATAAGCTAGCGAAGCAGATGATAATCCTTTACCAAGTGATGAGACCACGCCGCCAGTGACAAATATATATCGCGCCATGGAAGTATCTTATAGCGACTAAATCAATAAATGAAAAGGATTAATTGTTATTATCTGGAATTTTAGGGGTATCTTCAGTTTCTTCTACAGCATCAATTACTGAAGTTTCTGATATCAAATCCCCTCTTGATACTATGGTCAAACTTAAACTGCATATAATAAATAACGTTGCAACGATTCCTGTGGCTTTTGTTAGAAAATCCCCTGCAGTTCTTGAAAACATAAAATTATCTTGAGAAACTCCAATACCAAGAGCACCACCTTCTGATTTTTGAAACAAAACTAAAATTACTAATATAATTGCTAAAATTATATTTAGTATCAACAAAATATTTTCCATGATGACTAATTAAAGGTTTTTTTTATTATATCAATAAGTTTTTTTGAGCTTTGGGATGCACCACCAATTAAATATCCATCTAATGTATCAATCATATTTAATTTTTTAATATTATTTGGACTCACCGATCCACCATATAAAATTTTATAATTATTAAATTTTTTACTTATAATTGATTTAATAAATTTAATATTTTTTTCTAGTTCAAGGTTATCTGGTACAACACCTGTTCCTATTGACCATACTGGTTCATAAGCAACTATAATCTTACATTTTTTACCAATACCTTTTAAGCCATTCATAATTTGCTTTTTTAAGATTATATTTGTTTTTTTATTTTTTCTTTGAAAGGATGTTTCACCAATACAGAATATTACGTTCAATTTACTTTTAATTGCTGATAAGATTTTTTTATTTATTTGCTTATGGTCCTCGCCTAATCTTCGATTTTCGGAGTGTCCTATAATTACATATTTTACACCTAAATTTTTTAACATTTTTGAATTAATAAAACCTGTATGAGCTCCAAAATCATAATTCTCATGAATATTTTGAGCTCCAGTTTCTATTGAGGATTTTTTTAAAGTATCAACAAAATCACTCAAGAGTGTGTACGGAGGACAATAAATAATCTTAAATTTTTTACTTTTGCTAAGCCTTGAAAATTTTATAACATTTTTAATACTTTTTAATGAAGCTAAATCGCCATACATTTTCCAGTTTGCTATAAAATATCTTATTTTATTTGTCATATTGATACTTATAATCTATAGCTTTGTCTTTTATAGTTCAATAAATTAAAAAATTTATGCTTAACAGTATTAGAAACTTTTCAAAAACAATATTTGCAAAAATATTATTAGTTATTGTTGTAATCCCTTTTGTTTTTTGGGGCATGGGAGGTGTATTTAGTAGTGGTAATACAAATTCTTTAGCTAAAATTGATAACATCAATATATCTACTCAGGAATTTATCGAACACATAAATGATCTAAATATTAATCAAGAGGCAATTAGAGAAAATTTAGATAATGAAATAGTTGAGGAGCTATTGTCAGAATTAATATCAAAAAAAATTTTAGAAATTCAAATCAATGAATTAGATATAAATATTACTGAAAAAAATTTAGCTAATATAATAAAAAAAAATCCTAACTTTTTCGATGAAAACAATAATTTTTCTAGACTAAAATATGAAAAATTTCTTTTAACAAATCAAATTGATGCTCCTACTTTTGAAAGAAGACTTAAAGAGAGAGAATTACAAAATAATTTATTTAATTTTATTTCTGGTGGTATTTATTCACCATTATTTTTAACAAAGAAACTTTACGAAAATGAAACAAAAAAAATTGAGATTGAATATATTGACCTAAAAGAAATATATGGATCAAAAGATAGTATAAAAAATAATGATGTAAATAAATATATTGATAAAAATGAAAATAATTTAAAGCAAGAATTTATTAATTATTCTTATGTAAAATTAACACCTGCAGATTTAATAGGATCTGAAGAGTACAATCAAATCTTTTTTGACAAAATTGATGAAATTGAAAATAAAATATTAACTGGAAATTCATTAAATCAGATTGTTTTAGAATATAAACTTGAAAAAAAGAGTAAAGAAAATGTAAATGTTAGTAGTGAATTAACAAATATTGATAATAAAATATTAGATTTATCAAGTAAGAGCCAAATTGATATTATTGATATGAATGAGTTCTATTTACTTTATGAGATAGAAAATATAATCAAAAAATTACCGGATAGAAATAATGATAGTTTTATTAAGAGTGTTAAGGATAAAATATATCAAGAAAAAAGAATTAATCATAATATTGAATTACTACAAAAAATTAATGCAAAAAAATTCACAGATGCTGACTTTAATAAAATTGTAAATTCAGATAAATCAAAAATCAAAAAATTATTATTGAATTCACCAAGAGATAATAAAACATTCCAAATTGACTCAATTAAAATCATTTATAACATGCCAATCGAAAGTTTTACTATGGCATCAGATGAGGATAAAAATATATATTTAGTTAAAATTTTAAGAGAGATAATTGATAACTCCTCATTTTCAGGTGATAAAATTAATGATTATCAAAAATTATCTGCCAGCAACATAAATAAGGAAATTCTAACTGCTTATGATTTTTATTTAAATGAAAAGTACAAAATTAAAATAAATGAGCAAACATTAGAAAGAGTAAAAAATTATTTTAGATAAAATAATGCAAAGCTATTCAAAATTTAAGCGGGACTATAGTGCTAAAAAAAATCAAGTATTATATAAAATTAAAAAGGTTAAAAATGATCATGAGATTATTAAATTAATTGACGATTTTTTAGTAGAAAAAAATAGTTTTATATTTGAGTCAGTTGAAAAAGGAAAAATAAAAGGCAGATATACAATATTTGGTAGGAACCCTGATAAAATTTGGGAATTCAATAATAATTATGGTTATTTGATACAGAATAAAAAAAAAACTAAAATTAAAGGAAATCCTGAAAAACTAATAGAGAAAATAATAGAAGATTTTAAATTTAAAACTCCCTCATTTTTACCACCAATATCATCTTTGATTTCAGGATATTTTTCTTATGACTCAATTAGATATATTGAAAAAATACCTAATAATTGTAAAGACGATTTAAAATTGCCAGATGTTAGACTCTTAAGACCTAGAACTTTGATTATTTATGATAACTTAAAAAAAAAAATATTTTATATTATTAATGTTTTTAATGACGAAAAAATAACAAATTTTTCAAAAAAATATGCACAAGTTCAAAATGAATTAAATAATCTATACAATAATAATTTTAATATTAAAAAGAAAAAAAATATTAAAAAAAGTAATTTAAGAATAAATATAAAATCGAATACTTCAAAAAGTAGTTTTCTAAATATGGTGAAGAAAGCTAAAAACTTTATAAAAATAGGTGATATTTTTCAGGTTGTTTTAAGCCAAAGGTTTGAAGCTAAATTATCAAAAGATCCGATAGATATATATAAAAAATTAAGGGTCACAAACCCTTCGCCTTTCATGTTTTTTTTTAATTTTCCTGACTTTCAAATTATCGGTGCGAGCCCTGAAATTCTAGTCAGACTAAGACACAATAAAATAACTGTAAGGCCCATAGCTGGAACCAGACCAAGGGGAAAAAATTATGTTCAGGATAAATTTTATGAAAAAGATTTACTAAATGATAAAAAGGAACTTTCAGAACATTTAATGTTATTAGATTTAGGAAGAAATGATGCGGGTAAAGTTTCTAAAATTAACACTGTAAAGGTCACAGAGAGCTTTACTATTGAGAAATATTCACATGTTATGCATATAGTTTCTAATGTAACGGGTGTTTATAATAACAAATATTCTAAGTTTAAATCATTACTGGCTGGATTTCCTGCTGGAACCGTTTCGGGTGCGCCAAAAATAAGAGCCATGGAAATTATTGATCAGCTAGAAAAAACAAAACGAAAAGTTTATGCTGGAGGTATAGGTTATTTTTCTGCTAATGGAGAATTTGATACTTGTATAGCACTAAGAACGGCAATGGTAAAAAATAAAAAATTTTATGTTCAAGCTGGAGCTGGGATAGTAGCAGACAGTGTTCCTTTAAAAGAATATGAGGAAACTGTAAATAAAGCTAAAGCTCTAATTAATGCTTTAAGATAATGAAAATTGTATTAATAGATAATTACGATAGTTTTACTTTTAATTTGTTCCATTACTTATCATCTTTTAAAATCAAAGTTGATGTAGTTAGAAATGACAAGATTAATTCAAAGCAAATTTTAAATGAAAAATACAACAAAATTGTAATATCACCAGGACCAGGAAACCCCAATCAATCTGGAAATTGTCTAAATATTGTTAAATCACTTCATGAAAAAGTTCCTATTTTAGGCGTTTGTTTAGGTCATCAAATAATTGGACAAGTGTTCGGTTCAAAAGTAGTTCAAGCAAAAAAATTAATGCATGGTAAAACAAGTAAAATTATTTCAAAAAAGATAGGAATATTAAAAAACTTACCAAAAAATTTTGAGGCAACAAGATATCATAGTTTAATAATTGATAAAAAAACCCTTTCAAAAGACCTTGAAATTACTGCTCAGACCACAGATGGATTAATTATGGGAATTCAGCATAAAAAATATAACGTTCATGGAGTGCAATTTCACCCTGAAAGTATTAAAACTAAATTAGGATTAAAAATTTTAAAAAACTTTATAAAATATAAAAATTAGTGAAAAATTATATCGATAAAATTAAAAAGAAACAAAGTCTAACCTTTAATGAAAGTAAAGCTGCTTTTGAGATATTAATGGAAGGAAAAGCAAATGATCAGGAAATATTTGATTTTTTAACATCATTATCTGATAAAGGTGAGTCTTCAGATGAAATAGCCGGTGGAGTTTTTGTGCTTAGAAATAAGTCCAAAAGGGTAACTGTAGAAGGTTGCGTTGATACATGTGGGACTGGTGGAGATGGTATGAATACGCTGAATATATCCACTGCCTCTGCTTTGTTACTATCAAGCATGGGTATTAGAGTAGCAAAACACGGCAATAAAGCTGTCTCGTCAAAATGTGGATCTGGTGATGTGTTAGAGGCTCTGAATATCAAAATAAATTTAGAGCCGAATGATATTGAAGATCAAATTAAAAAAAATAATTTTGGTTTTATGTTTGCGCCCAACTATCATAGTGCTATGAGATTTGTTGGTCCGATCAGAAAAAAAATTGGAAAAAGAACTATATTTAATATGATTGGGCCTTTAAGTAATCCTGCCCTAGTAAAACGACAAGTTGTTGGGGTTTTTGATAAAAAACTCTTAAAGATATTTGCAAATGCTTTAAATAATTTAGATATAAAATTTGCATGGATTGTTAATAGTGAGGATGGTTTAGATGAAATTTCACCATATGCAAAAACAAATGTAATTCAACTAAAAGATAATAAAATTTCTGAAATAATAATTGATCCAAAAGAGTTGAATGTAAATGCAGATAAGTTTGAAAATCTTGTTGGTGATGATGCAAAATTTAATGCGGGTAAAATGATTAATATATTTGAAGGAGAGGATAATGATTTTTCTAAAGCTGTATGTTTAAATGCTGCTGCAGGTGCAATTGTAAATGAAACCCATCAAAGTTTTGCTGATGCATATAAACATTCACGAGAACATATTCTATCCAAAAAAGTTATTAAACATTTAAAAAAAATTCAAAATGCCTGATAATGTTCTTGAAAAAATAATTAAAAAGAAAAAAGGAAAAATAGAAAGTTTAAAAGAAACTATTTCTTTAGAATCGTTAAAGGAATTAATATCTTCAAATAAAACTTTTGTTAATTTTAAAGAAAAAATTGAACATAATATTAAAAACAATAAAATTTCTATCATTGCTGAAATCAAAAAAGCTAGCCCCTCTGCTGGCATACTTATAAAGGACTATGACCCTGTAAAAATAGCTAATATATATGATGAAAATGAAGCAACTTGTTTGTCAGTTTTAACCGAAGAAGATTTTTTTTTAGGAAACCTGACTCACATAAAAAAAATCAAAGAAAAAATAAACTTACCAATTCTTTGTAAGGATTTTTTTGTGGATAAATTTCAAGTGCCATTAGCAAAAAGTTATGGTGCAGATGCAATATTAATTATATTAGCTGGAGTAAGTGAAAACCTTGCAAATGAATTGTATGAGGAGGCATCTAAATTAAATATGTCTGTTATAGTTGAGGTCCATACTGTCGATGAAGCTAAAGAGGCTCTAAAATTTAAAAATGCTTTAATAGGCATTAATAATAGAAATTTAAAAACTTTAAAAACTGATATAAATACAACTTTTGATATTCATAATGTTCTTAAAGATCACCCAGGTCCATTAATTTCTGAAAGTGGAATTAAAACAAAAGATGAGCTTTTAGATTTATCAAAAAAGACCTCTATTAAAACTTTTTTAATCGGTGAATCACTTTTAAAAAATTTACATAATAATTCTATTTTTTCAGTTCTTTAGTCAATTAGTCCTAGTTTTTATTACTTTTTTTACTATTGTTAATTATAGAGAACTTTTGTAGAACAGATTTTGTACGATATTTGTTCTTATGCTAACAAAAAAACAAAAAAACCTGCTTTTATTTATCAACAAGAAGTTGAGAAGTTCTGGTGTATCTCCTTCTTATGAAGAAATGAAAGCTTCACTTAATCTAAAATCCAAATCTGGAATACATAGATTAATTAGTGCTTTAGAAGAAAGAGGATTTATTAAAAGATTGGCTCATAAAGCAAGAGCGCTCGAAGTAATAAAATTACCTGAAACGGCTTCTGCTAACGATATTTATAACAGCTTCTCACCGAGTGTTATTAAAGGTGGTTTAGACAATGACCAAGAAGTTGGAGGAGCAGAAATACCGGTATTAGGAAAAATTGCTGCTGGAACTCCTGTAGAAGCAATTCAAAATGAGGTTTCTAGAATTCCACTTCCTGAAAATATTGAAAAAAAAGGTGAGTATTTTGGATTAAAAGTACAAGGCGACTCTATGATTGAAGCCGGTATTAACGACGGAGATACGGTCGTTATTAAGAAAACTGATACAGCAGATAATGGAAAGATAGTTGTTGCTCTTATTGATGATCATGAGGCAATGTTAAAAAGAATTCGAAAAAAAGGCAAAACTGTAGCTTTGGAAAGTGCTAATAAAAACTATGAGACAAAAATTTTTGGGCCAGATAGAGTAAAAGTTCAAGGCGTTCTAGTATCTTTATATAGAAGTTTCTAATTAAATATAATAAACAATTATAATGAAAAAAGTAGCAACTAGATTTGCTCCATCTCCTACTGGACCTTTGCATATTGGTGGAGTTAGAACTGCGTTGTTTAATTGGTTATTTTCCAAAAATCAAAATGGATCTTTTTATTTAAGGATAGAAGATACTGATAAAGAGAGATCTAAAGATGAATACAAAGATCAAATAGTCAAATCACTTATATGGATTGGTATTGAGAATGATGGAGATGAATATATTCAATCAACAAAAATACAAAATCATATTAAAGTTGCAAAACAATTGCTTGATAAAGGTCTTGCTTACAAGTGTTATTGTTCAAATGAAGAAATAGAGGAACAAAAAAAAAGGGCTAAGCAAAAAAAAATTCCATATATTTATGATAGGAAATGGAGAGATAAAAATGTGTCAGATGCTCCTAAAGATGTTAAACCTACTATTCGCTTCAAAAGTAAAATTGAGGGAACATCTATATTAAAGGACTTAGTTCAAGGTAACGTGGAAATCCAAAATAACACAATTGAAGATTTTATAATCCTTAGAAATGATGGATCGCCAACTTATAACTTATCTGCATCAGTTGATGATCATGATATGAATATAACACATATTATAAGGGGTGATGATCATAAAATTAACACCTTTAAACAAATGCAAATTTATAAAGCTATGAATTGGGAAGTGCCCACTTTTGCCCATTTACCTTTAATACATACATCAGAGGGAAAAAAATTATCAAAAAGAGACAAAGCTTCAACTTTAGATGATTACTCTAAAATTGGAATATTGCCAGAAGCATTAAGAAATTATCTTCTAAGATTAGGTTGGTCGTATAAAGATAAAGAAATATTTTCAAAAGAGGAAAGTATAAAATATTTTAATTTTGAAGGAATTGGCAAGTCACCCTCCAAACTAGATTTTAATAGAATTCTTTCTATTAACGAACATTATATTAAAAATATAGATGAAAATAATTTGTTTAGTAAATTTCAAAAATATGCTCGAACATATAAATATAAAATATCTGAGGATAAGACTAATCAATTAAAACAGTCACTGGGATTTCTTAAAAATAAAGCCAAAACATTAGAAGATATTTTTAAAAATTCACAATATCTATTAAACGATACAGTCAAAATTAATCAAGATGATTTGAAGTTAATTGACGAAAAGTCTAAAAAAATTATTAAAGAATTTGTCGAAAAAATCATAAATTTAAATAATTTCGATAGAAATGAACTAGAACCCATAGTTAAATCTTTAATATCGAAATTTGATACAAATTTTAAAGGAGTTGGTCAGCCTTTAAGAATAGTTTTAACAGGATCGAGATTTGGACCTGGTATTTATGATATTTTAACATCTTTAGGAAAGGTTCAGGTTGTCGAAAGACTAAAGAATATCTAGAATGATTGTGAAAATTCTATTGTAATTATATTTTCAAAGTCATCGTTACTTTTTTGAATTCTTCCAAGCTTTGTGTAAACGTTTAATCCTCTATCTGTATTATAATTGTATCCTGTTTCAATTTTCATGAAATAACTGTAAGGAACGACATAATTATAAGTGTAAAGCTTTTCTGTTGAATCGCTTATTAAATTTGCTTGTATCGAGGCTTTTTCAGAGTGATCTTTTTTATACTCAAATTTTAAAAATGATACATGTTTATCAATTTCATTTTCTCGTCTATAGAATAATGTTGATCCAATTGAGGATGTGTAATTTGTCAAAGTGTGAGGTTTAAATTTAAGTTTTTGATTGTTTCCAGATTCTGAGTATCCATTAAAATCTGTATAAATATAGTCTAATCCTGAAAATAATTGTAAATCAAATTTATCAACATTTTTAATATAATTTAAATATGTTGTTCCATAAAATTGCTCAGATTTTCTATCACCTATGACTAAATTAGATGTATTTGATCTATCTACAACTCTCTCAGTTAAACTTTTTAATGCCCCATAACCAAGTATACTATCAAGATATAGGGATTTAGAGTTCCAAGCTGAATAAACAATTAAATTTTCACCGCGCATTGTCAAATTAGAACCATGATTACCTATGTCGGTTTTATCATCAGCGATGTTGAGGGCTATACCAAACAAAGTATTATTTTTTAATTTATCAAAACCAATAGTAATAGAATCCATCTCATTCTCTTTAGCTAAATTATTTAATTTTAAATCCGTTCGTCCTGTTGAAATTTTACCATTTATCCAAAACTGCCAGTCGTTCTCTTTAGTATTATCAACTTTTTTATTTTGCACATAGTCAGCAAGTGATACAAGTCCTTTTGATGCGTAGTGATTAATTATATCTTGATAATTTTTACCAATTTCATCTAGGTTTACTTGAAGCGAAATTTTATTATTTTTGAAACCTTTGTTATTTTTTCTTAACCTAAATTCATGAAGCCTATCTAATACGCTGTCCATACTATTTCTTGCAAATCTTGTGGCTGACTCGTTTTGAGCATCAACGATACCAACTAATTCCTGATCATCAAAAACATTATATGTACTGTCTGATGCCTCAATAGACTCTATTCTTAAATTAACAACTCCGGTTGTAGTAGCGCTTTCTCCATCAGTACCACCATATTCTATAATATAATACATGACACCTGCTCTATCACATTCATAATCATTCCAATCTCCATCAGATCTCATATGTGCACAATCTTCATCAGCAGGATCACCAGAAGGGTGGTCATTAGGTTCAAATTTAGATGGCTGTCCTTCAGGTCTTCTCCAGCTATTATACTCGTAACCTGATGCTAATGCACAATCCGCGTGAGCATCATCTGCCTT
>CACNFE010000012.1 GCA_902619595.1 uncultured Pelagibacteraceae bacterium
AAATTAAAAAAATAAACAATTTTCAGCCAAATTTCTGGATGCGTTGATATATTCGCATTACCTAACGGTATTAATTCACATGGCTGATTATAAATATTAATTCCTTCTATAAAGCAGTTGTAGAAGTGAATGTGTGCTTTAAGATCAGAGAAAGGTTCTTGGGCCGGAATAGATAAAGAGTTCCAAAAAAAGGTCCAAGTATTACTAAAGGATAAATAAATTATCAGAAATGATAATAATAATGATATGGTAATATTTAATAGGTTTTTTTTAATCAATTCAAAGTTTAACCACGAGTAATCAATTGCCTTTTAAAATTTGTGGTTTCATATCCTCTTTTTTAATGCCTGCCACTTCTACTGGTTTTTTCATAGCATCTCTTCTAAAAGGTTCGCCTAATTCCTGATTAAGAATAATTTCTATAAATGTTGTAATTCCTTTTTTTTGGTCCTCGCATGATTGTTTTATAGCTGCTGTAGTCTCTGCCATCGTTTTCACTGTAACACCTTTAAGACCACACGCATTTGCGACTTTTGCATAACTTAATTCTGGATCAAGTTCGGTACCAACAAAATTATCATCAAACCATAAAATTGAATTTCTTTTTTCAGCACCCCACTGATAATTTCTAAAAATAACCATAGTGATTGCTGGCCATTCTTTTCTCGCACATGAGCTCATTTCATTCATACTTATTCCAAAAGCGCCATCTCCTGCAAAACCTATCACAGGAGTGTCAGGACATCCTATTTTTGCTCCAAGAATTGCTGGGAAGCCATATCCACAAGGACCAAATAATCCAGGTGCTAAATATTTTCTTCCATTTTCAAATGTTGGATAAGCATTACCAATCGCACAATTATTTCCAATATCGCTTGATATAATTGCATCAGTGGGCATCGCCTCTTGTATTGCTCTCCATGCTTGTCTTGGAGACATTCTATCTTTGTCTCTTTCTCTTGCTTCTTTATTCCAAACTGTTCCTGGGTCATCTTCCTCATGATCTAATCCAGTTAAAGTTTGTAACCACGCGGATTTAGTCTTATGAATTAAGTTTTTTCTCTCTTCTCTACCGCTATCTCCAGCATTTTTAGATAATTTCTCCAAAATTTGTCGTGCAACCATTTTTGCGTCACCACAAATTCCAACAGTAACTTTTTTTGTAAGCCCTATTCTATCTGGATTCATATCAACTTGAATAATCTTTGCATTTTTTGGCCAGTAATCTATTCCATAACCAGGTAAAGTTGAAAATGGATTTAATCTAGTTCCTAATGCTAGTACAACGTCAGCTTTAGAGATCAGTTGCATGCCAGCTTTTGACCCGTTATATCCTAAAGGTCCAACCGCTAATGGATGACTTCCTGGAAAACTATCATTGTGTTGATAGCCATTGCAAACAGGAGCATCTAATTTTTCAGCTAGTTTTTTGCAATCTTCAATAGCATTGCCAATAACAACTCCAGCGCCTGATAATATTACTGGAAATTTTGCATCTGATAATAATTTAGCTGCACGATCAATTGCGTCTTTGCCACCACCCTGTCTTTCAAATCTAACTATTGGTGGTAAGTCAATATCTATTACTTGTGTCCAATAATCCCTTGGAACATTTATTTGTGCTGGTGCTGATCCCCTTATTGCTTTTTCAACAACTCTATTTAGAACTTCTGCCATTCTTGATGGATCTCTTACCTCTTCTTGATAACAAACCATATCTTTAAATAAATTCATCTGCTCTACTTCTTGAAAGCCACCTTGGCCCATAGTCTTATTGGCCGCTTGTGGAGTGACTAATAATAGTGGTGTATGATTCCAGTAAGCAGTTTTTATTGGTGTTACTAATCCAGTTATACCTGGACCATTTTGAGCGATTACCATTGACATTTTACCTGTTGCTCTTGTGTAACCATCAGCTATCAATCCCCCATTAGTTTCATGCGCAACATCCCAAAAAGTAATTCCAGCTTTAGGAAATAGATCTGATATAGGCATGAATGCAGAGCCAATAATACCAAAAGCATGTTCTATGCCATGCATTTGAAGAACTTTTATAAAAGCTTCTTCTGTAGTCATTTTAGTCATAAGAATTCTCTATAATTTTTTATTTGTTAATGAATGTGATTAATATATAAGATCTTAGGAATTTCAAACAAGAAATAGATAATGGGTAGTACAGAAGTCATAATCCACGATGAAAAAGACAACGTTGGGGTGGTTGTAATCGAAAAAATTAAGCCAAATCAAGAGTGTAATTGCTGGATAATGGAAAATGATAAATCAGCAAAAATCCAATCTATCAGCGAAATACCCCTGGGACATAAGATAGCAATGACCGATTTAAAAGAGGGAGAAACAATACTAAAATATGGGCACGATATAGGAAAAGTTGTTAAAAATATAAAAAAAGGTGAGCATGTTCATGTTCATAATGTAAAAACAAAAAAGTGGTAATATGGAAATACCAAAAAGTTTTTTAGGATTTAAAAGAGAAAATGGAAGAACTGGTACTCGAAACCATGTAATTATTTTACCAGTTGATGATATTTCAAACGCATGTGCTGAAGCAGTAGCAAATAATATAAAAGGCACAATTGCACTTCCCCACTCTTATGGACGACTTCAGTTTGGTGCAGATTTAGAATTACATTTTAGAACAATGATCGGCACAGGAAAAAATCCAAATGTTGCAGCGGTGATTGTTATCGGAATTGAACCAAAGTGGACAAAAAGAATTGTAGATGCTATCGCAAAGACTGGAAAGCCAGTAGAAGGTTTTAGTATTGAGGGAGTCGGAGATATAGACACAATTGCAAAAGTTTCAAAAAAGGCACAAGAATTTTCAATGTGGGCATCTGAAAAACAAAGAGAAGAATGTCCGATGAGTGATTTGTGGATCTCTGTAAAATGTGGTGAGTCAGATACAACATCTGGACTTGCTTCTAACCCTACTGTTGGAAATTTAATGGATAAATTAGAACCTTTAGGTGTTCATTTATGTTTTGGTGAAACTTCAGAGTTAACCGGCGCTGAAACAGTTTGTGCCAAAAGAGGAAAAACACCTGAAGCACAAAAAAAATTTATGAAAACCTGGAGTGATTATAATGATTTTATACTAAAAGAAGCGACCGATGATTTATCTGAGAGCCAACCAACTGCGGGGAATATAGCTGGAGGTCTAACCACAATTGAAGAAAAAGCTTTTGGAAACTTTCAAAAAATTGGGTCTAGACAATTTATTGATGTTTTAGAACCTGCTGAAGAACCAACAAAAGGTAAAGGATTATATTTCATGGATACATCGTCTGCTGCAGCGGAGTGTGTAACATTGCAAGCTGCAGGTGGTTTTAATATTCATTTATTTCCGACTGGGCAGGGAAATATAATTGGTAATCCAATCGAGCCAGTAATTAAGTTAACAGCAAATCCTTTAACTGCTAAAACTATGAGTGAACATATAGATGTAGATGTTTCAAAAATACTTTCTCGTCAAATGAATCTTGATCAAGCTGGAGATGAATTAATAAAGGCAACTTTAAGAGTTGCTAACGGTCGTCTTACTTGTGCTGAAGCTTTGGGTCACAAAGAGTTTGTTATGACAAAACTATATAGAAGTGCTTAAATTATATTGAAGACTCAATCGCTTTATAAATCTTTTCCTTACTAATTTCTCCAATACTTCTATAAACTTCTTTATTATCTTTAAAAATTAAAAGTGTAGTTTGAAACTTCACATTTAGTAAGTCTGAAATTTCTTTATTTTTTACATCAAAAGCAAGGTACTGAATATTTTTAAAATCTTTTTCTGCGTTTTGCAAAATTTTCATTTGGCTGGCACATGAACTGCAATATTTAATCCAAGAACTTACCACTACTATTTTTCCCTCAGATTGTGCTTTTTTAAATATCTCTTTATTAAATGTAGTACTTTTTTCCATTGCAACAGCACTTATGCTCCAGATGCAAAAAAAGAAAATTAAAATTTTTTTCATGATTTACTTTTAACAAATTTTTTACTGATTAAAATTACTTTTGTGAAGCAGGTGGTGCAGTATGTATATATTTCTTTCTAATATTTGATAAAAATCTTCTTAATATTGCCGCACCCACACCAAGTACAAGAGCCAATACAATTGAAAACATTCCATAAAGGATAGGCATTTCTTTTGAAAGATCTCTTACAAATGTTGCGAGAGGCCCCAATGCTTCAACACCATTGTTTTGAACTTCTTTTATAGTTTGTTCTGCAAAAAATGAGTCGTAAGCAACAGCAATACCAACTAAAAGCAGGAGAATAGCTAAAATTGTTTTAAATTGTGAGCTATCAACTTTTTCTCCTAATTTTTGACCAACCTGAACACCTAAAATTGAACCTAAAATTAATACAGTTACTAGGATTAAATCGATTGAGCCATAATTAAATGCATGTAAAACAGTTACAATGGCACTTATAAAAATAGTCACAAATAATGAAGTTCCTGGAATTAATTTAGTTGGCATTCCAATTATATAAATCATTGCGGGGACAAGAATGAATGCTCCACCAATACCCATTATCGCTGCAATAAATCCAACTATTAATCCTATTATTATTGGTGTAAAAGCGCTTTCGTATAATTTTGATTTTTTAAATCTCATCCTAAATGGTAATCCATGAATCCAATAATGTTCATGGAGTTTTTTTTTGACAACAATTTTTTTTCTAGCTCTATCTATTTCGGTAATACCCTGAACAAGCATTAACGTTCCAATTATTGCAAGTATGTACATATAAGATAATGAAATAACGACATTAATTTTTCCAATATCTTTAAAATAAGTAAAAGTTAAAATTCCAAGTATAGTTCCCGCAGTACCTCCAACAACAATCATTAAACCCATTTTGTAGTCTAAAGTTCCTTTTAAATAGTGAGTTGTTGATCCCGATATTGAGGTTCCCAAAATATTATTAGCTTCATTAGGGACTGCATAAGCTGGTGGAATACCCATAAAAATAAGAAATGGAGTCATTAAAAATCCTCCACCTACACCAAAAAGACCTGACAAAATTCCTACAAATAAACTTAAAAGAAATATTAAGGGTAAACTTACATAGACTTCTGCAATTGGAAGAAAATACTCCATTAGGAATAAGTATTCCTGTAAAATATTAAAGTCAACTTATGATTGCTAATTAATATGAAAAAAAGTTCCAACCAAAATTACTCCCCAATAGGCAATTAAACCCAAATAGATAAGTATCTTTGAATTGAAAGAATTAAAATTTTGCGGAATATGCTTAAAAGTTTTTTTTATATCGAGAATTTTAAGCATAATTCGAAATAACACGAATATGCCTTATATTGCAAGTTATAATTAAAAGATTTAAAACTTTTTATTAAAATATTGTGGCTCCAAAAACCTTTATATCACCACCTTCTTCTCCCAGAACAAGTCTGCCGATAAAGTCACCAGGTATCTTAGAGCTGTTTTGCTTATAGATTACTGTTACATAGGCTCCCCTTCTCAAACAGCCCATGGGTTTACAATTTTCTTTAAGACTTGATATTAGATCGTTATTTGCCCATTGTTTGCCAAGCTCAACTTCATTGGCTCCGTAAAGCATCTGTGATGAAAAATCTTTAGTAAATCCTCCATAATCTTTTATGTTTGAGGATTTGACTAGATTATTCCAAATAGGGTCAGCTATCTTGATGATATCCTCATCTGACTTTTCGATTAAGCTCATGATTAACAATTAAAATTAAGAAGCCTGCTTTTTCTCTTTTTCGTCAATAATATGATAAACGGGTTGTTTTTCCATTGTAAACTTACCAGTTTTTGGATCTCTTCTAGAAACTGTTAGACAATGCCAATTCTCATCATCCAATTTCATATAATCGCCTCTGTAATAGTAGCCTGGCCAACGAGTTTCTTTTCTAAATAAAGTATGCTCAGTTACGCACTGAGATGTTAATGTTCTATGTTTAAGTTCCCACGCTCTCATTAATTGATGATAATCCTCAGCTCCAACATTCTCTAAGTCCTCAGTTAACCAATCTAATAATTCCAAACCTTTTTTAAGTAGATTTTCATTGGTCATGTAGTTTACTGAGATACCACCTACGTATTCGTCCATTATTTTTTGTAATCTTTGAAGTCCCTGAATTGGGGAAATATAACTAGGAGATACTGTTCCACCCGTAATTTCGTTTCTTCCAACTGTATAGTTCTCTAATGGTTTGTAAATAACTTCTCTAAAATCTTCACATTGTTTGCTTGAAACATTTAAATCTTCAGCTTTTTTATCTTCGATATATTTAACAGCAGCCTTAGCAGCTAACCTTCCTTCAGTGAAAGATCCTGATGAGAATTTATGTGCACTACCACCAACTGTATCTCCAGCTCCAAATAGACCTTCGACGGTTGTCATTCTATTATAACCCCAAAAATATTCAGGTGGCGATAAATCCTCTGGTCCACTTACCCACGCACCAGAACATGTTGCGTGAGAACCCATAACATATGGCTCGGAAGTTGTTAGTTCTGGGTTAGTATATTTTGGGTCTATATTTTGTGACGCCCAAACTACAGCTTGGCCTACTGTCATCCCAAGAAAGTTTTCCCATCCAACAGTCTCAAGGTGTGGATCTTGAAATGCTTCTTTTGTTACCATATGAATAGGTCCATTACCTGACATTACCTCTTGAACAAAAGCATGATTACGTAAACAAGTTGGAGTTGGATGATGATCTATATATTCACCTACTAATTCTTTGGTTTGATTATACCATTTCTTCTCATAGTTTTCTCCATTTGCATTTTGAGTGTAGGTTTTTAAATGTAAAAAGTATGCACCAACTGGACCATATCCATCTTTAAATCTACACAAAACAATTCTATTTTCCATTTGAGTCATTTTTGCCCCAGCTGCAATTGGAAGTGCGTAAGCAGATCCATTAGACCAAGGTGCGTACCAAGTTCTTCCCATACCCTCACCAACTGCCCTTGGTTTAAATATGTGTGATGCTCCTCCAGCTGCTACGATAACTGTTTTTGATCTAAATACGTGGTAGTCTCCAGTTCTCATATTAAAACCAACTGCACCACCTACTCTATTTTCTTTAGACTCATCCATTAATAAATGAGTGATCATTATTCTATTATAAATTTTATCAGCAGATTTTTTTGCTGCTTCAGCAACAATTGGTTTATAACTCTCGCCGTGGATCATAATTTGCCATTTACCTTCTCTTTGGTATCTGCCTGTCTCTTTATTTTTCATCATCGGCAAACCCCACTCATCAAACATATGAACTGTTGAGTCAACGTGACGGGCCATGTCGTAACCTAAGTCTTCTCTAACAAGACCCATTAAATCATTTCTTGCATAACGAACATGGTCCTCAGGTTGGTTTTCACCCCATTGCATTCCCATGTAACAATTAATTGCATATAGTCCTTGTGCAACTGCTCCACTTCTATCTATGTTTGCTTTTTCGACACAAATAATTTTTAAATCTCTTCCCCAGTGTCGTGCTTCAAAAGTTGCACCTGTTCCAGCCATTCCTCCACCAACAACTAGTACGTCACAATCTTCGTAAACTGTCTTTGATTTTGGCATTAATAGTAAACCCCTTTTTTAAATTTACTTTTATCTACAGTCGGTAAATCTTTGTTTGTATTCAAACCGTGTGGTTCATTATAAAGAATTTGAGAGTTTATTTCACCTTGGTTGGGTGTATCTGCTTCTGCAAGTTTAGGAATAAATTTTCCCCAAGGTTTTGTTGTGATCGGTGATACGAAGTTTTTTTCTGTACCATTTCTAAATTTTATTCTCCAAGAGATTGTTCCTTTTTCCTCTTCTCTTCTTACTCTAACACTGTGACCCATTGGAGCAAAATCTGCATAACCTCTTACGTCAATTGCATGGTTAGGGCACGCCTTAACACACGAATAACATTCCCAACAGAAATTTGGTTCTATATTTTTTGCTCTTCTAATAGTCTCATCGATGTGCATGATATCTGATGGACAAATGTCTACACAATGTCCACATCCATCACATCTAGTCATATAAACAAAAGTAGACATAATTAATTTTTTCCTTTCAATTGTATCATATTAATAATGTTTAGGTTGCTCTCTTTTTATCCCTAAGCCAAACTGTTCTGGAGCATCTGATGGCGCTGGTAGATTATCTCTAGAACCATCTGCCTCTGCTAAATTTTTTTGTATAGCAGCTCCAGGCTTATAAAACATATGAGCAAATTTTGACCAATATACCCCCCCAAATAGAACTATATTTGAAACAGCGAATAGAACTAGAAATAAAGTGTCCCAGCCAAACATGCCGTTTGCTTGAAAAAATGACCACAATAATCCAAACAGTGAAGACGCCAGAAGTGCTAACACAAATAAATCTGCTTGAATGATTCTAAAAACTGAGTGAGCTTCTGCAGCTACATCAACTCTTAGAAAAAACCAAAACCAAAAGCCACCAAGACAAGTCATGAACGCACCTAGGTGCCATATAGCTGGCCAAAAAATTGGTGTTTCTGCATTAACGGATGAATAACAAAATATCATCACAGCTGAGCCAGCCCAAAATAAAATTGTTCCATACATTCCTAAGACATGAGCAATTCTTCTTTTACCCATTCCTAACTCAGAAGTTGTTCCAATGTCATGTACGATTGTTTTTCCGATGATAGCTATTCTTTCACCAGTCCCTAATTCTCTTGTTGCATTTTTTTTTGCTTTTTTTGCATTATTGAAAAAATATTTTACATTTTTTTTATGGATGATATCCAAAATTGTTCCTGCAGCAACCAATCCAACCATTACTAATACAAAAGCTTGTAATACAATTGATGGTATTGTTTCTGAAAGTAATGAAAAAGGATTTGTTGTTATCATAATATTTTGAACTTTCTAATACAGATAAAGTTTTAGTTCAACAGTGATATAGACACATTTTAAGATTGTTAATATAAGTAAAATATTTACTTTTTTCTAATATAGTGCTGTTTTGATGGTATTACGCCCCTAACTCCCCCCTGTGGATTGTCAACATCACCTTTTCTTCTTGGAATCAAGTGTATATGACAATGCATTATAGATTGTCCCGCTGCTACCCCTGAGTTTGTACCAATATTAAAACCGTCAACTGTTTTATCTTCGTTTTGAATTTTTTTTTTAATTTTTTTTATCAGATCATTACATGCTAATAATTCATCATTAGTAAGTTCGAAATAATCTAAAATGTGTCTTTTAGGAACTATTAGAGAATGATATTTTGAAACAGGATAACTATCAAAACTTGCAAAGGCGAATTCATTATCAAATACTAAATCTTTGCTATTGATATTACAAAATAAACAAGGGTTATTTGGATCACGCATAATTAATTTTTTTTTGATAAATTTTGTTAAATTTGTTAAAAAAATTTAGACTTTTTCTTTTCCATTTCAGTTCATCTATTCTAAATACTGATGTTACTGCTTTACCAGATCCTATTAAAAGGATTTCGTCAAAGCTATTGATATTTTTTAAATAGATATCTCTTAAATTTATTTTAATTTTTTTACAAAAAAATTTAAATGTAATACCACTATAAAAATTATTTTTGGGTGAGTATACTCTGTTGTTTTTAATAAATAATAAATTAGAAGTACCTGTCTCTAAAAATTTTTTATTCTTGTGAAGCGCTATATCATACTCTGTATTATCTAGCTTTTTTAAATAGCTTAATATCTTTTTATACTTAAGATTTTTATGACTTGGATCTATTCTTTTGTAATTTAATAATTTTAATTTAAAATTTAATTTAGGTTTATTTCTTTTTCTTAATGAGATTGAAATTATTTTTTTATTTATTGCTACTCTCAAAAGGTGATTATAATTAGTATTTTTAGATAAGCTATTTTTAATAGTTTTAAGAATATTTTTTTTAAGATTTGTTTTATTTAATCCATAAATTTTTAATGATCTTATTAAATTTTCAATATGCTCTTTAAAAAAAAGAATTTTTTTATCTTTACCCATAACTCGCATAGTTGTGAAAACACCATGATCATTCCAAAGATCTTTAAATTTTATTTCTTTTAGATCTTTAATTAGATAGGATTTTTTTAATAATAGTGTCGCCATTTTTTGTTAAAAAAGATTCTGGGTGAAATTGAAATCCAAATATATTATTTTTAATATCCTCAAAACCCATTGCTATGTTTGTTTTTGAACATCTCATTGTTATTTTAATATCTTTTGAATTATAAGGCTCATATAATTTGAGAGAATGATATCTTCCAACAAAAAAAGTTTTATTTTTTTTAAATAATTTACTTTGTGATGTGATTTTTATTTTTGATTGATATCCGTGATAAATTCTCTTTTGTTGAACAATCTTACCTTTTTCACAAAACAATATTTGTTGATATCCCAAACATATTCCAATTATTTTTTTTTTGTTTTTATATTTTTTATATATTTTTGATGTCATTGGATAATCCTTAGGGGAACCTGGGCCAGGTGATAGAACTATAGTATTGCTTTCTCTTATTTTATTTTCATTTATATCGTCAAAGTTAGAACAATAAACCTCATCAAATTTTGAAAATTGATGAACCACATTCCAAGTAAAAGAGTCTTTGTGATCAATAATATAGATCATCTGTACAACTCCAATAAAGATTTTGCTTTTAAGAAGTTTTCATTAAACTCTTTCTTTGAATTACTATCTAAAACCACACCAGAGGCTGCGGATATTTCAGAAATTTTCTTAAAATTTAAAATTGATCTTATAATTATATTAAACCTCATATCTTGATTAAATTTTATGTATCCAAAACTCCCAGTAAAAATATTTCTATCTTCTTTTTCCTGATTATTTAAAAGCTCAAGCGTTCTAATTTTTGGGCACCCGATAACTGAACCACCTGGCATCATTGATTTTATAATTTCCTTAATTGTAATATTTTTTTTTAGTGTTCCTTGTATTGATGTAACATAATGAAAAAGATGTTTATATTCTTCAACAAATTTTTCCCTTAAAATTTTAACAGAGCCTGGTTTGCATACTCTTGAAAGGTCATTTCTTTCCATATCTACAATCATGTTATGCTCTTTTGTTTCTTTGTTGTTATTTTTAAAGAATTTTAATGCTTTATTAATATTTATTTTATTTAATTTTTTTAAAGTGCCCGCTATTGGTTTTGTAATAATTTTATTGTTAGATTTATTTATCAATGTTTCTGGAGAACAACTAACAATAGAATAATCTTTATCTCTAATCATAAATGACTCTGGAGCAGCATTTACTTTCATTAATTTCCAAAAAAAATTAACAGGGTTTATTTTTGATTTATTTTTATACTTTGTGCATATTTTTATTTGATAGGTTTCACCCTGCCTTATTTTTCTAGAGAAAATGTTAAATATTTTATTGTATTTTTTATAATCAATATTCAGTTTAAAAGATGAGAGTATTTGTGTGTCATGAAATGAATTTTTAAATTTAAATTTTCTAATTCTTGAAACAATTTTTATGTCTTTTCTTATTTTGATTATAGTTTCTGGTTTATAAAATATGCCTTTATAAAAATTAATCCTTTTTTGGTTTTTTATTTTTATATTTAATAGATTGCACAAAATCTCATATCCAAAAAATCCAATATATAAATCAGTTTCTTTGCATGGTCGTCTTTTACTAAACTTATTTAAAAAATTATTAATATTTTTATTGTTTAAAATAATTTTTTTTGAAAAATCTGTATAGATATTATAACCGCCATCAACTTTATAAATAATAAGTGCTTTATCAGACTGATAAAGTCTTTCTAAAAATGGATTAAATTTTAGTTTATGCTTTTTGTAATCTCTCAACTGGTTGCTCTTTTATTGGTAAATGTATTAAACCAGCAAATATAGACAATGCAATTGCCAAATACCACGCATAGTCATAAGATCCGTATAAATCATAAAATAATCCACCTAGATAAGCTCCAAAAAAAGAACCAATTTGATGGCTAAGAAAAACCAGTCCGTATAATAATCCTAAATACTTTGTACCAAATATATGAGCCACTATTCCACTAGTCGCTGGAACTGTTGATAGCCATAAAAAACCAAAACTAGCCCCAAAAATTATTGAGCTTATGGTGCTTGGCGGTGTAAATATAAATAAACAGATAGATACACCTCTCAATAAATAAATAGCACTTAAAATTATTTTTTTACTCATTTTAGTTGAAAGATAACCACTTAAAAGGGACCCAAATATATTAAATAAACCTATTAAAGATAAAATCATTGCTGCAGTCCAATCATCTAATCCTCTGTCAATTACATATTTTGGAACGTGGGTTCCGACTAAAGTAATATGAAATCCACATACAAAAAATCCAGCTACAAGCAGTACATAACTTTTAGTTTGAAATGCTTCTTTTAGTGCGCTTAAAGTATTTTGGTCAGTAGGTTTTTCTAAAGACTCACTTAAATTTGGAGACCTTACAAAAAATGCTACTATCAAACCTACAATTAAGAATATCATAAAGTAAATTAAAGTCTGAACCCAGCCATTATTCTCTAAAGAATAATTTGTAAAAAGCGGGGAGATGAAATATCCAAATGAACCAACGGCTGTAACGATGCTCATTGCAATTGTTCTATTTGACAAAGGAAAATGTTTTCCAACAACTGACATCGGTATACTTATTGCTGTGCCGCCACATCCAATTCCAATCAACACGCCCAAACTCATTTGAAAATAAATACCTGTGTTTGGACCAGCAAATAAAAAATATATCCCTAAAATATAAAATAAGAATGCTAAACTTATAGCCTTGTGTCCGCCGTATTTGTCAGCGATAGCGCCAAATATCGGACCAGAAAGACCCCATCCTAACATTTGGATACCAATTGCTAGACCAAATTCGGTATTTGTTATTCCTAGATCTGTATTAAAATCCATGAAAAACATTCCAAATACCTGTCTTACGCTAAGTGAAATCAAAACAACAAGACATGCGGCTATTAAAGTTAATAAGGCAGTATTGTTTCTAATGAACTTTTCAGTTGTCATCTGACGAATTTAAGGGATTTCCTTAAATCTTCAATCAAATCTTTTGGGTCCTCAAGTCCTATATGTAATCTTACTAATCTCTCATCATTATCTAAATTTAAATATTTTCTATTACCTCTTTCAGATTTTCCTTGATGCAAAGCAAGACTCTCAAAACCACCCCAGCTATATCCATAGCCGAATAATTTTAAAGAGTTCACGAATTTTATTACTGAATTTTTATTCTTAGTTTTGATTTTAATACCCATTAAACCAGAAGCTCCTGAGTAATATTTTTTCCACATTTTATAATTAAATGACCCTTTTTTATAAGGATATAAAAGTTTAATTTTTTTATTTTTTGATAAAAATGCTGCAACTTTTTTTGCGTTCTCTTCATGCTTGTCCAATCTTACATCAAGTGTTCTTAATCCTCTTGTAATAAGATATGCATCATCGGGTCCTAATCTCAAACCTGTAATTTTTTGAGCCTTTTCAACATGTTTAAAAACTTTTTTATTAACGGCTAAACTTCCACCCATAACATCAGAGTGTCCGGAATAATATTTTGTAGCAGATACAATTGCCATATCAAATCCTAATTTGATTGGTTTAAAAAAATATGGTGTTGCCCAAGTATTATCAATTGCGGTTAAAATTTTATTTTTTTTTGCAATACTTATAATTTTTGATAAATCCTGAAATTCAAATGTATTGCTTCCCGGATTTTCGACAAAAATTAATTTTGTTTTTTTAGTTATATTCTTTTTAATGGAATTTAAATCATGTGGATTATAAAAGGTAGTTTTAACTCCAAATTCTGTAAGATAATCCTGAGTAAGCATTCTCGTTGGATTATAAACTGGATCTGCTGTTAAAATTTCATCCCCTGGTCTTACGATACTAAATATTGCTAAAAAGACTGCTCCAAAACCAGTTGGAGTTAAAAATACATGATAAGACTCCTCAAGTCTCGTTAATATTTTTGAGAGTATGTGTGTTGTAGAGGTTCCTTGTCGACCATAATCAAAATATCCCCCCCTTGGATCTCTTTTATACTTAGCTTGAGTTCTTCTAATATCATTCATCGATTTAAAAATTATTGTAGAAGCTCTAACTACTGGAGGATTTACTGAATGATTATGAAAATCTTTTGCGGTGTGTTTTAAAAACGTTTTAAAAGATTTATCCATAAAAAAATTGATATGTTTTGATGACAATGCTATATCCATCAAATAAGTCAATAAAATATTAAAATTGAGGTGATTATGGGATATCCCAAGAAACATAGAGGCCGAAGAAAAATGGGCTCAAAAAAGAGAAGAGCAAGAAAAAAAAATAAGAAAAAGTAATCTAACTCAAAATGGATAGTATTCAGAAGGTAAGATCCATAAGTATTTGGATTTTTATCATTCCTTTAATTGCTGTAAACGCTTGTTTAATAATTATTACAAATTTTCATGATCTCTTCCCGAATAGAGAAGATGTTTTAGTTGGCTTTATATTTCCTTATATAGATGGTGGCGCATCAATTAGCAGAACAGCCCGAGTTTTTCCAACATATTTGATTTTTAAACCAGCAATGTTTTTTACAGCATACTTATTAATTAAATATTGGATTTATAATAAATCTATTATTCAAAATATTAATGGTGACCATAAGAATATAAATAAGTTTTTATTTTTTGGTATTGGTTCAGCAATTTTTTTAGTTTTACATTCAATTTTTTTAGGTATTAAGTTTGATAATGATTTATATAAGCTTTTTAGAAGAGTTGTGATGTTGTTATTTATAATATTTGAGATTGCGGCTCAGGCATATTTAGTTTCTGCTCTATACTCTTTCAAAAAAAAATTGGTAGAATTTATAAACCCTAAAGTTTTATCAATTAAAATATACTTAGTCTCTTTTTTAATCATTGTAGCAGTAATAAGTATACCAATTGTAAGTTTACCAGGTGATGATTTTTTTGGTTTTAATTTAAAATCTTTTAAACATGCATTAGAATGGGATTATTTTATTGGTGTGATAACTTTTTATTTATTAACATTTCTAATGTGGAAGAAAACTAATTCTTAGATATCCACCCACCTCCTAAGACTTTGTCGCCATATTTATCCTTTGAATAAAATACACAAGCTTGTCCTGGAGAAATTCCATATTCATCTTCTAATAATTCTAATTTAGCATCGTTTTTTTCAAGTATAAGTTTTGACTTAATCAGTTTTCCTGTGGATCTTATTTTTACCAAAATTTCATTTTCAAATACTTTTTTTTCACAAAGAAGATTGATATCTCTAAGTGAAATATGTCTTTTAATAAGATCTTTTCTAGTACCCACTATTATTTCATTTAGTTCAGGATTAATATCTACTACGTATAATGGTTCTTCTGCTGCAATTTTAATCCCTCTTCTCTGTCCAATAGTGAAGTTGATTATACCATCATGAACACCTAAAACTTTTCCACTCTTATCCTTAATATTTCCTTTTTTAAAAGACTCAGATTTAAATTTACTAATTACTGATACATAATCTCCATTTGGTACAAAACATATATCTTGACTATCAGGTTTGTCAGCAACATTGAGTTCTAAGTTTTTTGCAATCTCTCTTGTTTCTGACTTTAACATTCCACCTAAGGGAAATCGTAAAAAGTTTAATTGCTCTCTTGTAGTATTAAATAAAAAATAACTTTGGTCCCTATTTTCATCGATTGCTCTATACATATTGGTAATATTATTATCGGTGACACTTTTTACATAGTGACCAGTCACTAATGCATCTGCGTTCAATTTTTTTGCTTCATTAAATAAATCGTTAAATTTTACAGTTTTATTACATTGAATGCATGGTACAGGTGTTTCTCCTTTTAGATAACTGTCAACAAAGTTATCTATAACACCTTCCTTAAATTTATTTTGGTAATATAAAATTTTATGTTTGATTTTTAATTTATCTGCGACTCTTTTTGCGTCCATAATGTCCTGACCTGCACAACATTGCTTTGAATGTGCAGTTTCCTTTCCGTCATCATAAAGTTTTAAAGTTATTCCAATAACATTAAATCCCTCTTTTTTCATCATTCCAGCTACAGTAGATGAGTCGACACCACCTGACATTGCAACAACAACAGTTGTATCTTTTGGATCTTTATTAATGCCTAAAGAATTTTTTTTTAAACTCATAATGATGGTATTTATACTTATTTCTAATATAAATAATATTAAATGATTTTAAATTATGAACCAGGTGAAAAAGTGATACATCCCAATAATAAAGATTGGGGAATAGGACAAGTTCAATCAATAATAAATGGAAAGGTAACCGTAAATTTTGAAAATGCAGGTAAAAAAGTAATCAATGCAAAGCACATTCAATTAGAAAAAGTAAATGAAACAAGAAAAATTTAAAAAAATTAACTATGAGCTTATTGATACTTTCCTTTCTGCTGGGAAGTTATGTTTAGATCTTAGAAAAAACGGTTTGAAAGAAGAAATAAAAAAAGATCAAACACCTGTCACAAACGGTGATTTAGAAGTAAATAAAATATTATCTGATAAAATATCAAAACTTACACCAGACATACCCATCGTGTCAGAAGAAAGCTCGCATAATAAAAAAAATTTACATTTAAACGATTTTTGGTTAATTGATCCAATCGATGGAACTTATGATTATATCAATGATGGTGAAGAATTTACATTAAATGCAGGACTGATAATTAATAAAAAGTCTGTAATGGGAATTATTTTTGCTCCTGCAAAAAATAGATTATTTTATAGTTTTGGAAAAAATTTTAGTTACGAATATTCAGATGGAAAAGAAAAAAAAATTCATTGTGAAAAAAAAAATCCTAAAGATGTAATAAAAGCTGTTGTATATTCCAATAATTTGAAACCTGAGATATCTAAAATACATAAAAAATTTGGGGTAACTGAACATGTTAGAATGAAAAGTTCTCTTAAGTTTTGTGTTATCGCAACCGGTGAATATGATTTATATGTTGCTGAACCTAGAGCATCTGAATGGGATATTGCTGCAGGACATGCAATTCTAGCAAATGCTGGTGGGATTGTAACCGATCATGATGGTAAAGAATTTTTGTACGGTAAAAAAGATTTTAAAAATCCAGGTCTTATTTTGCGGAGATCTGAAAATTTATAATGAGTGAACAATTAAGAATAATATTAATTATAATTGTATCAGTATCTATTTTTGGACTACTGGTTTTCGTTTTTGTAAAAAATTATATCAAAAATAAATTAAATTATTATTTAAACGTTAAAAATAATATTAATTATAAACTGACTTGTCATTGTAATAAAATTGAAATTGATGTTAAACTAGAAGATGGATTGAACAATCTTTACAGATGCAATTGCTCAATCTGTAAAAGAAAAGGTGCTATAACTGCTGTTATTCCAAAAAATAACCTTAAAATTCTAAAAGGCGAAAATCAGTTAAAATTTTATCAATTTAATACAAATGTTGCTAAACATTTTTTTTGTAATACTTGTGGTATAAATACTCATAATCAAAGAAGAAGTGATCCAAATACTTTTGGAATTAATGTGGGTTGCTTAGATGGGATAAGCCCTAAAGATTTATTTGAATTAAATGTTAGAGTAAATGACGGACAAAATCACATCAAAGACAGAAAATTATAATTTGTCAAAGTAGGTTTATTATTTTGGAATATTCATCTTCTGTCAACTCCATTACTTTTTTGGATATTTCAAAGTCAAAACCTGCTCTTGCAAGAACGGATATATCTTTTTTATAAAACAATGGCCTATTACTTTCTACCCTTGCCGGTCCAATTCTCTTTTTCTTACAAACTTTGATCGCAGAAAAAAAATCTTGATCCTCATTATTATCTTGGATTTCCTCAATAGTATCTTTGATGTATTTACCATTAATTCCTTTTGAAAAGAGATAATTCCGAATTTTATTAATTGAACTCCCTTTTCTAATTAAACTTTTAGCTTTTGATTTTGAGTAAAATTTATCATTTATAAACTGTGATTTCTCTAGATCCTCAAGGACAACATCTATTAAATCACTTATATTTTTTTTATTTATACTTGGTATTTTAGTTTTCAAATATTTTTTCAATAAATATGTTTTTAATTGTTGTTTTGAGGGTGCATATTTCTCTATATAAATTACTGAAAAATTACGCATTTCTTCTACAGTAACCTCAAGAGATTTTTTTTTATTTTTAATAGGAATCATTTAGTAATTTAATATATTATATTTTTTTATGATCGAGCAAATATCTGATTTTTTTAGTATGGAAATGATATATCTATGGTTGAACATAGGTGTTTTGCCATTTTGGTTCATTTTAATTTTTTTTCCACAATCAAATATTTGTAGATATTTTGTAACCTCTATCTTTCCTTATCTGGTGCTTGGTTCAGTTTATACTTATTTATTATTTCTTTTATATAAATTTGATTATAATTTTTTAGATAATTTTAAATTATACCTAGGTATAATTGAATTGAATGGTCTATTTAGTGATAACTTTTTTCTAATTACTTTTTGGACTCATTTTCTGGCAATAAACTTATTTTGTGGATCCTGGATAGTTAGAGATAGTCAAAAATTACTCATAAATAAATTTTTAATTATTATACCTCTCCTGATAACTTATTTTATTGGTGTTCTAGGAATATTTTTATATTGGATAATAAGAATTTTCTATTCTAAGCGAATTACTTTATTTGATTAAAGTTAGGTTATTTTAAAACCTGTGGTTTTCATTGCGCCGAAACCACCATCAACATGAGAAACTTTTTCAAAACCCATATCTTTTAAAGATTTAGCACCCAATGCAGATCTCAATCCACCTGCACAAAATAAAACTATTTCTTTATTCATATCAACTTTACCTTCTTTGAAATAAGAGCTATTTGGATCCATCCAGAACTCGAGCATACCTCTTGGGATATGTAATGAGTTCTCAATTTTACCTGAGTTTTGAAGTTCTCTAATATCCCTTATGTCGATTAAATTACATTTATTATCATTGAATTTACTTAAAGCCTCTTCAGGTGAAATAGTTTTTACCTCTTTAAGAGCATCTTCAACAAGATTTTGTGATGATTTTATAGTCATAATAAATTAGATTGTTAATATCAAAAAAAATGAAAAAAAACATCCTAAAAAAATTTTTTATTAAATTAGCAAAAGCTCTTGACCTAGAATTAATAGATCAAAATGAATTTAAATCTCCTACTCTTGAAAAAAAACTTAATGATAACTTGTCAAATATAAAAAAATCTATTGTTTTACCTTTAGGAGAAGTCAAGCTCACTAGAAAAGTAAGCTCGTTATTAATTATTTTTAGAACAAATACAAATGTTGAGATGTGGAATCAAAATAGAAAAAGAATATTTGATAAACCTAAAATAGAGTATGTCTGTAGAGCTCTATTTTCGCTAATAAAAGCAATCAAATTTTTGAGGAAAAACAATCCTCAAGTTAAAGTTGATTTAAAAATTATTGACGATAAATCAACTGAGGAAAATTTATCCACTATCAAGGATTTATTAAAAAAAAATGAGGTTAATGCAGATATTATTAATCATGATCTATCAATTCATGAAAATATAATAAAGAAGCAAGAAAAAAGAGAAAACTTTTCAAATTTATCAACCTTACTTCGAGCTTTTGAAGTTGGCAAAAAAGAAGGTGAGGATTTAGTGTATTTTTTAGAGGATGATTATATTCATCTAGAAACCGCTTTAGAAGAAATGGTATCTTCATATGAAAGAATTTCCTCGCAGTTAAAAAAAGAATTATTTATCTGTCCTGCCGACTATCCTTTTTTGTACATGGATAATGAAAAAACTAACCTTTTGATAGGAAGCAAACGACATTGGCGAACTACATCCAAAAGTTTAATGACCTTCATGGTATCTAAGCCCTTTATTGAAAAATATTGGGACATTTTTCTTAAAACTTGCTCTGATTTAAATGACCCTTGGGAAAAATATTTTAATGAAATATATGAAAAGGAAGTTTGCATTTCCCCTGTGCAGTCTCTTACTGTGCATATCACAAATATCAATTCTGGTTACGGATTATCACCATTTATAGATTATAAAAAACTATGGGATGATAATAATTATAAATAAAAAAGGCCCGATTTCTCGGGCCTCTTTTATTGTTAACTAAAAAGGGAATTGTTGTTAACTAATCTCTTATTGAGTATGCAATAACTCCTGTTTCGGAAACGTCTGTTCCTTTAAGTTCTGCTTCTTTACTCAATCTAATACCCATTGTAGCTTTCATTAGGGACCATACTATGTATGCAACAACGAATACAAATATGTTTATTGAAAGCACTCCGATTAATTGAGTTCCAAAGTTAGCACCTGAGTTAGTTGCTGGAACAATTAAAGTTCCCCAAATACCTGCAAATAAGTGTGCTGGTACCGCTCCAACAACATCATCTATTTTCATAGAGAATAAGAACTTCGTACCGTAAACCACTATTATACCACCAACTGCACCAATTAAAATTGAAGCTAAAGGTGAAGGCATTAAAGGTTCTGCAGTAATTGCAACTAAACCACCAATACATCCATTTAACATTTGCACAACATCCGTCTTACCAGATATTTTTGTTATAGCACCGGCTGCCAGTACTCCACCAGCACCTGCAAGTAATGTATTAATGAAAATCTTAGATACTGCTATAGCGTCGTTAGCTGTTCCCATTGCAAGTTGCGATCCACCATTAAATCCAAACCAACCTAACCATAATACAAACACTCCAAGTGTTACTAATGGGATAGATGATGCAGCAAATGGTTTGATTGGAGCCGCCTCACCTTTCTTATTAAATCGACCAAGCCTAGGACCTAATATCATTGCTCCTGCTAGAGCAGCAGCACCCCCGGTTGAGTGTACAAGTGTTGATCCTGCAAAATCAGAAAATCCTCTTGCAGCTAACCAGCCACCACCCCACTGCCAACCCATTACGATTGGATAAATTATTCCAGCTAAAATTGCCGCGAATAAAAAAAACGGCCATAATTTTATTCTTTCAGCAAGAGTTCCAGAAACAATTGAAACTGTTGTTACACAAAATACCATTTGGAAATACCAATCTGATCCATCTGCATATCCTGTATCAATCTTGCTAGCATCTTTCCATGGAATGAATTTTCCTATGTATCCCCCTTCTGGAATACCATATGCTAAATTATATCCTACAAGCCAAAACATTATTGCTCCAATTGATACTAAACCAATATTTTTTGCACAAATTACAGATACACTTTTTGATGTAACCATACCTGATTCTAACATTGCAAATCCACAAGCCATAAAAAAGACTAGGAATCCACACATTAAAAATAGTAGAGTGTTAAAAATAAACCCTACTTCTGCTGAGACAGTTGTATCCGCATAAGCTGTGCTGTTCATGTTTAGCAAAAACAACAAACTTATCCCTGGACCAACTAATTTATTAAATAGTTTTTTCATAAAACCTCCCTTATTATTAAAGAAATGGTTATATTTTTTTTTTTACTTAAAACTAATGTTGATTGGAAAAATTAGATATGCATTAATTGCATATAGAAACAGCCTTTATCAATTTTCATCAATAAAGGCTGTTGGAAGAAATTATTTGTTAAAAATTTCTTTAAGTGCTTTCGCAGGCAAAAACTTAACTTTTTGCGATGCAGCAATTTGGATTTGTTCTCCAGTTCTTGGATTACGTCCAATTCTAGCTTTTCTTTTAGCTACTTTATAAGTACCAAAACCAGCAATTTTCACTGAATCATCGCCTTTTAAGGCATCCAGTATTGTGTTGGTAATAGTATCAAAAGTACGCTCCGCATCAGCTTTACTTAAATTCAAGCTTCCAGAAAGCTTTGCTACTAGTTGTTTTTTGTTCATTTTAGCTCCGGTTTTATTAGGTTATAATCATCTTTATCAAAAGTATTGATAAATCAAGCTTTTTTTTAGTGTATAAAATAAAGTTTTACACAAGATATAGTGCTCTAAAACTGTTGATTTTGCTAGTTTTTTTTATAGCTAATTTTTAATTAAAATTTAATTCAAATAAATAAATCAGAATAAAGAGCAAACACTGTTAAAAACATAATAAATGTCAGCCCGATTCGACCATAGATTTCTAAGTATTCTTTTTTAATCTTGGCACCAATAATTTTTTCAATTGTAAATAATACAATTATTCCTCCGTCTAATAAGGGTATTGGTAATAAATTCATAAACCCTAAACTTATTGAAATATATGCAAAAAAAGTAATAAAAGTTAAAAAACCTAATTTTGCAGCTTCTCCAGTCATTTTAGCAATTCCTACAGGACCTGATAGTTGGGAAATATCTGCCCTTCCTGTCAATAATTGTCCAATAAATATTAATATTTGCTTACAAACAAAATAAACTTCTTTTATAGCTAGCATTATTGCTTCAATTGGGCCGAATTGTTTTTTAACCATTTCATCAGTTGAGTATGAAATAACAATACCTATAACCCTTTTTTTTGTTCTCTTCTTAATTAAGTTATCTTGATCAAATACCTCATTTGGTTGGACTAAAATTTTTTTATTTTCAGAATATCTTTGAATAATAATTTCAATATTTTTACCTGTGCTTGTTCTAATATATTTTGAAACATCCTGTATATTTTCAACTTTATTACCTTCAATGCTTAATATTTTATCCCCAACCATTAAACCAGCTTTTTCAGCTGGACTATCTTTAACTACTTCATTAATTGAAAACGGCGTTACATCTTTTCCAATAAATATAAATAGTAAGGAGAAAACTAAAATAGCTGACAAAAAATTAGCTAAAGGTCCACCTAATGCATAGAGTACTTTTTGATAATATTTTTTATTATTTATTATAAAATTTTGATCTTCTTTAGAATATTTTTCATCTATTTCCTGCTGAGATAAATGATAATCCTCTGCCCCAAAAGTTTTAACATATCCCCCAATTGGAACGTACCCAATAGACCATCTAGTGCCGTCTTTATCATTCCATCCAAAAAATTCTTTATTTAAATTGAAGAACGGTAATCCAAAAATAAAAAATTGCTCAACTTTTGCACCTGCTTTTTTAGCAAAATAATAATGACCATACTCATGAATAATTACAATAAATGAAAATAGAACTAGAAATGAAACTAAATAAAGTAGCATAAGGTAATACCTATAATATTCATAAATTTTGAAATTTAAACAGAATAAACATCAATAATACTGATACTTTTTGTCCTTACTATATAATTTTTAGAGTGAATACTAACATAATTTCCTTCTTGTAAAGTTTCTACAAATATATCAAAATCAACTTTTTAATGTCCTATGACAAATTTTAGTGAGACAGAGATAATTCCTTTTGCTTTATCAATTATTAAGAACTGTCCAGGTGGAATCGATACTAAAAATTTAATTTTAAATTTAAGAAATTTAATGAAACCAAAAGATGAAGATTTAGAGATATTAATAAATAGAAATGACGATAA
>CACNFE010000013.1 GCA_902619595.1 uncultured Pelagibacteraceae bacterium
CAAAAAAGAAAACTAAAGTTAAGCCAAATATTTTAATAATACCCTTAGTTGCGTTTGATAAAGCACTAAATCGTTTAGGTTATGGTGGAGGTTTTTACGATCGTTTTTTATTCAAGATGGGAAAAAATATAATTATTAAATTGGGTTTAGCTTTTTCGCATCAAATGATCAAATACGTACCTGTTGAAAAATTTGACAGGAAATTGGATGTTATTTTAACTGAGAAAGAGATATTTGAAACATGAGGATATTATTTTTAGGAGATGTAGTAGGTGAACCAGGGTGTGATGCAATAAAAAAAAATTTAAAAAATCAAATTAAATTAAATAAAATTGATTTTGTAATTGTAAATGGGGAAAATGCAGCCAAAGAAGGAGTGGGGATTACAGAAAAAATCTCTAACGATTTTTTTAATTGTGGAGTTGATGTAATCACAACTGGAAATCATATTTGGGATCAAAAAGAAACTGCGGAATATATAGATAAAGAAAAAAGATTACTTAGACCTTATAATTTAATAGCACCATCACCTGGGAAAGGATTTGAAATATTTGAAACAAAAAATAAATCTAAAGTAGGTGTTTTAAATTTAATGGGAAATGTTTTTATGAAAAAGTGCGAAAATGTCTTTGAGGCTATAAAAAAATTTACTTCACAAAATAAATTAAAAGAAAATTACGATTATTTGATCGTTGATTTTCATGGAGAAATAACAAGCGAAAAAATGGCAGTTGGACACTTTATGGATGGTATTGCAACTCTGGTAATTGGCACTCACACTCACGTTCCAACAAGTGATACAAGAATATTAAAAAAGGGAACAGGTTATCAAACTGATGCAGGAATGTGTGGAGATTATGATTCAGTCATTGGAATGAACAAAGAAAATTCAATTAAAAAATTTTTTAAACTGGATGCAAAAAAACATTTCCCTGCAACTGGACAAGCAAGCCTTTCAGGTGTAATTGTAGATTGCAATAGAGATACTGGTTTAGCTAATAAAATTAATAGCTTTATCTTAGGTGGAGATTTAAAAAATACAAATTAATCATGGCAGGTCATTCACATTGGGCAGGAATTAAACACAAGAAAGGGAGAGCAGACAAACAAAGATCAAAAATTTTTTCAAAAATATCCAAAGAAATTACCGTTGCTGCCAAATTAGGTGATAAAAATCCTGATATGAATCCCAGACTGAGATCAGCCATACAATCAGCACGTTCTGCTAATATGCCAAAAGAAAATATTGAGAGAGCAATTGATAAATCAACAAACATAAATTCCTCAAATTTTCAGAGTATGAGATACGAGGGTTTTGGACCAAAAAATATTGCAGTCATTGTAGAAGCATTAACTGATAATAAAAATAGAACTGCATCAAAAATTAGAACTATTTTTCAAAAGAATGGAGGCAGCCTTGGATCATCTGGCTCTGCATCTCATAATTTTAAACAAATTGGAGTGATTAAAATTCCAAAAAACGAAATTTCAGAGGAAAAAATTTTGGATATTGTTATTGATGCAGGTGCAGAAGAGTGCCATTCTGATAATGAAATTCATGAGATACATTGTGAAAAAAATAAAATATACGAAGTAAAAAAAAAATTAGAGATGACGGTTAAAAATTTTATATCAACAGAAATTGAATGGATACCTATTAATAATGTAATTATCTCCAAAGATATTTTTGATGAAATAAGTGATTTTTTAGATTCACTTGATAATGATGATGATGTACAAAATATTTTCACGAATCTAAAAATTGGGAGTAATTAATGTTGATTATTGGAATTGATCCAGGAATTTCTGGCGCAATTTGTTTTATGGAAGATGGAAAAATAACTGATGTAGTAGAAATGCCAAGTATGGCTGAAGGAAAGAAAAATAAAAAACAAGTCAACAGTTCTCAAATATTTAATGAAATTTCCTCTAAAATAAAAAATTACAATAAGAATGAGGTAAAGGTAGTCATAGAACATGTAACGGCTATGCCTGGACAAGGAGTTACAAGCATGTTTAATTTTGGTCAATCATTTGGTGTATTAAAGGGTATATGCTCAGCAATGAATTTATCAATGTACTTTGTTAGGCCTACTAAATGGAAAAAATATTTTAATTTGATTAACTCAGAAAAAGACGCTAGCAGAACTAGAGCGATCGAAATATTTCCCTATTTTTCAATGAATTTATCAAAAAAAAAAGATGCAAATAAAGCAGATGCCATGCTTATTGCTAGTTATTTCTACGAAAATTTAAGATCAGAATAGACAATTTTGAAATTTAAGACAAATTGATGACACAATTAAGTGACAAGTAGATCGAATGGAAGCAGATATAACATCACAAGCAGTGGGTCTAGCAAGTAACACTGACTTCTCACTTGTTCAACTATTTATACGTGCAGATTTTGTAGTCAAGTCTGTAATAATTATTCTCATAGCTTGCTCAGTATACTCATGGGCAATAATAATTGAAAAAGTAAAATTATTTAAAAAGATAAATGAATCTTCCGAGATTTTTGAAGAGCGATTTTGGAAATCAAAGTCAGCTGAATCTTTTTATAATACTATTCCAAAAAATATTGAGGATCCAATGGCATTGGTTTTTAGATCGTCTATGGAAGCAGCACTAAAAACGAGATCAAAAACGCAACTCAATGAAAGACTTTCAAACATGCTTGAAATAAATATAGAGAAACAGATGAATAAAATTGAAAAGAGTTATACTTTTCTTGCAACCGTAGGTGCAACAGCTCCTTTCATTGGATTATTCGGTACAGTTTGGGGAATAATGAATTCATTTCAATCAATTGCTATATCAAGAAATACTAGTTTAGCTATTGTTGCCCCAGGGATTGCAGAAGCTCTTTTTGCAACTGCACTCGGTTTGTTAGCTGCGATACCAGCAGTGATAGCTTA
The DNA here is from genome assembly GCA_902619595.1 of uncultured Pelagibacteraceae bacterium. GTDB lineage: Bacteria > Pseudomonadota > Alphaproteobacteria > Pelagibacterales > Pelagibacteraceae > Pelagibacter. The sequence goes on from CACNFE010000013.1 coordinate 2,919, forward strand.
TAATAAATTTAATAGTGACTCAAAAAAATACTCGCAGAAATTAGAAAATTTTTCAAAAAGATTTCTAACAATAATTTAAAATGGCTTTTAATCTTAAAAGATCTAAAAATGATCCAATGAGTGAGATCAATGTCACTCCTTTTGTTGATGTTATGCTTGTACTCTTAATTATATTCATGGTTACGGCACCCTTGTTAACAGTAGGAGTTCAGGTTGATTTACCAGAAAGTTCAGCCGACTCTCTTCCAGAGGAACAAGAGCCTTTGACACTTACAATTAATTCTAAAGGAGAAATATTTATCCAAGAATCTAAAGTGGAATATGAAAAAATTATAGCAAAAATTTTAGCGGTCTCAAAAAATAGAACTGATACTAGAATATATGTGAGAGGCGACAAGACAATAAATTATGGTAGAGTTTTAGAGGTGATGGGAATGCTTTCTGGTTCAGGCTTTACAAAGGTAGCCCTGATATCTGAACCTTACAAAGAGAGGTAAAATCTTGGTCAGAAATGTCATAATCTCGTCTGGATTTCATATCATAATGATATTTATAACAGCATTAAGTCTCCCTTTTTTAACAAAAGAACCAATAGATTTGCCGCCCCTTGTGTCTGTTGAATTAATACAAATATCAGATAAGACTAATATTCCTTATGCGCCAAAAGCAAAAAAAATAATTGAAGAAGTAAAAAAAAAAGAAGAAGAAAAACTAACATCTGAACAGGCGCCACCAAAAAAAGTTAAAAAAGAAAAACCAGATGCAGTCCCCTTGCCTGACGAAAATATTGATAAAGTAAAAAAAATTGAGGAAAAAAAACAAAATCCAGAAAAGCTTGATGAAGAAATTAAACAAGTTTCTGAATTTGAAAAAAAAGAATTATTTGATCCAAATAATATAGCTGCTTTAATCGATAAATCAAAAGAAGAATACGCAGAAACTACAAAAAAAACTAATAAAATATCGCAATCTCAAAAAAAAGATCTTAGTATTACCAGTCTTACTTTGAGTGAAGAAGATGCATTAAAAGCACAAATTTTTGGTTGCTGGAGTATTCCTTTAGGATTACCATATAATGAAAATTTATTAGTAAGAATAAAACTACAATTAAAACCTGATGGAACAGTTGTTAAATCTGAGATATTGGATCATGCAAGGATGAATACACCAGGTCAGGGATTTTATAAAGTTTTGGCAGAAAGTGCGCTTAGAGCAATTAAAATGTGTCAACCCTTAAGGGTACCCACTGAAGGTTATGAAAGATGGAAAGAACTACAATTAAATTTCGATGCAAGAGAAATGTTAGAGGGATGATTAAATATTTTAAATATATTATAATTTTTTTGTTTAGCATCACGTATGCTAATGCTCTAATTGAAGTTGATATTACTAGAGGAAATTTAAATCCTCTGCCTATTGCTGTATCTCCGTTGTCTATTGATAGTAATTCTAACGAAGCACTTCAAAAAACATTAAAAATAAAAAATATTGGATCTGAAATTTCAAAGGTTGTAGAAAATAATCTACAAACTTCTGGTTTATTTAATCCATTGAGCAAAGATGCTTTTCTTCAGAAGCCTGATATAGCACACTTAAAACCAAGGTTTGAAGATTGGTCTTTGATTAAAGCTCAAGCGCTCATCACAGGAAAAGTAATTTATAAAAATGATAAACTAAGAGTAGAATTTAGATTGTGGGACGTATTAGCAGGTAAAGAAATGATGGCATTAGCTTTCACTACAGTGCCAACAAATTGGCGAAGAGTTGGACATATAATTACCGACAAAGTTTATGAGAGGTTAACTGGAGAAAAAGGTTATTTTGATACAAGGATAATTTATGTTTCAGAAGAGGGACCAAAAACAAAAAGAATTAAAAAACTTGCGATAATGGATCAAGATGGATTTAATACAAAATATTTAACATTAGGAAATGAATTAGTTTTGACCCCAAGATTTAATCCTACAAATCAAATGGTTACTTATTTGTCTTATTTTAGAAATCTTCCCAGGGTTTATCTTTTAGATATTGAAACAGGTATACAGGAGGTAGTAGGTGATTTTCCAGGAATGACATTTGCGCCAAGGTTCTCACCAAATGGAAAAAAAATTATCATGAGTTTTGCTATGGATGGAAATTCTGACATATACACTATGGATTTAGAAAATAGAGTAGTCGAGAGAATTACAAATCATCCTTCAATTGATACGTCCCCATCTTATTCACCTGATGGAAAATATATTTGTTTTAATTCTGACAGAAGTGGTTATCAACAGATATATGTTATGAAGAGCGATGGTACAAAAGTCAAAAGAATTTCATTTGGCAAAGGTTTATATGGTACACCCGTATGGTCTCCAAGGGGGGACTTAATAGCATTTACAAAACTTCATAAGGGGAAGTTTTATATTGGTGTAATGAGAACGGATGGTTCTGGCGAAAGGTTATTGACTGAAAATTTTTACCAAGAAGCACCCTCATGGTCACCTAATGGTAGAGTGCTTATATTCTATAGAGAGACCAAGTCAGACTCTGAAGGTAAAGGGTTTTCTGCTAAATTATGGTCAATTGATTTAACAGGCTATAATGAGAGATTGGTGGACACTGAAACCGATGCCTCCGACCCATCTTGGTCGTCTTTATTAAGTAATTAGTATTAAATAGTTGATTTTTATACTTGAAAGATTTAATTAGGTGTGAAAAACTTAAAATATTCAAATAAGGAGTAGTTAATGATTTTAACGAAAATTTTCAAAAATGCATTTATGATAATGCTAGCAAGTTTAGTGCTTTCTGCTTGTGCAACTAAAAAAGTTACGAATCAAATGCAGGGCGATGTTTATACTGGAAAAGATACAGTTGAATATTTAGCTTCAGGAGTTGCAGATAGAGTTTTCTTTGCAACAAATGAATCAGTCTTGACTACTGCTTCAAGAGAAACTTTGAGAAAACAAGCAGCTTGGTTAAGAAAAAATTCAAAAATAAATGTTGTGCTAGAGGGTCATGCTGATGAAAGAGGAACAAGAGAATATAACTTAGCTTTAGGTGAAAGAAGAGCAAATTCAGTTAAAGACTATCTTATGACTTATGGAATTTCTGGAAATAGAATTTCAGTAATCAGTTATGGTAAAGAAAGACCTGTTGACTCAGGTTCAAATCCTTTGGCTTGGTCAAAAAATAGAAGATCAGTAACAGTCAAAGCAAACTAATTTAGAAATACAAAAAGGCCCTGATTAAATTATCAGGGTCTTTTTTTTGCCATCATTATAATTACAAATAATCTTGATGACTAAACAAAAACTTTTTTTATTTTCTTTTGTAATATTTTTTTGCATCTTTATCCCCAAAAAAATATTTGCTGATAGTCATAATTATGAGGAGATTATTAAAATTATTCAACAAGATTTAAAAACATTGGAAAAAGCAGTTTATTCAAATTCACAGAATGAAATTCTTAATGAAAGTATCACAGAATTAGACCAGAGTTCTGAGGAAGTACTTACAAGACACTTGTTAAAACTTTCGGAAATTGAAAAACAATTTCAAGAACTTACCAACCGTTTTGAAGAAATAAATTTTAAATTAGACAAGTTATCTAATAGGCTTTCAAAAGTGCAATCTGATAATCAGATGAGATTTCAACAACTTGAGACATTGTCAGTGGGTGAAAATAATAATAAGAAAATAAGTTCTTCAAGTGATAAAAATAAAATTTTACCAGGTTCGTCAGAACCACAGGATCTCGGGGCAATATCTTACAAAGATACAGAGACAAATAACCAAGAACAAGAAATTCAATCAATTGATACCACAGGTTCGGTTGTTACTGAAACTTTTGTATCGGAAGAGAAGATACTCCCAGATGCAAATCCAGATAAACAATATGATTTTGCGACAAGCTTTTTAAAAAATGGTGATTACAATATGGCTGAAAGAGCTTTCAGAGAGTTTGTAAATACAAACCCTGATCACAAACTTGCAGGCAACGCACAATATTGGTACGCAGAAACATTTAGAATAAGACAACTTTTTACAGATGCGGCCTCTGCATATTTAGAAGGTTATCAAAAATATCCTAAAAGCGAGAAGGCACCTATCAATTTATTAAAACTCGGTGTATCACTAGTACAAATTGGAGAAAAGGATCAAGGTTGTCTGATGATAACGGGTGTGAAACAACAATATCCAGAAGCTAATCAGTCTGTTCTTCAAAAAGCAAAATATGAAGAGAAAAAGTTTGAATGCTCAAAAAATAAATCATAATTTTATAAGCAACTTATTAAATAAAGATTTTATTAAGCCTATTTTCAGCAAGTTTGAAAAAAAATTAAATAATACAGAAAGTTTCTTAGTTGCAGTCTCAGGTGGACCTGATAGCTTAGCACTTGCTTTTTTATCCAAGTGTTATGAAGAAAAATATGGCACCAAATTCAATTATTGCATTATTGACCACAATTTAAGAAAGGGCTCATCAAAAGAAGCTCAGGATGTATGTAAAATCCTTAAAAAAATCAAAATTAAATGTAAAATCATTAAATGGATAGGTTCAAAACCTTCATCAAACATTCAGGCTGTTGCTAGAGTAAAAAGATATTCATTATTAAGCGAAGAATGCTCAAGACTTAAATTAAATAATATTCTTCTTGGTCACCATAAAAATGATTTAAATGAGAATTTTTTTATCAGAATGACCAGGGGAAGCGGCTTGAAGGGTTTAGTTTCTCTAGACGAAAAGACCAAAATAAATAAAATCAACTATATAAGACCTTTATTAGAGTTTGATAAAAAACAACTTGAAAAAATAACTCTAAAAGTCTTTAAAATTTTTGTTAAAGATCCATCTAATTTTAACAAAGACTTTAAAAGAGTAAGGATCAGAAAATTAATTGAAAATCTAAAAAATGAGGGTTTAGATGAAAATAAATTAATTTTAACTATTAAAAATTTAAAAAATGCGAATAACGCATTAGATTTTTATGCTAATCAAAACATTAAAAATAACCTTAATTTTATTTTTAAAAAAAAAAAAGCCACATTAAATATTAATTTCTTTTTCCAGCCGAATGAAGTGATTATGAGGTCTCTAAATATTGTAATGAGAAAGATTAGTAAAAAATACTACCCTCCAAGAGGAAAAAGTACAAATTTATTGATTAAGGAGATTAAGTCACATCCAAAATTTAAAAAAATGACACTTGGAGGCTGTTTATTTCAAAAAATCAACCAAACTATTATAATTTCAAAGGAAAGTGGTTAAAATAGATACTTGTTAAATCAATAATAATTCTTATCTTATACTCATGAATTTTAGAAATCTAGCAATGTGGGCGATAATAGTATTTTTAACTATCGGCTTATATAATATGTTCAAAAATCCTCAGGGCACATTAAACAACAATATCGAAAAAATTAACTTCTCAACTTTTTTAACTGAAGTTGAGAATGGAAGAGTAGTCCAGGTGGAAATAAAAGGTAATAACATTAACGGCGTACTATCTGATGGAAATAAATTTTCTACTTACTCCCCAAATGACCCTAACTTAATAGAAAAACTTTCAGACAAAGGTGTAAGTATTACTGCTGCACCGTTAGATGAAAAAATGCCATCATTATTTGGTGTGCTGTTGTCTTGGTTTCCTATGTTACTTTTAATAGCAGTCTGGATATTTTTTATGCGTCAGATGCAAGGTGGTAAAGGTGGCGCGATGGGCTTTGGAAGATCTAAAGCAAAAATGATGAATGAAGTTAAAGGTAAAGTAACTTTTAATGATGTTGCAGGAGTCGAAGAAGCAAAAGAAGAGGTTGAAGAAGTAGTTGAATTTTTAAAGGATCCGAGAAAGTTTAGTAGATTAGGTGGAAAGATACCCAGAGGATGTTTATTAGTTGGTCCACCAGGAACAGGTAAAACTTTATTAGCTAGAGCAATTGCCGGGGAAGCTGGTGTTCCTTTTTTTACTATTTCTGGCTCAGATTTTGTTGAAATGTTTGTTGGAGTAGGTGCGTCAAGAGTAAGAGATATGTTTGAGCAAGGAAAAAAACATTCGCCGTGCATAATTTTCATAGATGAGATTGATGCTGTTGGAAGAAGTAGAGGAGCAGGTTTAGGAGGCGGAAATGATGAAAGAGAACAAACTTTGAACCAATTGCTAGTTGAGATGGATGGATTTGATACTAACGAGGGAGTAATAATAATTGCAGCTACAAATAGACCAGACGTGTTGGATCCAGCACTTCTAAGACCCGGAAGATTTGATAGACAAGTTGTGGTCTCAAACCCAGATATAATTGGAAGAGAAAAAATATTAAAAGTTCATGCTAAAAAAATTACTATGTCACCTGATGTAAATTTAAGAACAGTTGCAAGAGGAACACCAGGTTTCTCAGGTGCAGATTTAGCTAATTTAGTGAATGAAGCTGCATTGTTAGCAGCTAGAAAAAATAAAAGAATTGTTACCTACCAGGAATTTGAGGAGGCAAAAGATAAAGTAATGATGGGAGCTGAGAGAAGATCAATGGTGATGACAGAAGATGAGAAAAAATTAACTGCTTATCATGAAGGTGGTCATGCTCTTGTTTCATTTAACATGCCTAACTATGACCCAATACATAAAGCAACAATTATTCCTAGAGGAAGAGCTTTAGGAATGGTAATGAATTTACCCGAAAGAGATAAGCATGGTCATTCTATAAAGTATTTGAAAGCAAGACTAGCAGTTTGCTTTGGAGGCAGAGTGGCAGAAGAAATTATTTTTGGAAAAGATAATATATCTACAGGAGCTGGTGGTGGAAGTGGATCAGACATTAACCAAGCAACTCAGTTAGCTAGAGCAATGGTAACTAAATATGGTATGAGTGAGGAATTAGGGCCAGTCGAGTATGGAGAAAATCAAGAAGAAGTATTTTTAGGAAGATCAGTAACACAAACTCAAAGTGTTTCAGAGGCAGTGGCTCAAAAAATTGATAAAGAAATAAGAAAATTAGTTGATGAAGGTTACAATCAAGCAAGAAAAATACTTACTGAAAAGATTGATGATTTACATAAAGTTGCTAAGGCTTTACTTACTTACGAAACTCTAACGGGGGAAGAAATTGAAAATATTATTAATAAAAATATATATCCCACAAATAAGGAAGATACTAAATCAGATAATAGTGACCAAAGCTCTGCATTAGGATCAATAGGGCTAAAACCTAAAATCGTTCATTAAAAATATATGCCAAAATATTACACAAGAGCGTGTAATTTTTATTTAGGCCGAATATCCAGAGAAAAAGTAAAAAAAAAAAAATCACTTCCGTTACATGGGGACAGCTCAATTTCGTTTGATATGATTGAACTTATATCAAGAAAAAATTCAAGAAAACTAAGTATTTTTGAAATTAAAAAGATTAAAAGCAAGATTAAGAATAAAGTTTTTTCTGATTTAAGGAAAATTTCTAAAAAAAAAAAAATCAAAAATCTTAATTTTAAAAAATTACCAATTTTGATGGGAGTTCTGAATTTAACACCTGATAGTTTTTCTGATGGAGGAAAATATATTAAAAATAAAAATGGGTTATTACATGCAAAAAAATTAATCAATGATGGATGTAGGATTTTAGATGTTGGCGGAGAATCTACGAGACCAGGTTCTAAAGAAATTTCTTCGAAAGAGGAATGGAAAAGATTATATCCAACACTATCAAAAATTAAAAAATTTAAAAAATTCATTTCTTTGGATACAAGAAAAAGTGACATAATGGAAAAGGGGATTAAAAATAAAATTAATTTAATTAATGATATTTCTGGTCTTGAACATGATGCTAAAACGCCGGAACTATTAAAGAAAACTAAAATACCTTTTGTAATTCACCACATACAGGGAAACCCAGCAACTATGCAAAAAAATCCAAAATATAAAAATGTGATCTTAGATATTTACGATTTTTTTGAGAATAAAATAAAATATTTAAGGTCGATGGGTATCAAGCATAATAATATCATTTTAGACCCAGGTATTGGTTTTGGTAAAAACTTGAAACATAATATTACCTTATTGAGAAAGATTTCTATTTTCCACTCACTTGGTTTTCCTGTAATGTTGGGGACTTCAAGAAAAAGATTCATAAAAGATTTATCTGGAGTAAATGACAGCAAAGAAAGGTTAGGAGGAACAATAGCATCAAATTTATTTGCAATTATGCAAGGTGTTCAAATTTTAAGAGTACATGACGTTAATGAAGTAAATCAAAGTATAAAGGTCTTTAAATCACTCAAATTTTAAAATGACAAAAAAATATTTTGGAACAGATGGAATTAGAGGAAAAGTTAACCAAAATAAAATTAATGGAGAGATGTTTTTTAAATTTGGCCTAGCTGCTGGCACATATTTTAAAAATCAAAAAAAATTTAAGCAAACTGCTATAATAGCAAAAGATACCAGATTATCTGGTTATTCTCTTGAGCCCGCACTCGTCTCCGGATTGGCATCAGCTGGTATGCATGTTTATACCTTAGGGCCTTTACCTACAAATGGACTAGCAATGTTAACCAAAAAAATGAGAGCGAATTTGGGGATAATGATTACCGCATCACATAATCCATATTATGATAATGGCCTTAAACTGTTTGGACCAGATGGTTTAAAATTGTCTGATAAAATTGAAAAAAAAATAGAAAAATTAATTGATATTAAAATTGTTAAAAATCTTTCAGAACCAAAAATCTTGGGACGGGTAAAAAGATTAGAGGATGCAAATGATAGATATATAAAAATATTGAAAAAAAACTTTCCAAGTAATTTTAGTTTAAAAGGCATGAAGATAGTAATTGATTGCGCAAACGGCGCTGCATATAAATCTGGACCAAAACTTTTTAGAAATCTAGGTGCGAAAGTTTTTGAATATGGGGCATCACCAAATGGCTTAAACATAAATCAAAACTGTGGGTCAACATTTCCAAATAAAATTAAACGCTTAGTGAAAAAACATAACGCACATATTGGTATATCTTTGGATGGTGATGCTGATAGAATTATAATTTCTGATGAAAAAGGGAACATTATTGATGGTGACCAAATTATTGCCATGTTAGCTACAAGATGGAAAAGAAAAAAAATCCTAAAAGGCGGCGTTATTGGAACTTTGATGTCAAATTACGGTTTGCAAAATTATTTTAAAAGTAGAAAAATAAGGTTTATTAGAGCTAATGTCGGAGATAGATATGTAAAAGAAAAAATGCAAATTAATAATTTCAACCTGGGTGGTGAACAATCAGGACACATAATACTTGGAAAATTTGCAACAACAGGAGATGGATTGTTAGTTGCCTTAGAAGTTTTATTTTCAATGAGAAAAGGCGTTAAAGCTAGTCAATTGTTTAATTTATTTAAATTAACTCCACAAATTCTGGAGAATATTAAAGTTAAAGATAAATCAATAATTAATTCAAAAAAATGTAAAATCGCTATAATGAAAGCAGAAAAACTCATTAAAAATAATGGTAGGATGCTTATAAGAAAGTCAGGAACCGAACCTAAAATAAGGATAATGGGAGAGTCTAATAATATAAATTTATTAAAAAATTGTATCAATATTGTAAAAAAATCTATTAATTAAATTGAAACTAAAATCTAAAATATTGGTAATTGCAGGCTCGGACTCCTCAGGAGGAGCAGGGATACAAGCTGATATAAAAACAATTACAAGCCTTGGCTCGTATGCAATGACAGCAATTACAGCAATAACCTCGCAAAATACATCTGGAGTACTTTCTATATTAAAAGTTCCAATAAATGAAATAAAAAATCAAATTGAATTTACGTCAAAGGATATCAAGCCAGATGCAATTAAAATAGGAATGTTGCACTCCTCACCTGTTATTAAAACTATTATAAAATCTTTAAAAAAAGTTAAAACAAATAAAATAGTTTTAGATCCAGTAATGGTAGCAAAGGGTGGTACAAAACTTATAGATAATAAATCAATTAAAATTATTAAATCACATCTAATCAAAAAAGTAACAATAATTACTCCGAATATTCCAGAAGCTGAGATACTTACAAAAACAAAAATAAGATCAATAAAAGATATGATTTTTGCTGGAAAAAAACTATTAAAACTTGGTGTAAAAAATGTTTTAATTAAAGGTGGTCATTTAAAATCAGAATATGTTTTTGACATATACTTAAACGAAAAGGAAAAAGTAATATTCAAAAGTAAAAGAATAAAAACTAAAAATACACATGGTACTGGTTGTACACTTTCTAGTGCAATAGCAACATATTACTCGTGTGGAAAAACATTAAAGAATTCTTGTAGAATGGCAATCAATTATGTTAACCATGCTATCGGAAGTGGTCCCAGGTATGGAAAGGGTCATGGGCCAATAAACCACATAAGTACAATTAGTATAAATAAAAAATTTAAATGAAAAATGTTGTAGTAGTTGGTTCACAATGGGGTGACGAAGGTAAAGGAAAAATAGTTGATTGGCTTTCAAGTGAAGCAGATGTAGTTGTTAGATTTCAAGGTGGACATAACGCAGGCCATACTTTAGTCATTGATGGCATAACATATAAACTGAGGTTGTTACCCTCTGGTATAGTTAGAAAAAATAAAGTATCTATAATTGGAAATGGTGTTGTAGTAGATCCATGGGCTCTTTTGGAAGAAATAAAAGAGATAAAATCTAAGGGTGTAGAAATTTCTGAAAAAAATTTAATTTTATCTGAGGCAGCAAACTTAATTTTACCTTTTCATAGAGAAATGGATGAAATCAGAGAAGATACAGCTGGAAAAGCAAAGATTGGAACAACAAGACGAGGAATAGGCCCTGCTTATGAAGATAAAGTTGGAAGAAGATCAATTAGAGTTATGGATTTAATTTCTGAAGAAAACTTAAACCATAGACTAGAGACTGTTTTAATGCATCATAACGCTATAAGAAAAGGTCTTGGAAAAGAGATATTTCAAAAAGATCAACTGAAAAAAGACTTACTTGAAATTGCACCAGATATATTAAAATATTCTCAGCCAGTATGGAAGAAAATCGACGAATTTAAACAACAGAAAAAAAAAATATTATTTGAAGGTGCACAAGGAATTTTATTAGATGTTGATCATGGTACTTATCCATTTGTAACTTCCTCAAACACAGTAGCCTCTTCAGCCGCAACAGGCTCTGGCTGCGGCCCTAACAGCATAAATTATGTACTTGGCATAACTAAAGCTTATACAACCCGAGTAGGAGAAGGACCATTTCCAACAGAACTAACAGATAGCATTGGAGAACAATTAGGGCAAAAAGGAAAAGAATTTGGAACAGTTACTAGTAGAAAAAGGAGATGCGGATGGTTTGACGGGGTTTTGGTAAGACAAACAATAAAAATTTCAGGAATAGATGGCATAGCCTTAACAAAATTAGATGTTTTGGATGAACTTGATGAAATAAAAATTTGTGTAGCTTATCAATTAGATGGTAAAAAAATAGATTATTTACCAGCTGCAGTTGATGACCAATTAAAAGTAACTCCAATCTATAAAACTTTTAAAGGATGGAAGTCCTCAACAAAAGGTATCAAAAACTTTAAAGATTTACCGATCAATGCAAAAAATTATGTTTCTGAACTTGGAAAATTTATTGAAACTAAAATATCAAGTATATCAACTAGCCCAGAAAGAAACGATACAATTTTGATTGAGGACCCTTTTAATAATTAATTTACCGGTAATAAATTTTTTGACTTCGCAGCATTGAGCATATGTTTTTGAAGCTTTTCGAACGCTTTGTTTTCTATTTGTCTTATTCTTTCTCTGCTAATTTTATATTTTTTACTTAAATCATCTAAAGTAATTGGTTCATCTGCAAGTCTTCTCGAGTATAGAATTTCTTTTTCTCTATCATTTAAAATTTTTATAGACTCTGATAATAAATCTTTTCTTTGTTCTATTTCCTCTTGCTGAGCAAATTTAAGTTCTTGATCCATGTCTTTATCAACAACCCAATCTTGCCATTCATCACCATCTTCACCAATGGGTGCGTTTAAAGATTGCTCTTTTCCTAACAATCGTCTATTCATAGATACTACTTCATCCTCACTCACATCAAGTCGATTCGCAATATCCTTTACGTGCTCATGTTTTAGATCACCCTCTGTCTTAGGTGCAATCTGATTTTTTAGTTTCTTTAGATTAAAAAATAATTTTTTTTGAGCTGCGGTTGTTCCAATTTTAACTAAACTCCAGGATCTTAAAATATACTCTTGGATAGATGCTTTTATCCACCACATTGCGTAGGTCGCTAAACGAAAACCTTTTTCTGGTTCAAATTTTTTTACAGCTTGCATTAATCCAATATTACCTTCTGAAATCATTTCACTTACTGGTAAACCGTAGCCTTTGTAGCCCATTGCAATTTTTGCAACCAGTCTCAAATGACTCGTGACTAATTTTTCAGCAGATTTTACGTTCCCTGTAGTTTTCCAATTTTTTGCAAGCATATATTCCTCCTCAGCATCAAGCATTGGAAATTTTTTTATCTGATCAAGGTAAGCAGTTAAGCCACCTTCATTTGATAACGCAGGAAATTTAAATGTTGTAGAACTCATGAGACTTATTTAATAAAATTTTATAATTTTACAATGGGTTTTTTTTAAGCGTTTTTAAGGCTTTTTATTATATTTTCTAAATCTTCAGGTAATTTTGATGTAAATTCCATATTCTCATTTTTGACTGGATGAACAAAGCCCAATGTTTTAGCATGAAGAAATTGTCTTTTTAAATTTGTTAATTTTTTCTCAACATTATTGTCTATATCTTTAAATTTTTTGAATTTTTTTTTATATTTTTTATCACCTAAAATATTATTACCTTTATAAGACATATGAACTCTTATTTGATGAGTTCTTCCTGTTTCTAATTTACATTCCACAAAACTAAAAGTTGGTATTTTTTTTTTTTCAAACACTATTAAAGTCTTATAGTTTGTAATTGCATTTTTTCCCTTGCTAATTCCCACCTCCATAATTTTTCTGTTCTTTGAACTTCTGGTAATTAAAGTTTGAATTTTTCCTTTCTGTGGTCTCAATTTTCCCCAAACCAAAGTTTGATAAACTCTTTTGATAGTATGTTCACTAAATTGTTTGGACAAAATTTCATGTACAAAATTATTTTTTGCGATTACTACTAAACCAGATGTATCCTTATCTATTCTGTGAACTATACCTGGCCTTGTTTCACCATTTATATTAGACAAATTTTTTTTGTCATAACTTACTAGGGCATTGACCAATGTTTTATCATAATCACCTGCGCCGGGGTGCATTGATATACCTGCAGGCTTGTTAATGACCAAAAGATATTTATCTTCAAAAACTATATTTAACTTAAAATCATAAGGTTTGATTAAAGTTTTCTTTGGTTCAGGAATTGTAAAAATTAAATTGTCACCAGGCGATATTTTCTTTGACGGATCATAAATATACTTACCATTTATTTTAAGATTTTTAGCAATAATAAGATTTTTAATTCTAGTTCTGCTTAGTTCACTATACTTTTTTGCTAAAAATTGGTCGACTCTCTCTTTTGGACTTTTATCTTGAACAATTAAATTAATGTTATTTTTCATAAATTATAATAATAATACTATATGCGCTTGTAGCTCAATTGGATAGAGCGCCTGACTTCGGATCAGGAGGTTCTGGGTTCGACTCCTAGCAGGCGCACCATTATTCTCCAATATTTATAAGAGATCCCTTTTTCCGCGCCTGTTTAAATGAGTAATAAAAAAGAACAATACCTATAAATAAATAGAATATATTGAGCACAAAGGCATTTTTAATATTTGTATAGTCAACATATTGATTTACTAAAATCGATCTTGCCTCTTCAAAAATATACACAAGTGGTAAAGCCTTAGCCATAGTTTGAAGTATATCTGGTAAAATTTCTATTGGATAATATATGCAACCTAAAGGAGCTAATAAAAATAATGAGGACCAAGCTATATTTTCAAATGCTGGTCCATATCTTAAGAGACCAGACGATACAAACAAACCTAGCGTTATTCCAAAAATATACAAACTTAAGAATAGAAAAAATAAAGGTATGCCAAGATTTAAAATTGAAATACCAAACAAAGGACTTGTAATTAGTATTGCAGGCACAAGTCCTATTAGGGTTCTAATTAAAGCAGTTACAACTAAAGATATAATAATTTCACTTATTCTCATCGGAGCAATAAATAAATTAGTGAAATTTCTACTCCATATTTCCTCTAAAAATAGCATGTTAAAGCTAATACTTGATCTAAAAAGGAAGTCATAAAGTATCGCACAAGTTAATATAACACCTAAAGTATTATTGTAATAGTTGCTATAAGTTGAAAAAAATAAAGAAATAAAACCCCACAAAATAATTTGGATTGTTGGCCAGTAAATCAAATCTAATATTCTTGGAAGTGAACTCTTAATTAAAAAAAAGTGTCTTAAAAAAAGTCCATAAATTCTGTTAAAACTCATTTGATGTCCTATTTAATTTTAAAAAAACCTCTTCAAGATTTATTTTGCCATGTTTTTTAATCAATTCATTGGGTGTGCCTTGATCGATTAACAAACCATCTTTCATCATCAAAACATTTTTACAAAGTCTTTTTACTTCATCCATATTATGTGAAGCGAGCAGAATCGACATTTCTCTCTCTTTTGATAATTTTTCTATAAAGGTTCTTACAAAATCACCTGTCTCAGGGTCTAATGATGCTGTAGGCTCATCCAAAAATAGTATTTTTGGATCATTGATAAGAGCTTTAGCTAAACTCACTCTATTTTTTTGGCCGGATGATAATTCACCAGTTTTTTTATCTAAAAATTCGGTTAACCTTAATTTTTCTGATAAATAATCTATTCTTAACAAAACTTTTTTTACCCCATATAGTTTTCCATACACAATTAAATTTTCTTTTACAGTTAGTTTTTTTGGCAACTCGATATAAGGAGAAATAAAATTCATTTTATGTAAAAGTTGAATTCTTTTTTTTTCAATATCCTCACCATCTATCAGCACTATTCCATTTGTGGGCTTTAGCAGTCCGAGCATCATTGCTATTGTCGTAGTTTTACCGCATCCATTTGGACCTAATAAACCTAAAATTTCATTCTTATTTATTTTAAAGTTAATATTTTTAACTGCGGCTTTATTCGAATAGTTTTTTGACAGATTTTTAACAACAATAGGATATTGCATTATTTTTTAGATGCCCTAATTAATCTATCGTTTATAGTTTGGCCAATTCCTTTATTTGGGATTTTTTCAACTGAAATACTATTATATTTTAATTTTTTAATCATTCTTAGAGTTTTATATAAGTTTTTACCTGCTTCATTAAGATTGTTATTTTTTGTCAAATAAAAGAAATTTTTATCAGATATTTTTCTTTTTTTAATTAATAGAAATGCCTCATGCTTCTTAGGATTTTTTACATTTCTTCTAATTTTTATTCCAGGGGAATAATGAAGCTTACCCTGACCTGGAACAATATTTTGATTATTATTGGACTTATACTTTGCTTTATTTTTAAGAACTTTATTTATTTTACTTACTTCTATAGCTCCTAATCTTAAAATAGCAGGTTTAGGATCTAAATTTACAATTGTTGACTCCAAACCTATTTTTGAACTGCCACCATCTAGAATGAATTTTATTTTATTACCAAATTCTTCCTCAACATCTTTTTTTGAAACAGCGCTAACTTTTGTTGAAATATTTGCACTTGGTGCTGCAAGAGGAAAATCAAGTTCTTTAAGCAACTTTCTAGTTAATGAATGATTTGGGAATCTTACTGCAAGTGTTTTTTTTTTATTTGTTACATTTTTTGATATTTTATTTTTACTTTTAAGCTTTAGTATAAAAGTTATTGGGCCGGGACAAAATTTTTTATATAGTTTGATAAAATTTTGATTTATTTTGCAATCTTTTTTTAATTTTTCTAAAGAATAATAATGAACAATTAAAGGATTATTTTTTGGTCTTTTTTTCAATTTAAAAATTTTTGAAGTCGCTAAATCAGAGTAGGCATTTGCTGCTAAGCCATATACGGTTTCTGTAGGTATTCCAATACACTCATTTCTATTCAAAAAAAATTTACTTTTTTTAATATTTGAAAGATCTTTTTTCATGTAATAATAAGACTTTTTATATGAAAGATAAAAATTTGCCAAACGATATTCAAAGTAAATCTGTAGAAGAGTTGACAGATTTAGCCATCAATATAATTGAAAATCTTGAAAATAAAAAAAATTTAGAGAACTCGGTTGAGGAATATCAAATGCTTATTAAATTAAATAATTTAATAGAAAAAAAATTTCAAAAAAACTCTAAACAAATTTCAGAGAATACGAAAAATAAAATAAAATTAATTTTACAAAATAAAAATGGAAAAAAAACTAAATAAAATTGCAAAAGATACTAATAAATTTATAAAAAGTTTTTTTTATATTCAAAAAAAAACTGAACTTATCTCTCCAATGAAATATGGAATGTTTCCGGGTGGAAAAAAAATTAGATCAAAACTTATTATAGATATTGGTAAAATTTTTAATATTGAATATAAAAAATTAATACGTATTGCTGCAGCAGTAGAATGTATTCATGGATACTCTTTGATACATGATGATTTGCCATGTATGGATAATGATAATCTTAGAAGAGGTAAATTATCAACTCATAAAAAATTTGGAGAGTCAACTGCAATACTAGCTGGAAATTCTTTATTAACAATTGCATTTGAAATTTTATCTGACAAGAATTTTAAAATAGATAGCAATACTAAAATCAATCTTATAAATTCTATCTCAAAATGCTCTGGCCACGCAGGTATAGCAGGAGGGCAATATCTTGACTTAAGTTTTGAAAAAAAAAATGTTTCAATTCAAAAAATTAAAATTATGGAGGTAAAAAAAACGGGAAAACTTTTTAGTTTTTGTTGTATGGCACCCATTATTGTTTCAAATAAATTAAAACATATAAAAAAATTTGAGTTAATTGGAGAACAAATAGGGCTATTATTTCAAATAGTTGATGATTTAATTGATTTAAAAAGCTCATCTAAAAGAGCTGGAAAAAAAACTAAAAAAGATATGAAAAAAGGCAAGGCAACGCTCATAAAAGTTTTAGGATACCAAAATACAGTTGATTATCGAGATAAATTAAAATTAAATATATTAAAAAAAATTTTAATATATGGAAAAAAAAGCAAAGATTTAAAAGATACAGTGAACTATATAGTTGATAGAAGTAAATGAATAAAAATTATAAATATTTAAATAATATTAACTTTCCATCTGATATTAAAAAACTTTCTCAATCCGAGCTTAAAATATTAGTTAAAGAATTGAGAGAAGAACTTATTGATGCAGTTTCTGAAACTGGGGGACATTTGGGAGCAGGATTAGGTGTTGTCGAACTAACAGTAGTTCTTCATTATATTTTTAACACACCTCACGATAAATTAATATGGGATGTTGGACATCAAACTTACCCCCATAAAATTTTGACTGGGAGAAAAGATAGAATTAGAACATTAAGAAAAGGAGGTGGACTATCAGGTTTTACAAAAAGATCAGAAAGTGAGTATGATCCTTTTGGAGCTGCTCATAGTTCTACCTCTATATCATCTGCTTTAGGTATAGCTGTTGCAAACAAATTATCAAATAAAGCTGATAATGTCATTGCCGTCATTGGTGACGGAGCGATAAGTGCAGGAATGTCTTATGAGGCTATGAATAACGCTGGCTCTAGCAAAACTAAAATGATTGTAATTCTAAATGATAATGACATGTCGATTGCTAAACCTGTTGGTGCCATGAGAGCATACCTTGCTAAAATCTTGTCTGGCAAATTATATTTTAGTTTTAGAGAAACACTTAAGCTTATAATATCTGCGTTTTCAAAAAGATTTAGCAAAAAAGCCGGTAAGGCTGAAGATTTTTTAAGATCAGCAATGACAGGTGGAACTCTTTTTAATTCAATGGGATTCTATTACATAGGACCTATCGATGGACATGATGTAGATGCTCTTGTTTCAGTAATGAAAAATGCGAAAGAAATTAACTATGATGGTCCTATTATGATCCACATAAAAACAGAAAAAGGAAAAGGATATGAATTTGCTGAAAAATCAAAAGACAAATTTCATGGTGTATCCAAATTTAATGTAAATACTGGCATACAAGAAAAATCTACCTCGAACTCACCCGCATATACTAAAGTATTTGCCAATACACTAATTAAACATGCCGAAAAAGATAGTAAGATAATTGGAATAACTGCTGCAATGCCATCAGGAACAGGGATGGATTTATTTGGGGAAAAATTTCCTTCAAGAATGTTTGATGTTGGAATTGCCGAACAACATGCGGTAACTTTTGCAGCTGGACTGTCTACTGAGGGATACAAACCATATGCAGCAATTTACTCTACCTTTTTGCAAAGAGCCTACGATCAAGTTGTTCATGATGTTGCAATTCAAAATTTACCAGTTAGGTTTGCTATAGATCGCGCAGGACTAGTAGGTGCAGATGGACCTACTCATGCTGGCTCTTTTGACATAACTTATCTTTCTACTTTACCAAATTTTGTAGTTATGGCCGCAAGCGATGAGGCTGAACTTGTAAGAATGGTAAACACGTCAATAGATATAAATGATAGACCATCAGCATTCAGATATCCAAGAGGAAATGGCGTAGGAGTTGATTTACCTTCTATTGATGAAAAAATAGAAATTGGAAAAGGACGAGTAATTAAAGAAGGAAAGAAAATTGCAATAATTAATTTTGGAGCAAGATTAAGTGAATGTTTGATGGCCTCAGAAAATCTCTCAAAAAAAGGGGTTAATCCTACAATTGTAGATGCTAGATTTGCCAAGCCTTTAGATGAAAATCTATTTTGGCAAATAGCAACTGATCATGAAGCAATAATATCAATTGAAGAGGGTTCGATTGGTGGATTTGGATCACATCTATCTCACTTTTTGTCTGAAAAAAATTTGATTGATGACAATTTAAAATTTAGATCTATGATTTTGCCAGATACGTTCATCGATCATGATAAGCCTGATATAATGTATAAAAATGCAGGCCTAGATGCACAAAATATCGAAAATAAGGTTTTTGATACTCTTAATTCAAAGGTAATAATTAAAAAATCAAATTAGGAAAGACATTGTGCATTATTGAGCAAATAGTGATCTAATAATACACAGTGCATCATTGCTTCCCCAATTGGCACAGCTCTTATTCCAACACAAGGATCATGTCTACCTCGTACTGAAATAGACGTATTTTTTCCAAATTTATCTATTGTCTTTCTAGACGTTAGTATTGAAGATGTTGGTTTAACGGCAAAAGATATTACAATTTCTTGACCAGTAGATATTCCACCAAGTATTCCACCAGCATTATTTGATTTAAATTTTGTTGATTTTCCTCTCTGAAATATTTCATCAGAATTTTGTTCACCCGAAAGCTGAGCTGAGTTCATCCCAGTTCCTATATTCACTCCTTTAACAGCATTAATACTCATCATAGCAGCTGCTAAATCCATATCTAGTTTTGAGTAAATAGGTGCGCCCAAGCCTAATGGAAT
>CACNFE010000014.1 GCA_902619595.1 uncultured Pelagibacteraceae bacterium
ATAGTTGCTTATGGAGTAAGATCTATCACAAAAGCTATTTATCATTTATCTATAGAGTATAATTTTTTAATAAATGACACTAATTACAGCTTTTTTAAAAATGTTACGATTATAATTTTTATAATTTATTCATTGTTATTAATATGTTTGGGGTTTTTAAGACCACAAAAATTTGAAATTAATTTAAATGATCAATTATCAAATTATTTCATTGCTGGTTCCTCAATATATTTAGGAACATTTATATTTGGATCAAATTTTGATTATAGATTAATTTTTTTAATTTTTACAATTCCATACGTAACTAATTTAAAAAATGGTTTAATTAAAAATATTTTAATTATTTGTTATTTAATAAGTTTAAATAGTTTTTTAATACAACATAGTGAATACTTTATTTCCTCTGATGTTAGACATTGGATATATTTTTTAAAAGCATTCATAGTATATCTTTGTAAATTTTTAGTTTTTACATTACTTTGTTTTCTGATAGGTTCTCACCTTAAAATAATAAATTTTTTCAAACTTAATGGCAAAAAAAAACAAAATTAAATTTTCATATTCAAGTTTCAAAAAATATGAGGACTATCAATATAAAGGCTTAATCGGCAGTCTGATGAAATATGATCATCGTAACTTGGAGGAGACTTTGCCTAAAAAAAAATATTCAAATATCTTAGAAATAGGTCCCGGTTTTCACTCACACATAGATTATGTTAAGCATGATTATAAAAATTATTACATATTAGAACAAGAGAAAGATAAATTAAATTTTCATAAAAAAAGGAAAAATAATAAGATTAAACTTTCAACATACAAAAAAAATAAAATGCCATACAAAAATAATTTTTTTGATAGGATTATCATGTGTCACGTGTATGAGCATGTAGATAAACCTGAAGAATTTATATTAGAAGCAATGTCTAAACTTAAAAAGGGTGGTGTTTTTTCAATTGCACTACCTACTGACCCAGGTTTCCTTTGGAGAATGGGTAGGCTGTTCAGTAAAATCTTTTTTGTTAAGAAAAAACAAAATATATCAATAAAAAAATATGATTACATAAACGCATTAGATCATGTGAATAGTATATTCTCTTTGTATAGTATTATAAATTATTTTTATGACAAAAAAATAGAACGATACCTTCCATTTAGAATTAAAGCATTTGACTTAAATTTATTCTACAATGTTCATATAATAAAGTAGTCACTTATTTTTAAAATTAATTATTTCATTTATTAAAAAATGTATTCTCAAGGCATTTTTAAAATTTGGTCTTCCATTATTTCTATTTACAATACTATTTTTAAATGAAACTAAATTATTATAAGTAGGTTTTAATCTAAAATCATAACCAATTTCTTTAGGTTTAAAAATAATTTTTTTATTTTTAAATAAACAAAACTGATCATATAAACTATTTATTTTTGTAAATAGTATAAATTTTCCTTTGTTTGAATAAAATATTATTTTATGAACAGGTTTTAATTTACTATCATGACTTATAGTTTTAAAATTTAAATTTATTTTAATTTTTTTGTTTTCTGTAATAAATTTTGTATTTAATTCAAATTTTCTGTTTCGATCTTTTAATTTTGAATCATTTATAGTTATTTTTCCAAAAAAATTTTCTAAATAAAATAAAACATGGCAAATATAATTATAGAAATTACCCCCACCCATTTTATGATTATTTTTCCAAAATGATCTCCCAATTGTTGGAACTTTTATTGACCAATTAACATTTACTTTACTTATTTTTAGTTTTGTTAAGTATTTTCTTTTGAAAACTTGAAATGCTTCTATATTTATAAACTCATAATTTACAAAATCTATTAATTCCTTTTTTTTAAGCAGATTACAAATTTTAGTGATATCTTTTAGTGAAGTGGTCACTGGTTTATCACAAAATATGTGCTTATTTTTTTTTATAGAAAATTCTATTATTTTTTTATGTGTTTGAGGTGGAGAAGAGATAAATATTACGTCAATTTTTTTGTCGGAAACTAAACTTTTCCAATTTTTATAAATTTTTATATTTTCAGGTGAATTAATTTTTTTTTTATTTTTTACAGAAAATCCAATTATTTTAAAATCTCTTATTTTTTTTAAAGCTTGAAATATAACTTTATACCCAAAATTTCTTCCAATAATACCGGCTTTAATTTTTTTCATTTTACTTTATAAAAAACCGAGGTTTTGATTATATAAATTAGCCATTTAATATATGGTGGTAAAAATGAAAATAGTTTAAATCTACTTTCCCCAACTTTTCGCTCTATCCATATTGATGGTATCTCAATCATTCTAAAACCCATACGATGTGCTTTAGCGGTTATCTCTAAACTTAATGTAAATCCTTTTTCAGATTCGTATTTTTCTATCTTGTCTAACACTTTTCTTGAAAATAGTCTAAACGAGTTGGTTGAGTCTTTAATTGGAAAAGTTGTGAAATATTGAAAGAAAATTGAAGCCAATCTAGTTAAAATTTCTTTTACCATTGGATTACCTTCCATTCTCCCACCTTTAACAAACCTACTAGGACAAACTAAATCATATCCATCAGTAAACTTTTGAAAACATTCATCAATAATATTAAAGTTTTCGTGATCATCAGCCATAAAGATCATCAGAGCTTCACCATTTGTTTTTTTAATTCCTGTTATAAGAGCCTGATTAAAACCTGTTGAATTATTTTTTAAAAATTTAACTTTACTAGAACCAGGAAAATTTCTTCTTATGATATCAAGCGTGGGATCTTCATCATAATCATAACAAATATAAAGATTAAAATTACATCTGACATTATCTAATATTTGTTTTAGAGTTTTAATAATTTCTTTATCTTCATTATAAACAGGTACTAAAATATCAAGACTATCAGTCATAAAAAAAAATTAAAATTATGAAATTTTAAGATTTGGCAAAGGTACAATAAATTTACCTTTATAACCATTATTAACTAATGTTTTTATTAGTCTATTTTTTAGATGCCAAGCTAGAATAATAATAAAATCAATTTTTTTATCAATTAAGTGCTTTTCATTTAAAATGGGAATATTAGTGCCTGGTATTAGTTTTTTTAATTTAAAAGACTCTTTAATTTCTCCTACAAAATTAATCTCATTCTTTGAAAAGTTTGAAGTATTTAATAATATGCATCCTCTTGGCGAAGCACCAATGGCACAAACAATATTTTTATTTTTTTTTAAATTAGCAACTAATTTTTTGATCTTAATACTATAGGATTTTCTAAAATTATTTAATTTTTTAACTTTTGAAAAAATAATTTTATCATTTTCTTTATTTAAAATTTTCTTTACTCTTTCAGATGAATTTTTTTTAATTTTATTGACATATACTCTTAAAATTTCATTATTTTTTTTAAGAAATTCTGCATCAAATATATATAAACCAAATATTTTTAATATTTTTTTGATTGAGTTAAGAGTATAATAATATCTATGGTCTTGATGAATTGAGTCGAAACCATTTCCACGCAAAACGCTATAAAGATATTGAACCTCGATTACCATTATACCTTGATCTTTTAAAATTAATTTTGAACCAAGTATTATTTCTTTTAGATTATTTGTATGTGCAAAAAAGTTCGTTGATACTAAAAAGTCATATTTTTTTTTTATGCTCAGTTTTTTTGCTATTTTCATATTAAAGTTTTTTCTAATAGTATCGATACCTTTTCGTTTTGAAATTAAAGCAACATTTGTTGGTTCAATGTTTGTCGTCGTGTATCCTTTTTTTTTAGCTTCAAGCATTAATGAGCCATCGTTCCCACCAATATCAATTATAGATGGCTTTTTAAAATAATACCTTCTACTAATATTTGAAATTAAATTTTTATAATCCTCTATTTTTTCTTTTGAGTCACCACTTTGATATGCATAATTTTTTGGATAAATTAATTTATCTTTAACTGAGTATTTTAATTGAACTAAATTACATTTTGAACATATGGTTAAAACTGTAGGATACTTAGGACTTTTTCTTTTTTTAAAATCATTAATTATTGGCAATTTTCCAAAATTAATTTTTTTTTTTAATTTACCACCGCAAATACAATAAGTTTTATTTATTATATTTGCTAAACTCATTTTTTAATTACAGTTTTTACTGAGCCTAATTTATTAATATTACCAAAATATATTCCTTTTCCTTTTATAGGGACAACCCCAACAGTTGATCCTGTGAAAACATAAAAATCTTTTTTTAAATTTATTTTATCTTTTTTAATTTTATTTAAAACAAACCTTAAAGAATTTAATGGATTGATGTAAACTGAATTTGTATTTCCATGTACTATTTGATTTATCTTAGCATTTTTAATAACAGTTTTTAAGTTACCAATCTGAATTTTTTTAAATTTTCTTTTTTTTCCAATTACAAATTTAATATTTGCTCCAAAATCACTGCAAAGATCACCAAATGATTGTATACCTTTTTTTCTCTGTCTATAACCAACTACCTCAATACAAGGTGCCATATAGGAAATAAATTTAGTTACATTTTTTTTAGTTATAATTTTTTTAAAATCAAAAAATTGTTTTTTAATTAAATAACAAACCTCTAGTTCAATACCTAAGGTAGACTTATTAATCTTAACAGTCTTACCGTTGCTCAAAATATTTCTTTTATATACAGATGCATAGAAGGGTTCTTTTTCTTTTAATTTTTTCATTACTGATAATGCTGTACCACCTGCTTTAAAACCAATTATTGGCTCATTTACTTTACTCTCACATAGCTTTCTAAACTTATCAGCATTCTCAAGCTGCTTTGTAAATTTAAGAGGTAATGGAGATATAATTTTATTCTTTAAAAAAGCTTTAACTAATTTGTTACTTAATTTTTCTGCAGAATTTATTTTCATCAATTCATCTCTAATACTGTTGCCGGATCTAATCTGACGTTAAACCAATTAAGTCTAATATCTAAGTGGGGTCCTGTCGATCTCCCACTGGATCCAACAGTTCCGATTATATCACCTTGTTTAACAATATCATCTTTTTCTACAAATATTTTATCCATATGCATGTATAAAGTTGATATGCCATGACCATGGTCAAATATTAAAGTTGCACCAGTATAATATAAATCTTTTTCGGCCAAAGTTACAATACCGTCGGCCATAGCTTTTACTGGTGATAAATCCTCAGATTTTTTATACAAATGTCTCTTTAAAGCTAGAATCTCAAATCAACCTACATCCAAACATGTAAATGATGGTCTTAAATTAAATAATGCTTATATCACAACAGCACTAAAATGTGTCCCTCCAGAAGACAAACCTACTAGTGAGGAATTACATAATTGTTTTAATTTCTTTGATAAAGAAATTAGCAATCTTAAGAATTTAAAAGTAATTGTAGCTTTAGGCAAAATAGCTTTTGATGCTTGTGTATCTTTTTATAAAACCAATTACAATTTTAGTGATAAAATTAAATTTCAACATAATCAAATCTATCAATTAACAAATAAAATACTTTTAGTTGGCTGTTATCATCCTAGTCCTAGAAATGTAAATACTGGGCGTATAGATGAAAAAAAAATGACGAAATTATTTAAAAAAGTTATAAGGCTAGTTTAGGTTAATTGCTTAGCTAATATATCTGGAATTTTAACTGGTTTTCCAGATGAGTTAACTGTTACCAAAACAACTTCCGCCTCAGATGCTAACATTCCATCTTTCTCTATTAATTGTTCCATTACAAAAGATGATTTGCTCATTGATTTAATTTTTGATCTAACAACTATTAAATCCTCTAACATTAATGGTTTCTTATATTCAATTTTACAAGACTTTACTATTATTAACACTTTATGTTCATCCAATAGTTTTCGATTTGAAAGATTTAATGATGATATCATTTCTGTCCTTGCTCTTTCTAAAAACTTTAAATAATTTGCATAATATACCACTCCACCAGAGTCGGTATCCTCGTAATAGATTTTAATTTTTAATTCTCCTGTAATCATAATTATTAATATAAAATTACTAAAATATTTTGTACAAATGAAGACTTAATTATATGAATATTTACATAATATGGCTTATCGGTGTAGTAATTTGGAATTTTGGAGTTCCTAAGGCTAGTGCTTTGGAAGATGTAATA
The DNA here is from genome assembly GCA_902619595.1 of uncultured Pelagibacteraceae bacterium. Classification (GTDB taxonomy): domain Bacteria; phylum Pseudomonadota; class Alphaproteobacteria; order Pelagibacterales; family Pelagibacteraceae; genus Pelagibacter. The sequence continues at coordinate 6,133 of CACNFE010000014.1, forward strand.
GTTGCGATATTGCTTTCTTTATTAACTCTTGCCTTAAAAAAATATACAAAACTATAATTACTTTGATGAGAAAAATATATTTTGATAATAAGCCACTGCTTTTAGTTTGGAATTATCTGTATCTGTCATTATAGCGACTCCATTAAGTTCACTAATATCTAGATCATGGAGTTTTTTAAAATCTTCTTTAACGTTTGATTTTACTGTAATCCATTCATTGTCATTTTTTAATGTGGTGGCTAGAACATAATCAATAGATTTCTTGGTATATGGACTTTTCCAAGTTTCACCAACATTATTATTGCTAGAAAAAACGTAATTTACTGCCCTGTTAGAGAGTGCTGTTGATCCGGTTTTTTTTACAACAAATACTCTTGCAGCGAAATCGTGACCTTTTTTAGAGTTTTCAATAATTCCTGACAAATTTTTCTCAACTTTCCAAGTGATGTTAATAAACGGCGTTTTGTTTAGATCTATTATTGCCTCTTTGCCTAGACCTGAGCCTGTACCCTCAGCTTCAGCTCTTATATAGTTTCCATTTTCATTGCTACCTAAAGCCCATTTTGTTTCACCCTTTACCTTTCTTACTTTTAGTTGTTTAAATTCTTCCTCGGTAAATTGAAAAATTTTTACTATGTCTGCATTAGCTGGCAGTCCTAAAATAATAAATATAAGAAATATTTTATATAATTTATTCATAATTAATTCATATACAATAAGGTTGAAATGAAACAATAAAAAAAATCAATTTTCATAGTTTTGACATTTTTAAGACAATCTAAAATCAAAATGTGTATGTAAATATAAACTATGAAATTAATTACATTTACAATCCTTTTATTATTTTTGACAAATTGTAGCACACACACAGTAAAATTAGGTAAAAGGTGTACTAAGCTTGCTGCAGATAATACTTACGAAAAATCATTGATATGGTTAATTGATAAAAAAAGTGTTAACGATTTTGATAAAAAGATTAATAAAGAGAACTGTGAAAAAAACGGAGATAACTCATGAGGATTTTCACCGTGATAACTCTTCTACTTTACTGGTCTGTAATGATTTTGGCACCGGTTATAGCTAAAGAAAATCAAAAAAAGGCTGAAAATTTTATTTATCCGGAAAAAAAGCCTAATAAGTAGACCTGCCGCCACTTATATCAAAAACTGCCGCAGTTGAAAAAGAGTTTTCTTCAGAGGAAAGCCAACTTACCAAAGAAGATAGTTCCTCCACCTCTAAAAACCTACCTCGTGGCACCTTTGAGAGCATTCTTTGGACGTGCTCCTTTGACATCTGATCTAAAATTCTTGTTTTTGCTCCAGCTGGCGTAACTGCATTTACTGCAATATTATACTGGGCTAACTCTTTGCCTAGAGACTTGGTTAGACCTATTACTCCTGCTTTTGAGGAACTATAGGCACTTGCGTTTGCATTTCCATCTTTACCTGAAACTGATGCAATATTTACAATTCTACCATAATTGTTTTTAATCATCACAGGAGCCACTGCTTTACAGCAATAAAAAGTTCCGTGGAGATTTATATCAATAATTTTTTTCCATTCATCAACATTATAGTTCCATAATTCAGCTGTTGAGCCAGTAATCCCAGCACTATTTATTAAAATATCGATTTTTGATTTTTTCGAAATATTGCTTATAGTGCTATTTACAACTTTATAATTCGATACGTCGACTACATCATACTCAAGATTTGCACTTGAGATTTCTTTTTGGGCTTTTTTTAACTCATTTTCGTCAATATCCCACAATCTGACTTTTGCACCAAAATCTAAAAATTTTTTTGCTATATCAAAGCCAAATCCTTGTGCACCACCAGTAATTATTGCTGTTTTATTTTTTAAATCAAATTTATTCATTATTTTTAGGAACTAATAAAAAGTATATTATAAAGCTTACAACTGCACCAATTATCCAAGAATAAGATTGTAAAAAATTCAAATTAGAATTCCAAATTGTTGCAGCAGAAAAAATAAAGCCAATTAAAACTGCGTATAAACCTTTTATATGCCACCCATTTGAGTAATAATAAGCACCATCTTTGTTTGAGGAAAAAATATCTTTATTAATAATCTTTTTATTTTTAATGAAATAATAATCACAAATAATTAATCCAAATAATGGACCAAAAAATGATCCAAGAGTATCAACAAACGATAAAATCCCTAATTGGCTTATAAATGTTAACCAAAGAGATCCTATTAATAAACCTAAAATTATTATAATAATGCCAGCACTTTTTAACCCAAGTTTTGCTGGAAAAAAATTTATTAAAGTATTTTGAGAGGGAATATAATTGGCTATTAAATTTGAAGATAAAGAAGCTAACAATATAAATAAAAGACAGGTAACTGTTAAATAAGTATTATTTATTTTACCGATTATATCGGTTGGATTTGTAAGAAATCTATTTGGTTCAGCAAGTTCTTTATTAATAACTATATCTGATCCTAAAGTAATAAAAATTGCTAAAAAAGAAAAAATTATTAAATTTAGTAGTAAAGTAAGATTTCCCTTATTCAATTCTTTCTCATTTTTTGCATACCTTGAAAAGTCTCCAAAGTTTAAGATCACTATTGAATAATATGCAAACATTGTACTGGTAATTGTTAAAAAGGGTACAATATTGTTTTCAACAAAAATATTTTCAAATTCTAATATTTCAAAAAAACTGTCTTGTAATTGTTGATTATATTCTGCAAATAAAATAATAAAAAAAAATAAAATACCAAAATAAACTAAAAGACCTGAAAAATTTATAAAATGCTTCATAAACTTATGTCCTTTTGAAAAAAGATAATACTGAAAAAGTAAAGTAAATAATAAACTTATCCAATCAATTAAATTTAAACCCATTAAGAATAAGAGAAGGTATTCATGTTCTAAAAAGCTGCTGTCGATTGAGAATAATGAAATTCTAATTAAATAACCTATCGATTTTGAAATAAAATAAGTTTGAACTCCAAAAAAAAATATTCCAACAAAACCCCTTAGTATTCCAAAATACCTTGCGCCATTTAAACCAATTGAGGTTCTAAGAAATACAACAAAAGGAATACCGTGCTTACTTGATGGTTTCCCAATTAAATTTGAGAAAAAATAAACTAAAAGACCTGCAAAAATACTTCCACTAAAAACGATTATTACATTTAAATCATACAAAATATAAAGTGATGCAATCAAAGAGAATGCAATTAAGCTTTGTGTTGTATTTGCCCAAAAACAAAAATAATCTTTCCAAGACCAGGTTTTATCAATAGGATTTACTGAAACAATTTCCCAATTTGATAGCTGAAATTTAGGTGAATCTTGACTCACATGTTTATTTTAAACAAAAAAGTCCTACTGTCCATACAAGAGAGTTGGTAACCATAAGGCAATTTTTGGGAACACAATGATTAGTATCAATCCAATTATTTGAAGAACCATAAATTGCATCATTCCAAGATAAATATCCTTTAAATCCCATTCTGGTACTACTCCTTTCAAAAAATATGCAGAAAGTGCTACAGGTGGTGATAGCCAGGCGGTTTGAAGATTGACAGCTACTAAGATTGCAAACCAAGTGAGATTAAATCCTAAAGCTTCTACCAATGGTAATATTATAGGTATAATTATCATTACGATGGGCACCCATTCTAGTGGCCATCCCAAAAGAAAGATCATCACCATAATCATTCCTAAAATTAGATACTTATTCATTTCTAAACTTAATAAAAATTCTGTGAGCAAAGTTGGAGTACCTAGTCTTGCAAAAACAGCACCAAAAAAATTTGATGCTGCAACTAATACCATGATTAAAGCAGTAATCTCTAAAGTTTTTACTAAGGCCTCTTGTAGCTTGGACAAGGTTAATTTTTTATAACATAAAGATAATAATAAAGCTCCCATGGCTCCACATCCTGCTGCCTCGGTTGGTGTTGCAAAACCAAATAAAATACTTCCTAAAGCTGCAAAAACTAATGCCGCTGGAGGTACCAGACCTAAGAAAAATTCGATCCATACTTCTTTCATACTTGTTGCTCGCAGATCTTCGGGTAAAACTGGTCCTAATTCTGGATTAATCATACATCTAATCGTAGTGTAAGCTGCGTATAATGAAGCTAGTAATATTCCTGGCATAATTGCTGCAGCAAAAAGATCGATAACTGGTATCTCCATTATTGGTCCCATTACTACCAACATAATGCTAGGAGGGATTAAAATTCCTAATGTACCTCCTGCAGTTATAGTTCCTGCTGCAAGTTTTACATCATAGTTAGACCTATTCATGGACTTTGCTGCCATTATTCCAAGAATTGTAACTGATGCACCAACTATTCCTGTGGCTGCCGCAAATATAACTGAAACAAATAATACAGCATAATATAATGCGCCCCTAACTCTTGATAAAATCATTTGAAATGCTGAAAATAATCTTTCCATTAATCCAGCTTGTTCCATCATAATTCCCATAAAAACAAATAACGGTACGGCGGCGAGTGTTTGCTCTGTCATTACCATGGAAAATTGTAGTGTCATTAAATAGAATACTAATTTTCCAAAACCTAAATATCCAAATACAAAACCTAAAAATATTAATGTAAAAGAAATTGGAAACCCAACGAAAATTGCGAATAACATTACTCCAACTAAGATAAAACCTAATATTGCTGGATCAATAAACTCTGCAATCATTTCTTATCTCCTGGCCATTCTCCTTTTTTTGCTGCCCAGTAACTTTTGAGAAGTTCAGAAAATCCTTGAATTAATAAAAATATTATTCCAATTAATAAACAAGACTTGATTGGCCACATAAAAGGCATCCAAGTAGTATCCATTCCTCTTTCACCTCTCCTAATTGATTCCTCAACAAATCCAATAGTCATATAAAGAAAAACAATTAATCCTGGAAAATAAAATAAAATATATAACCAAAAATCTATGAGGCCTTGTGTTTTGGTTTTAAAATTTCTATACAAAAAGTCTGCTCTTATGTGAACACCCTTTGATAAAGCATAAGCTGCACCAAGCATAAATAATGCTCCATAAAGAAATCGGCTAATATCATAAGCCCATATGGTAGGTGCTAAGAATAATTTTCTTGCTAAGACTTCATAAGTCATCGCAAATATTAAAGGCATTAAAATCCAACAAACAACATTTCCAACTATCTTACTAAATTTGTCGATTCTAATTATTGAATTTGCCATCCATCTAGGCATATCATTTGGCATTTTATTAGAACCACCTCGCCTCTCGGCTATCATTTCATCTGATATATCTAGTTTTGATGGCTCTTCTGACATAAATTTTTTTATAAAAAACTAGAGCGGACTGTAAAGTCCGCTCTAATTAAATCAAGATTAATTACTGATTACTTTAATGTTGCTGCGTGAGCCATTCCTAGCTTCGCATTAGACATTTGAGCACCTGCCCAGAAAGGCACAGCTACATCAGCAAACTCTTTCATAGAGTCATAAACTTTTTTGAAAAATGCATTTTTCTCAGCATTTTTATTTAAAGTTGCTTTTGCTGCAGCCATATATTCTGTGAAATAGTCAGTTGGAGTATCTTCTAAAATTACTCCATGCTTAGTAGTGAGTTCTCTTAAAGCTTTACCATTTTCATAGATTCTGTAGCTTAAAGATTTAGCTAGTGAAGCATTTGCTGCTACCTCTAGAGATTTTTTCTCATGAGCAGTCATTGCATTGTATGTTTTTCCAGTAATATAAAAGTCAGCATTAACAACTACTTGGTGTAATCCTTGTAGGTAGTAATGTTTAAGAACTTTTTGGAAACCAAATGTTAAATCTGGCTTTGGACAACACCACTCTGCTGCATCAATTGTTCCTGCTTCTAGTGCTGGTAAAATATCTCCACCACCCATAGCTACAGATGCAATTCCAATATCTTTATATGTTTGTCCTGGAATTCCTGGAGGTGTTCTAAATTTATATTTTCTAAAATCAGCCATATTTTTTATTGGTTTAGGAAACCATCCTAAAGCCTCTGGGCCAACTGGTTGAAGCATAAATCCTTTAATATCTCTTCCCATTTCTTTCCAAAGTTGGTCGTAAAGTTCTTTACCACCACCATATTGAAACCATGATAAGAATGCTAAGTTATCTATTCCTACACCACCGCCTGCAACTGGCGAACCAAATAACATTGCAGCTGGGTGATCTCCAGACCAATAGTGTGTCCAAGCAAATCCACAATCGATAAGTCCTTTGTCAACTGCGTCCAATGTTTCTTTTACTCCAACGACTGCACCTGCTGGTAAAATTTCAAATTTTAGTGATCCATCAGTTAAGGTCGTTACAGTGTCAGTGAAGTCTTTTAACATTTTTACCTCATCGGCTTTAGTGTTAAGGACCGTCTGACATTTAAGTGTTTTTGCATTTGCATTAGATATAAATCCAACTAATAAAAATGCAGAAAACATTAATGTAATGATTTTTTTCATTATTTATCCCCTTTATAGTTAATTTAAAAGTTAGCCATCCTGTCAAAAATTTACATAATTGACAAGTTACATTTATAAATATTGTTGATAAAAACTCCTGATATTTAATAAAAAAAAAAATTATTTAAGTTTCTATGGAAAATTTTGATTATATTATAATAGGCGCAGGATCAGCAGGATGTGTATTAGCAAACAGGTTATCAAAAAATAAAAATAATAAAGTCTTATTAATAGAAGCTGGTGGTAAAGATAGTTATCCATGGATACATATACCAGTTGGTTATTATAAAACGATGCATAATCCTAAAGTAGATTGGTGTTTTCATACTGAAAAAGATGAAACAATGAATAATAGATCAATTAGATATCCAAGAGGTAAAACATTGGGTGGTAGTTCTTCAATAAATGGACTTTTGTGGATTAGAGGCCAAAGTAATGATTACGACAATTGGAAACAACAAGGAAACAAAGGATGGGGATGGGATGATGTTTTGCCTTACTTTGTAAAATCAGAAAATAATGAGCTTGGTAAAAGCAAATATCATAGTGACTCAGGTCCAATTATGGTTGCTAATAAGAAAATTAAATTAAAAATGCTAGATGAATTTATAAATGCAGCTGAAGAGAGTGGAATTCCAAAAACTGATGATTTTAACACAGGAGATAATTTTGGAGTTGGTTTTTATCAATTCACAACATCACACAGTAAGTTTGGTCTTAAATTAAGATGCAGTTCTGCAAAAGGATATTTAAATCCGGTTAAGAATAGAAAGAATCTCAAAATTGTAACTAATGCGGTCGTACAAAAAATTACTTTTGAAAATAAAAAGGCAGTTGCTTTAAGCTATATGGTTGGAGATAAAATATTTGAGGTAAAATCAAACAAAGAAATAATTTTATCAGCAGGTTCAATTGGATCTCCACATATATTACAAATTTCAGGGGTCGGTGATGCTCAAAAACTGAAAAAGCACGGTATAGATATTAAAAAAGATCTTAAAGGGGTCGGAAAGAATCTACAGGATCACCTTATGTTTAGACCTGTTTATAAGGTGAAAAACCTAAAATCTTTAAATAGAAAAATAAATAGTCTTTTTGGAAATTTTTTAATAGGTTTAGAATACATTTTCAATCAAAGTGGTCCAATGACAATGGGAGCGAGCCAAGTATGTGGCTTTGCAAAAAGTGATAGTTCAAGAGCGACACCAAATTTACAATTTCATGTTCAGCCAATAAGTACGGATATACTTGGAGCAACTAAGTTACATGATTTTGAGGGCATTACTCCAACTGTTGCTAATGTAAGACCAACGAGTAGAGGTGAGATTAATATAGTAAGTAAAAATATTAACGATAATCCAAAAATTAAAATGAATTACCTTTCAACTGACGATGATCGGTATGTAGCTGCACAAGGCTTAAAATTGGTCAGAAAAATCATGCTCGAAACAAAAACTTTTAAAAAATATGAACCTGAGGAATACAGACCAGGCTTACACATTCAAGATGATGAAGAGCTTGTAAAAGCTGGAAGTGATTTCACTCAAACAATATTTCATCCAGTTGGTACCTGTAAAATGGGAAGTGACGAAAATGCGGTTGTAGATGACAGATTAAAAGTACATGGCATAGAAAATTTAAGAGTGGTTGATGCCTCTATTATGCCAAATATTACATCTGGTAATACTAATGCACCAACTATTATGATTGCAGAGAAAGCTTCAGACATGATACTAGAAGATAATCTATAATGAATGAACAAATATTAATTTTTTCTCAAATTGTATTTATTGATTTAGTCCTAGCTGGTGATAACGCAATTATAATTGGAATGGTTGCATCCCAATTTCCTCCAGAGCAAAGGAAAAAAATAATTTTTTGGGGAATAGGTGGTGCTGTTCTTTTAAGAATTATTTTAACATTATTAACTGCATATCTTCTGCAGATTACAGGATTAAGATTAATAGGAGGGATAGCACTATTGTACATATGCTATAAACTTTATGTCGATGTGATAAAAAAATCGTCTAATGAAAGTCAAAATATTAAAGTTAATAGTTCAAGTTTTTTAAAAGCAATTTGGACAGTTCTTTTAGCAGATTTTACTATGAGTTTAGATAACGTTTTAGGTGTAGCAGGAGCTGCTAAAGATCATTATGGTTTATTAATTTTTGGTTTAGTATTGTCAATAATTCTAATGGCAACAGCTGCAACACTAATTTCTGGATGGATAAAAAAATATGCTTGGATTGGATGGGTTGGATTGATAGCTATACTGGCAGTGGCTATTGATTTGATTTATACTGATTTAAAAATACTTATTTTATAAAATGTTTTTAAAAAAATATAACTTAAAAAATAAGATTGCTTTAGTGTCTGGTGCTGGCAAAGGTCTAGGTAGAGCTTGTGCCATTGCTCTAGCGGAAGCAGGTTGTAATCTAATTATTATTAGTAGAACTAAGAAAGATCTTGATGAGGTTTCAAAAAAAATCAAAAAATTAAAAGTAAAATGTAAGTCGTTTGTTTGTGACATAACTAATTATGATCATTTAAAAAATTTTATTAATAAACAGCCAAGAATAGATATTCTTATAAATAATGCAGGTAATAATATTCCAGAACATTTTACAAAAGTTAAAAGAAAAAATATGGAGTATTTGGTCAAAGTTAATACTATTGCTGCCTTTAATCTTGCTCAACTTTGCACTTTAAAAATGATTAAACTTAAAAATAGAAAAAAAGTTGGTGGAGCAATTGTAAACATGTCTTCACAAATGGGCCATGTTGGTGGACCTATTAGAAGCGTTTATAATATGACCAAATTTGGTCTTGAAGGTTTGACAAAAGGTATGTCCATAGATTTAGCAAAATATAATATTAGAGTGAATACAGTTTGTCCTACTTTTGTAGTGACACCAATGACAAAAAAATTTTTAAAAAGTAAAAAATTCAAAAGGGAAGTTTTAGGAAATATTCCACTTGGAAGATTCGCTGAGCTTTCCGATGTTGCAAGTGCAGCGGTTTTTTTAGCATCAGATGCAGCATCAATGATAAATGGAACCTCTTTATTAGTTGATGGTGGATGGACGGCAAAATAATTAAGATATTGTTAATTTTAATATTTTTAACATCAACCGCTAAAGCTGTTGAATTCAAGGGAAAATTTATTCAAGGTCATTATATTATTGGTAAAACTGATCCTGGAGCTCAAATAACAATTGATAAAAAAAAAATTAAAGTAACAAAAGATGGTTTCTTTGCTTTTGGTTTAGGACGAGACAGGAAAAATGACGTTCTAATTATAAAAAGTTTAAATGGAGAGGATAAAAAAATTATTAAAAAAGTTTTTAAAAGAGAATACAAAATACAAAGGATTGATGGGTTAGATAAAAAAAAAGTAACACCTCCTGAGGAGGTATATGAAAGAATTAAAAATGAGAATAAATTGATAGGTAAAGCTAGATCCATAAATAGTAATTTAGTTTTTTTTAAAGAAAAGTTTATTCAACCGCTAGATAATGCAATTATAACTGGAGTATATGGAAGTCAAAGAATACTCAATGGAAAACCACGTTGGCCACATTATGGATTAGATTTTGCTGGAGATTTAGGTACACCAATAAAAGCTATGGCCGACGGTATTGTAACTTTGGCCGAAAAAGATTTATATTATACTGGTGCAACTTTAATATTTGACCATGGTCATGGCATATCAACTTTATACATGCATATGGATAAAATATTTGTAGAAAAAGATGATATTGTTAAACAAGGTGATATAATCGGAACTGTTGGATCCAGTGGGAGATCGACAGGACCCCACTTAGATATTAGACTTAATTGGTTTAACGTCAGATTAGATCCGGCAACAGTATTAGAGATGAATTGATGAAAATAAATTCTGCAGAAAAATTAAGTAACAAATTAGTTAAAGCTTTTTTAAAGAATAAAATTATATCTCCATTACCTCTTAAATTTACAAAGCAGCTTGAGAATGCTGATAAGTTTAGAAAGCTATGTGAGAGTAAAGTAAATGAGCCAATAATTGGTTTTAAAGCAGGTGGTACAGCATTATCAGTAATGAAAAAATTAAAAGAAAAAGAACCCTTCTATGCATCTGTATATAAAAGAAATATTTTGAGCAACGGTAAGACTGTTAAGATTAATAAGTCTACCTTAGGTATTGAACTAGAGGTTTGTTATTTAATTAAAAAACAATTTTTTGATTTTAAAAAAATTATAACTAAAAAAAATGTAACTAAATTTATTTCCTATATGGCACCTTGTATTGAGGTAGTTGGTTATAGACAGAGAAAAAAAGGTATACAATCATTTGGTGATCTTTGCAGTGATTTTGGAGCAAATATTAAATTTGTAATTGGAAAAAAAAGAAAATTTAAAAAAATTCAGATTGGTAACTTAAAAACTGTTATTAAAAATGCTAAGATAAATCAAATAGTACATGGAAATACAAATTCAGTTTACATCAATCCATTAAATTCTTTAAGGTTTGTTTTAAATAAAATTAAAAAAGATAAAATAAATTTAAAAAAAGATTTTTATGTTTTCACAGGATCAACTGTTGGGGTTGTCCCTATAAAAGGAAAAGGAATATATTTTGGTAATATTAATAAATTAGGCTCAGTAAAAACTGTAATTAAAAAATGAGTTTAGCAAATATAATAAATAAAACTTATTGTATTTGCGGTGGTAAATTAAAAAAAAAAATTAATTTTGGAAAATTGCCAATAATTAATGATTTTAAAAAAAGAAAAAGTCCTAAGTATCCTACAGTTTTAACCATATGTTCAAAATGTAATTTAGTTCAATTAAAATACTCAGTTAAAGATAAATTAATTTATCCAAAAAATTATGCATATCAAAGTGGTGACTCAAAAGAAAAAATAGAGGATTATAAAAATTTAATTTCAAATATTAGTAGAAGGTATTATTTTAAAAAGCCATCTATAATTGATATTGGTGGGAACGATGGCTCATTAATGCTTGAAGCTAAAAAAAAAGGATACACGACGACAAACATTGAACCAACAAATGTTGCTTTAATTTCAAAACGAAAAGGTATCGATACTATTAGAAAAAACTTTAATATGAAAATAGCAAAAAAACTGAGCATAAAAAAAAAATATGACTTTTTAGTATCAACGAACTTTTTTGCACATACAAATAATCTAAAAGAAATAATACTTGGTTCAAAATTAATTTTAAAAGATCAAGGTATAATGGTAATCGAGGTTCAATATCTTTATAGCGTTTTGCGTGGAAATGGTTTCGACTCAATTCATCAAGACCATAGATATTATTATACTCTTAACTCAATCAAAAAAATATTAAAAATATTTGGTTTATATATATTTGATGCAGAATTTCTTAAAAAAAATAATGAAATTTTAAGAGTATATGTCAATAAAATTAAAAAAAATTCATCTGAAAGAGTAAAGAAAATTTTAAATAAAGAAAATGATAAAATTATTTTTTCAAAAGTTAAAAAATTAAATAATTTTAGAAAATCCTATAGTATTAAGATCAAAAAATTAGTTGCTAATTTAAAAAAAAATAAAAATATTGTTTGTGCCATTGGTGCTTCGCCAAGAGGATGCATATTATTAAATACTTCAAACTTTTCAAAGAATGAGATTAATTTTGTAGGAGAAATTAAAGAGTCTTTTAAATTAAAAAAACTAATACCAGGCACTAATATTCCCATTTTAAATGAAAAGCACTTAATTGATAAAAAAATTGATTTTATTATTATTCTAGCTTGGCATCTAAAAAATAGACTAATAAAAACATTAGTTAATAATGGTTATAAAGGTAAATTTATTGTACCTTTGCCAAATCTTAAAATTTCATAATTTTAATTTTTTTTTATGACTGATAGTCTTGATATTTTAGTACCTGTTTATAATGAAGATAAAGAAATTATTAAAACTCTAAAACAAATATTAGATAATGTCAGATGTAATTTTAATCTTTATATTTGTTATGATTATGATGAAGATCCCACGCTTGATATCATAAGAAGAAATTTTCCTGGTTCTAGTAAAGTTAAATTTTTAAAAAATAATTCAACAGGTTTTAATCAGGCTCTTATAACAGGAATTAAAAAAACAAATGGTGAAGCTCTGATGATCTTTATGGCTGATGATCACGAAAACTTTAATATTATTGATGAATGTTTTCAAAAGTTTACTGATGGATATGATTTAGTTTGTCCTAGTAGGTTTGTTAAAGGTGGGAGAATGGAAGGTAATCCAATGGTAAAAGAAATTTTAACTAGATTGGCTTCAATTTTCTTTCAATATTTCACAACTTTTCCAATTAAAGACTCAACCAACTCGTTTAGACTATTTTCAAGAAAAGTGTTAGACAAGATAGAAAAATACGAATCTGAAAAAGGATTTACATTAAGTTTAGAGATAACCGCTAAAGCACATCGTATGGGTTTTAGAATGATTGAGATACCATCAATATGGATAGAGCGAAAAGTTGGGGAAAGTAGATTTAAACTATTTTCATTTTTACCACCATATATTAAATGGCTAATTTATATAATCAAAACCTCGGTTTTTTATAAAGTAAAATGAAAAAAATTAAAGCCGGTATTATTGGAAGAAATTTTGGGTATAAAGTTATATTTCAAGCTTTAAAAAAAATAAGAGATTTTAAAATAATTGGATTTTCTGTAAAAAATAAAAAAAAAATTAATTCACCTGAAAATATAAAAATTTATAAAAATTGGAAAAGTTTAGTTTCCGACAAAAAAATTGACGTAATATTTATCTCTTCTCCACCTCAAACACATAAAAAAATAATAGAATTTTCTATAAAAAAAAATAAGCACATATTTTGTGATAAACCAGTGACCACTTCACTAAAAGATATCACTAAAATTTGTAATCTGCTTAAAAAAAAGGAATTAATAGATTTTGTAAATTATGAGTTTATAAATATAGAAGCATTTCAAGTTTTCAAAAGAAAATACTTAACAAAACTAAAAATAAGTAAAGTAAATGTTAATTGGTCAATAAAAGTTCCAACAATTGGGAGATCATTTTGGAAAAATAATCATAAAATGGGTGGGGGTAATTTCTATAATTATATTTGCCATGTTTTATTTTATTTAGAAAATTTTTTTGGAAAAATAACTATAAATGATTCAAAATTAAAAGATCGAAACAGAAAATTTGAATTAAATACAAAATTTATTACAGAAAACAAAAAAATTAAAATAAATTTAAATTTTAAAACTATAAGTCATGATAGTAAATTAAAACCTGTTCATAAAATAATATTTTATTCAAACAAAGGAAAATTTATACTATTTACAAAAATAAATAGTTTATATGATCAGTTTTGTTTATTTAAAAATAAAAAAATTATTTTTAAACCTAAAGAAATTGGTTATGATTTTAGATTAAAACCTACTTATAATAATTTAGTTTCATTTAAAAATAGTATTGTAAATAGAAATAATGGAAGACCAAATTTTAAAAATGCCTTGAGAATACATTTTTTAATAAATGAAATAATTAATTTTAAAAATAAGTGACTACTTTATTATATGAACATTGTAGAATAAATTTAAGTCAAATGCTTTAATTCTAAATGGAAGGTATCGTTCTATTTTTTTGTCATAAAAATAATTTATAATACTATACAAAGAGAATATACTATTCACATGATCTAATGCGTTTATGTAATCATATTTTTTTATTGATATATTTTGTTTTTTCTTAACAAAAAAGATTTTACTGAACAGCCTACCCATTCTCCAAAGGAAACCTGGGTCAGTAGGTAGTGCAATTGAAAAAACACCACCCTTTTTAAGTTTAGACATTGCTTCTAATATAAATTCTTCAGGTTTATCTACATGCTCATACACGTGACACATGATAATCCTATCAAAAAAATTATTTTTGTATGGCATTTTATTTTTTTTGTATGTTGAAAGTTTAATCTTATTATTTTTCCTTTTTTTATGAAAATTTAATTTATCTTTCTCTTGTTCTAATATGTAATAATTTTTATAATCATGCTTAACATAATCTATGTGTGAGTGAAAACCGGGACCTATTTCTAAGATATTTGAATATTTTTTTTTAGGCAAAGTCTCCTCCAAGTTACGATGATCATATTTCATCAGACTGCCGATTAAGCCTTTATATTGATAGTCCTCATATTTTTTGAAACTTGAATATGAAAATTTAATTTTGTTTTTTTTTGCCATTAAGTTTGAAAAAATTTATTATTTTAAGGTGAGAACCTATCAGAAAACAAAGTAATGTAAAAACTAAAAATTTACAAAGATATACTATGAATGCTTTTAAAAAATATATCCAATGTCTAACATCAGAGGAAATAAAGTATTCACTATGTTGTATTAAAAAACTATTTAAACTTATTAAATAACAAATAATTAAAATATTTTTAATTAAACCATTTTTTAAATTAGTTACGTATGGAATTGTAAAAATTAAAAAAATTAATCTATAATCAAAATTTGATCCAAATATAAATGTTCCTAAATATATTGAGGAACCAGCAATGAAATAATTTGATAATTGATCATTTAAATTAATTTCAAATTTTTGTGGTCTTAAAAACCCCAAACATATTAATAACAATGAATAAATTATAAAAATTATAATCGTAACATTTTTAAAAAAGCTGTAATTAGTGTCATTTATTAAAAAATTATACTCTATAGATAAATGATAAATAGCTTTTGTGATAGATCTTACTCCATAAGCAACTAT
>CACNFE010000015.1 GCA_902619595.1 uncultured Pelagibacteraceae bacterium
AATAACGATAAAACTAATCCATAAGCAGCAGTTGCTCCAATCAAGGGAGCTCCTCTAACTTCCATATTTTTTATAGCATTTATTACATCTTCTACATTTTTTAGTTCTTTTATTATAAACTGATGTGGGAGTTTTGTTTGATCTATAATTTTTACAATATTTTTTTCAAACCAAATTGTTGAATATTCGTTACCTTTGATTTTCATTTATTTAAAACACGACCAGCTATTGTTTTCAGTTTATCTTTTGTTTTTTGTGTTCTCTTTTCTGGAGTAGTTATAACTGCTACATCTAAACAATTGATAGCTGGATCTTTAAGATCGATATGATTTTCAAAATTTTTTATTAAATTTTTGATCATATTTTTAGCCTTTGATGCATTATTCAAAAGGACTTTAATAACTTGTTGAACATCAACATTTTTATGGTCTGGATGCCAACAATCATAATCCGTAACCATTGAAACTGATGCATATCTAATTTCTGCCTCTCTAGCTAATTTTGCCTCCGGCATATTTGTCATTCCAATTACATCTGCGTTCCAAGATCTATATAAGTTTGACTCTGCTAAAGTTGAAAACTGGGGTCCCTCCATTACTACATAAGTTCCTTTTTTCTGGTAAGGAATTTTTTCTTTTTTAATAGCCTCTTCACATGCATTCATTAATCCTTTAGATGTAGGATGCGCCATAGATACATGTGCAACTATTTCATCATCAAAAAATGTTTTATTTCTTGAAAATGTTCTATCTATAAATTGATCAATGATCACAAAAGTTCCTGGTGGTAAATTCTCTTTCAATGAACCAACTGCAGATACAGACACTATATCTGTAACCCCACATTGTTTCAGCGCATCAATATTAGCTCTAAAATTTATTTTTGATGGAGATATAAAATGTCCTCTCCCGTGTCTAGGTAAAAAATATATTTCTTTATTATTAAACTTAGTTTTTAAAATTTTATCTGATGGTGAACCCCAAGGAGTTTTTATATCTAAAAACTCACGATCTTTAAACTCTTCAACATCATATAAACCACTGCCGCCTATAATAGCTAATTTATTTGTCATATTATTTAAAATGATTTATTTACTTATTTATAACTTAAAAATTTATGGATTTAAAAGATTATATTAGATCAATTCCTAATTACCCAAAAAAAGGAATTTTATTTCGAGATATAACAACTCTAATAAAAGATGAAAAAGCTTTTAAAGAAACTATTGACCAAATTTTAGAAAAATCAAAGAAATTTAAAATAGATAAAATAGCAGCAATAGAGTCTAGAGGATTTGTATTTGCCTCTGCTGTTGCGTATATTTTAAAAAAACCATTTATAATGTTAAGAAAAAAAAATAAATTACCTGCAGAGACTTTTTCTACTGAGTTTGAACTTGAGTATGGTACGGCTACAATAGAAGTTCATAAAGACTCGATACGTAAAAATGATAATGTTTTAATCATAGATGATTTAATTGCTACAGGAGGAACTGCTGAGGCAGCTGCTAAATTAGTAAGTATTTCAGGTGGAAAAGTATCTGGATTTATATTTGTTATAAATCTTTTCGATCTAGGTGGATGTGACAAATTAAAAAAACAAAACCATCTTGTAGAAAATCTAATTGAATTTCCAGGGCATTAAATGTTTAAAAAAATTTTTTATAAACTATTTAAAGACAAAATTTATTTAAAAAAACTTTCACAGTTAGATAAATTTGAAAAAAAATATAAAAAAATAATTTCTGATATTCATCAATCAATTTTAGAAAAAAAAGAGTTGAATTTTCTTCATTCAGGTCATTGTGGTGACCTGATATATTCTTTTGCAGTAATCAAAAAATTATCAATAACACATAAATGTAATTTATATGTTGGTTTGAACAAAGTTGTGGGAAATAATTATGAGAAGCATCCATCAGGTAACATTTATATAAATAAAAGAATGTATGATTTATTATTGCCATTAATGAAAAAACAAAAATTTTTAAATATTGTTAAAGAGCATAATAATGAAATAATAGATATTAACTTAGATCTGTTTAGAGAACTTCCAATTAACTACATATTTAATTCGCCGAGATGGTATTTTCAAATAACTGGAGAACAAGTTGACCTAAGCCAACCATATATGGATGCAGAGGAACATAAACAAATTAAAAATAAAATCATCGTTCACAGAACATTTAGATTCAGAAATAATTTTATAAATTATAAATTTTTAAAAAATTCAAAGGAGTTATTATTTATTGGGCTTGAGGATGAATATAAAGATTTAAAATTAGATGTTCCAAGTTTACAACTTTATAATCCTGAGGATTTTTATGAAGTGGCACAATTAATTAAATCTTGTAAATTTTTTTTAGGAAATATGTCATTATTTTATCCAATGGCAGAGGCATTAAAAGTTCCAAGACTATTGGAGGCGTGCCCTGAGTTTCCAGTAGTCCAACCAGTTGGCGTAGATGCTTATGATTTTTATTTCCAGCCACATTTTGAAAAATGGTTTAATTATTTAAATACAAAGTTTTAATTTCATAATCTAAAGAAGGATTTTTTTCCAATAATAGAATTATAAAGTCCAAGTATTCTCATTTTATAAATTTTCGCCTTATGTTTATTTAGTATTAAAATATAAAATAAATATCTTAAGATAGATGATAGTAAATTTAAAAAAATTTTAGTTAATGCTGTAAAAAAACCATAATGTTTTTTATTAAAATAAAATTTTGACCACATCCAGTGCCAATTTCTTAAGTATTCTAAATTATTATTTTTTGAAATACTGCCTTTGTGATTAATTGTTGAATTTTTAACAACATATATATTCCCACCATTTTTTTTAATTCTTAAACATAAATCGTCATTTTCCAAATAAAGAAAAAAGTTTTCATCAAAAAAATTATTATCTGTGAACTTTTTAAGATTAAAAAACATTGAAAATCCATCAATTGTATCAACGGATAAAAATTCCTCATTCTCTTCGCTCGCTTCATATAATTTATAATTTGGTATTTTGGGATTATCATTTATTGCTGAGGCTAATGTAAAATCTTTAATTTTATTTAATGATTTTAATAAGTTATGAATAGTCTCATTATTAAGTTTAGTATCTGGATTTAAAACATAAGCATATTCAGTTTTACATCTCTTAAGACCAATGTTATTTCCTGCTCCCATTCCAATATTTTTAGATAAAACTACCTCAATATTGTCATATTTTGTCTTTAATTCTCTTTCTAAATTAATGTTACTTGAATTTTCAATTACTATTTTCTTTGACTCATTCGGAAGGGAACTCAAACAATCGTGAATAATAGACTCGCTTTTGTATGTCACAATTATAAACGTGATTTGATTTAAGTTAAGTTTCATTAATTAATTATAAAGTATACTTAAATAAAGTTTTATTGTAAAAAAAATTATGAAAAAAGTTCTAGTAACTGGAGGCTTGGGTTTTATTGGTAGCAATTTAATAAAGTTACTAATTGCAAAAAAATATTTTGTAATAAACTTAGATAAAATAAGTTATGCATCAAATTTCTATAATGTTAAAGAGTTTTCAAATTCAAAAAAATATAAATTTATAAAAGCTGATCTTAATAATAAAAGTAAAATTATAAACATATTTAAAAAATATAAACCAGATGTTATATTCAATTTAGCAGCTGAAACTCATGTGGATAGATCCATTGATAGTCCTTTTGATTTTATCAAAAGTAATATATTTGGTGTTTTTAATTTATTAGAGTCTTTTAGAAAATATTATTTATTAAATAAATCTTCAAAACTAATTCATATATCTACTGATGAAGTTTATGGAGACGTTTTAAATGGAAGATCAAAAGAAAATGATACCTATAAACCAAGCTCTCCCTATGCTGCATCAAAAGCATCATCTGATCATTTGGTCTCTTCATATGTTAGAACTTTTGGCATACCAGCCATAATTACAAATTGTTCAAATAATTATGGACCACGACAACATCCTGAAAAGCTTATTCCAAAATTGATTTATAACATTCTCAATAACAAAAATTTACCTATTTACGGAAAAGGTCTTAACTCGAGAGAATGGATATTTGTCAATGACCACTGCGAAGCTTTAATTCAAGTTTCGAAAAAAGGTAAAATTGGAAATTTTTATAACATAGGATCAAATCTAAATTTAAATAACTTAAAGTTAACGAAATGTTTAATTCAAATTGCTAGAAGTAAATTAAAAATTGGAGAAAATGTTAAAATAAAATTTGTTAAAGATAGGCCAGGTCATGATCTTAGATATGCTCTAAATAGTGCTAAAATTATGAAAAATTTAAAATGGAAACCTAGAGTGAGCATTATGAAAGGTCTTGAAAAAACTTTTGATTGGTATTTGAAAAATCCAAATTACTATTCAAAATTAAAAAAGACAGATATAACAAGAAGACTTGGAAATAAAATCTAAATGATTAAAAAAGGAATTATTCTGGCAGGTGGTAAAGGAACAAGGATGAGTCCTTTAACTAAAGCTGTAAATAAACAATTATTACCTATTTATGACAAGCCTTTGATTTTTTATCCCCTCTCAGTTTTAATGTTAGCAAAGATAAGAGATATTCTAATAATAGTAAATAAAGGCCAATTAAATCAATACAAAAAAATTATTCCCAACGGAAATAATCTTGGAATTAAAATAACTTATCTAGAGCAATCTTACCCAAAAGGCTTGCCTGATGCTTTTATTTTGGGAGAAAAATTTATTGGTAAAGAAAATGTATCATTAATTCTCGGTGATAATTTTTTTTATGGACAAAATTTAACAAAACAACTTGAAAAAAATACAAAATTAAAAAAAGGTGCAAGAATTATTTTACATAAAGTAAATAAACCTGAGCTTTATGGAGTAGCAAAAATAAATAAAAATAAAGTTTTAAAAATTCAGGAAAAACCAAAAAAATTTTTGTCTGATTTAGCAATTACAGGTTTATATTTTTTTGACAATAAAGTTGTAAGATATGCAAAAGAGCTTAAACCATCTAAAAGAGGTGAAATCGAAATAGTTGATTTGATAAATAAATATAAAAAAAATAAAAATTTATCTGCTGATATAATAGGTCGAGGAGGAGCGTGGCTTGATACGGGTTCTATTGAAGACTTTTATAAAACGAGTGCATTTGTTTCCGCAATTGAAAATAGACAAGGTTTTAAGATAGCTTGCTTAGAGGAAATAGCTCTGAATAATGGATGGATTAAAAAACTCGAAATTCAAAATGCAATAAATTTTTATGGTAATTGTGATTATTCTAATTACTTAAAAAGAATATCTCGATGAATGAGATTTTTGAAAATAAAATATTTAAATATTTACCTATAGTTTTAATTTTTCTTCTAGCGTTTATATTGAGGTTTTATAATTTAAATGGCGAGGATTTTTGGACAGATGAAATGTTTGCTTATTGGACAACAGATCCAAATATTTCATTTAAAGACACTGTTATAAGAACCTTGAGTTCAAATTTTAACTCATTGTTTGATTTTTTGCTTAAAAGCTTTCATATAGTATTTGGTTATAATGTACATACTTCAAGATATTTTGTTTTATTTTTTAGCTTAGTTTCTTTAATTCTTTTTGCTTACTTACTAGATAATACGTCTAGTTATAAATCTTTGATATTTGGATTTTTTTTATTAAGTATCAATATATTTCATATCAAATATTCCCAAGAACTAAGATCATACATAATTACATTTGTATTGGCGCTAATTTTTATAATTTTAAATTTTAAAAAAGGGAAAATTGAAAATAACTTTAGTTATAAAAAAATTTTTACGATAACTTTTTTATCAATTTTAATGGTATTGAACCATTCTTTTTCAATATTAATTTTGTTATCTTTGATATTGTTTAAGTTATTATCCTTTTTCAAAACAAAAAAAATAACAATTAAAGAAGTTTTCTTAATAATTTCATTAAGTATTGTAATTTTGTTATATTTATTTGTTTATTTACCAATAAATATTAATTATTCTGAATATTTTGAAACCTCCTTGGCTCCCCATTGGATAAAACCAACAGATTTAAGTTTCTTTACAAATTTTTACTTTTCAAGTTTTTTTGGCTCTAGAATTTTAGGACTAATTTACCTTTTATCTTTAATTTATTTAATTTGTAAAAATAGAAATAAAATTTTTTTTGAATTAAATATTTTCACTTTTTTTGTGATTTTGATTTTGTTGTCTTATTTTTTACCTGTTGTGTATGGGTATATTTTCGCGCCTGTTTTAACTAGTAGATATGTGATTTTTTTATTAATTCCCATTATTTTTATAATTTCTCACTTCATTTTTCTTGATAAAAACAAGTTTATCAAAATATCACTAATTTTTTTAATTGTGGTAGTTACCAGTTTCAATCATGTGTTATATGAAAATTCTTTTAAGCAGTTCTACAGAGAGGTTTATCCTACTAAGCCACAGATAAAAAAAAGTTTAGAAATTATCAATAAATCAAATACAAACATTTACTCAATTAAAAAGTTTGAGGCAAAAGAGAAAAATTTAAATGAAGTATACAAAAATTATATTAAAAATTACGTAAAAAAACTAAATTTTGATTTAATAAATTTAGATGATGAAAATGATTATAATAATATAAAGAGCTTTTGGATAATTTATATTAGCGATGTGAGAAGTAATACTTTTGAAAAACCAAAAAAACTAGATAACGTCTTTAAAATTGAAAAAATTATAGAATTAAACAGCTTATCTTTAATCAAATTAAAAAAATCTTATTAAAATATCCTTTTATAAAACTTAATTAATATCAATGTAATCAGAAAATATATTATTTTATAACTCATTTTACTAAAACCCTCTCCTCTTGAATTAAAATTAATTTGTACATCGCAGATTTTTACTTTTTTTGTGGTTGAATAAATTAAATCTAGTAAAATTTTATATCCTTTCTTTGACAATTTTTTTTTATTTAGGATATATATTTTTTTTTTGAAAGCAAAAAAACCACTCATAGGGTCATTAGTTTTAAAGCCCAAAAAAGTATTTACTATAAAAATTAATATTATTGAGGATAATAACCTATATAATTTTAGTCCCTTATTTTTTTTTTTTAAAAGACCCCTGTCTCCTATTACAAAATCATAATTTTTTTTAATTTTATTATAAAGTTTGTTTATTTCCTCGGGTCTATGCTGTAGATCGCCATCCATAACTAAAATATTTTCAAATTTTGATAAATCAAATCCCATACAACATGATTTTGATAAATCCCTAGGTTTTTTTTTTCTAATAAAAAATCTAAGTATTTTAAACTTTGATTTTAATTTCTTAAGAATTTCTATTGATCCATCCTTTGAATTGTCGTCAATTACGATAATCTCATAATTTTTTTCTTTAACAGATTTACATATTCGAGTTATTAGGTCTTTAAGATTTTTTTTCTCTTTATAAACCGGTATTACTATTGATAGTCCCATAATTTTGGTAGCGGGAAGTGGGATCGAACCACTGACCTCGGGCTTATGAGTCCCGCGCTCTAACCAACTGAGCTACCCCGCCATTAAATTGTTGTTGATATATATACTTATTTTTTTAATCTGACCATTTAATTTCATCATAAACCAATTCATTTTTGTCAATATAAGTTGAGAATGTACAATATCCACCCTCTTTACTCCAAATATATGTTCTTCCTTCTTTGCCATAATTACAACATTGGCCTGCCCATGCTTGATTATCTTGGTCTTTACTTATTGCCGCTTTGTCAGCATATGGAGTTTTAATATCTTTAAAATGATGTTGAAAAGCTGGACAATCAAAAGCTAAATTTTTTTGAGTGTAATTAGCAATTTTACCTCCATTTAATTTTCTATCAATGCTTCCATATACATCAAAATCCAGTACCATTACTGTAAATTGTTTTACCATTAAAACATGGTTTTGCTTTGTTACATTTTTTTTTGCTGCACCTGTATAACCGGTGTAAGCAACCACTCCTACTGCAGCTAAGGCACCAATAATAGCAACTACAACAAGTAATTCAATTAGAGTAAAAGCTTTTACTTTTTTTTGATATATTTTCATGTTTTAAAACAACAGTATTTTAATTATCAATCCAATTTTTAAATATAGATATATTATCATAAATATATCTTGGAAAAGTTTTGTCTACAGATACTTTTTTTAATTTAATTTTTGGATTAATAAAAAATTCTTTAGATTTAATACTGTTTTCAATTTTTTGTTTATTAGTTTGAAAAGCTAATTCTCCATGACCATATGCATTCATTTTTTTAATTATATCCTCTGGGGTTTTTAAAAAAGAAAAATGCCAACCTCCATCACTAATAATTTGTGTTTTAAAAAGAAGTCTTCTTAAGAAACCTCTTCTTAAAAACCTTTTATTTCTCAACCATTGGGGTGACTTTAGATATTTTTTGTAGCAAATTCCGGTTCCTAGCCACTCATTTTCACTTTGTAAGTTGATTTTATAATAAAAATTTTTCTGTCTTAATAAAGCAAACTTTTTTATCTTGCTGCTATTTATAGCATCAAAGTTAGGTATTTCATCTGCGTCTGAAATAAGTATTAAATCTTCAGGATCACAATTCTCTATAGCCTTTGAAATAGAGTCCCTATGAAAATTCTCTCTATAAAAATTTGGACTCCAGCCCTTTTTATAATTTTTAACTTCCTGGGGTATATCTTCTACTACATGATAGATTATTTTTTCTTTAAATTTTTGAAAATTTTTTATATCAAAATTAAGTTTTTTTGGGTTCCCTGAATGATCCCTTGTTGCTTCAACGACCACAAACTTATCAACATGCTCATTTAATATATTAAACCTCATATCAAGCATTAAATTTTCATCATAATATATACAACAATCGTAAATTTTCATTTTTAACTAAACCAGTTTTTATATTTATCCTTATTATCAACTAAATATTTTGGAAGAAGTTCGTTGTTAATTTTTTTTAGCTTATAATTATAATTCCATTTATTTTGATCTTTTTGATCTGCAAAATGATTATAAAAAACTATACCATTATCAATATAAAACTTAAGTTTTTCAATTGTAATTCCACTATCAATAAACTCATCATGGTGACCAAAATTATTAAATTTTTCGTAAAGATCTTTTGGTGATTTTAAATTTGTAAAGTGCCAACCACCATCGTTTATAATTTCAAGATTTATCATTTTATTTTGTGAGAAAAGAGTATCGAGCCTCCAAAAGGGATATTTTTTCCCCTTTAAATTATTTAACCATGAAAAAGATTTTAATGATTTTTTTTTACAAGCCTTTGATCCAAACCATGGCATCAAATCGTAAAATAAATCAAATTTATAGTAAAAAAATAATTGTTTGAATAAAATGATATTTTTTTTACAATTCAAAAAAGCTTTTGAGTCTAGATTTGGTATTTCGTCATTATCACTAAGTATAATCAAATCATCATCAGCAACATCTTTAATTGCGTTATTCATATAGTTATAAGAAAGTTCAATTCGCTTTATACTATTAAGTCTTTTATGAACATTGTTATGCTCAATTTCTATCAAATCATTTGGCTCTTTATCTATAACTAAATAGATAATTTTATTCTTAAATTTTGGATAATTATTTATATCAAAATTCAATTTTTTTCTTTTTCCACTATGAGAATATAAAGACTCTGTAACAACAAATTTTTCAACATATTTGTTTAATATGCTGAACCTTACATCCATCATCATATGTTCTGAGTAAAACGTTGTACAATCGTAAATTTTCATTTAGTTTTTAAAATAATGAATTAATATCAACTTTAATTGTACAAATATATTAATAAATGGCTTATCCTAAAATATACTGCATAACTAATATTCAATCAGAAAAGTTAGAAAAATTGAGTGTAAATTTAGTAGGAGTTGGAAAAAATAGTTTCAACTCCAATTATATTAAATGCGAGGGGGGAGAAAATATTAATTTTAAAGAAAAAAATTATTCAGAGCTGACTTTTCATTATTGGTTTTGGAAAAATAAATTTAATAGCTTTTCTAAAGAAGATTGGATTGGCTTTTGTCAAAGAAGAAGATTTTGGTTAAAATCTAAAAACGAAAATATTGATAAGCCATTAGAAGAAATAATTTTAAATGACATTCCCGATGAATGGAAAAATTATAATGCTGTAATTTGTGAACCTATACATCTTGGGACAAAGTTTATGAAAATTGTTAAGCGGGGCTGGAAAAACTTAATTAGAGATCCTAAAATTTTATTTAATTTAAAAAATTCAAGCATAAAACTTCACTTTGATATGCATCACGGTTTTGGAATTTTGGATAAAGCAATTGATGTCTTAAAAAAAGAGGATCGTGAGGAATTTCGAAAATATGTAAATACAAGATCTTTTTACAATCCACATATAATGTTTATATCCAAAAAAGATATTATGGAAAAATATTTTAGTGATGTTTTTCCATGGCTCTTTGAATGTGAAAAAATTTTTGGCTTAGATAATTTAAAAGGATACGATCAAACAAGATTGTATGCTTATTTATCAGAAAGATATTTATCTTTTTGGTTTAAAAAATATTCAAAATATATTGAATGGCCTTGGGTTTTTAGAGAGATTAATTAATTTTTAATCTTAATATTTCCGATATAAAACATAAGAACGCAATATTGAAGCAAAGCATAAATTGCTATAGGTATAAGATAAACAACTTCGCTATAAATTAAAGATCCAATTACAAAACCCATTGCACCATTTTGAAGTAAACCTTCAATTAAAATAGCTCTTCTTGATGCAATATCTTTTACAAAAATATTTACTACTGTAAAAACTACAATCACAATAAGTACAAGTAACGAAATAATAACTACACCAATATCGTCAAAATAATTTATTAAATTATTTCTTTCCATAAATATTGCAATAAATACGATAATTAAAAATATTCCAAATGCTAGACGATCTAGTAAAAAAATTTTTTTTTCAAATACGGCTCGAAATTTCTTCCTACAATAAATTCCCAAAAAAACAGGGACCGTTATAAATAAAAATGTTTTAATTGAAAAAATAATTAAATTTAACTCAAAAAAATCTTCATAAATATATTTACCAAAAAGATTTAAATATAATGGAACAGTAATAAAAGATAATAAAGCACACAATGAAGTTAATGTAATTGATAAAGAGACATTGCCATTTACTAGTTTTGTAGCATAGTTGGACATTGCCGCAGATGGCATGATCAATAATAAAAATATTCCAAATTGAAATTCAGGTGTTAAATCAATCAAAGATATAAGTATTAAACCAATGACAGGTAATATGATTATTTGACAAATTAAACCAACTATAAGGTTTTCAAAACTTTTAAAAACTTTTACAAAGTTTCTTAATGTAAGATTTAGGCCTAATGCAAACATAATAAAAAAAACGCCTGCTGGACCTACTAATTTTACGAATTCCATTATTATTAAGGCTAATTAAAGATTTAATTTTTTGTAAATATATAAATTTTTCTTGATGTACTTTCAATAATATTATTATTTCTCGATATAATAATTTTAAATAAAATGAAGGAAACCCTTAATTTATTCTCAACTGAAATACAGGAAAGTCATATTTCAAATATTTACACAAAAAATTATCACGCATTACATACAGATTATCTAGAGTTACAACGAGATTGGCTTCACAGAGCTTACAGTCAATTTCAGGATCTTGATAAGTATTTTATTCTAATAAGTTTAGTAAACAAAACAATGACAGCATATAGTGATTATATGCTTAGTTACACTTGGGATGAGTATTATAAGCCAAGAGAAGTTGAATTTAAAAAATTTAGTATTGTTGATATAGCAAAAGAATTGGATATTTCGAAGGAAACCGCAAGACGAAAGATTTTAGAATTGGAAAAAGCAGGTGTTTTAAAAAAAAATAAAAAAAGCCTGACTATTCAGCGTGATGGTTTTGAATTCCAGAAACCCTCAAATTCTATAAAACATATATCAAGATTATTATCAAGTTTTTCAAAAAAACTTTTAGAAAATAAAATTATCAAAAATCACATTTCTACAGATGACTTTATATCTTTAATCAAAACTAATTATACCCAATGCTGGAGATATTTTTTAAATTTTCAAATTGAGTTTATGACAGAATATAAAAAAGTTTTTTTTAAAGATTATGAAACTTTCTCAATATGGGCAACGATTGTTTATAATCAAAATTTACATTTTAATAATAAAATAAAGGGAGATAAAAACTATTCTAAGTTTTTAGATAGTATCACTGATGAAGGAGCCAGATTTTCAAAGGACCTTCTTAGCTTGAGTGGAAGTTTTGGATTAAATGCCATGACAATATCTGATCTAACTGGTGTTCCAAGACCAACCGTAATTAGAAAGTTAAGAAAACTAGAGAGAGAAAAGTTTATTATTAAAAATGATTTAAACCTTTATAGTATTCACTCAGGTCAAAAAGTCAGTGTTGAAGTTGAAAAAATGAGATTTAAGAATATGCAAAGAATTTCAACTATGGTTTGTAAATTATTAAATACAGCTAGACTTAATTTGAAAAAATATTAAAACGAAGCGATAAATGCAGTTATTAATATAACTGATGAAATAAGACTTAAAAATATTAAATTTTCTTTTTTTTCTTTCTTTTTTTCTGCTCTTACTTTTTCTAATAAAATATTAATGTCTACTTTTTGAGATGATTTATGTTCTATTTGTGCTTCTTGCTCTTCTAAGAAAGTCTCATTCTCGGGTTTGCTTAAAGTTTGTTCTGTAGACATAGCGTAATAAAACACGAGAGGCG
Source organism: uncultured Pelagibacteraceae bacterium (assembly GCA_902619595.1). Lineage (GTDB taxonomy): Bacteria > Pseudomonadota > Alphaproteobacteria > Pelagibacterales > Pelagibacteraceae > Pelagibacter. The sequence goes on from CACNFE010000015.1 coordinate 12,821, forward strand.
AATCAATACAACTATCAGGTTGTTCAAATTGAGGTTAAGGATTGAGTCAAATCGTCCAGGATGAGTATTCGCTCTCAGATTGTCTTAAAGTTATTTTGATTGAGAGGTTTAGCTAAATACTCTGCCTCATATTTTACTTTGCCCACTTCTATATAAAGCTTGTTCTTACTAGTGTCCAAATTAGACAAATCTTTCTCTACATATCCAAATGTTAAATTTTTGTTAAAATTAAAAGAATAATTCCCAGATGTAGTTCTTCCTATTATCTTGTCATCTAAATAAATTGGTTCATCATGAAGTAGCAAAGGTTCCCCAGCTTTTTTGCTTTTTAAAGTTAGCATCGTCATTTTTTTATTGGGCTCTTTATCTTTAATTTTTAATAATGCGTCTTTTCCTAGAAAGTCAGTATTCTTTTTATAACTAATTGCAAAACTTAAACCGGCTTGATATTGATTTTCCTCAGGCGATATATCGTGTCCCCAATGCAAAAAACCACTTTCCATCCGCATTGTATCCATTGCATGCATACCGCAATGAACTAAATTGTGATTTTTTCCCTCTGCAATAATTGCTTTATATAAATTTATAGCATTTGATTTTTCTATATATAACTCAAAACCCAATTCACCCACATATGAAAGTCTTTGAGCCCAAACTTTAATATTATTAATTTTTACATATTTACCATAACCAAATTTAAAACTATCATTAGAAAAATCATCTTTACTTATTTTAAAAAGTAAATCTCTTGATTTTGGCCCAAATAATCCTAAACAGCAATAATCATCGGTTACGTCTTTAAGCTCCACTTCATCTGAAATATTTTTTAATATAAAAAACTTATCTCTTTCTCTTGTTGCTGCAGAGCTTATTATTCTAAAATAATTTTTATCTAAACAAACGACTGTACAATCAATTTCTATTCCACCATCCTTATTTAATATTTGTGTATAGGTTGTTTTACCAGGAGTTGACTTAATGTTAGCAGTACAAATTTTTTGGAGATCTTCAAAGCTTTTTTCTCCTCTTAAATCAAATTTTGAAAAAGGACTTAATTCAAACAATCCTACATTTTTTTTTGTATTTTTAGTTTCGTTTTCAACGGATGGATACCAGTTTTGATAACCATAACTATATTTATACTCTGCTGGTGATCCATTTAAGTTAAACCACATTGGTCTTTCGTATCCTCCTGAAACACCAAAGCATGCTCCAGCTTTTTTAAGTTCGTCATGATACGGAAGTAACTTTTGATTTCTTGATGTTTTATGTTGTTTGTACGGCCAATGCATTCCATAAAGATCACCTAAGGTCTCAGTTATTCTTTCTTTAATAAAATCTATATTTGAATGAAAGTTTTGAAATCTTTTTATATCATAAATAAATAGGTCTTCGTTAATATGGCCACTCATCATCCACTCAGCTGTAACTTTTCCGACACCTCCTCCACTTCCAATTCCAATACTGTTTAGACCACAGCAAGCAAATAAATTTTTAATCTCTGGTATTTCGCCTAACAAAGTATTTGTATCAGGTGTAAATGATTCAGGCCCTGCAAAAAATTTTCTAATTCCTGCTTTTTCTAAAATTGGTGCTCTTTTTATTGCAGCAGTAAGATATGGTTCAAAATGATCAAAGTTTTCTGGAAATTCCCCAAAAGAAAAATCTTCTGGAACTCTATTTGTTTTATTAAATGCAGGAATTGATTTACCCTCAAAAATTCCAACCAACATTTTACCCGCATCCTCTTTTAAATATAAACTATCGTCAAAATCTCTTAATACAGGAAGATCCTTTGGTAGATCTTTAATAGACTCAGTAATAATATAAAAATGTTCTGCAGGGTAAAGTGGAACACTAAAACCTGTATCTTCACCAATTTGTCTAGACCACATTCCTGTTGCTAAAACAATATATTCACATTCAATTGTTTTTCCATTTACCACTACTCCTGAAACTCTTCCATTTTTTTTTAAAATTTTTTGAACTGGTGATTTTTCAAATATTTTAGCACCTTCTTTTTTGGCTGCTTTAGCAAGCAGATTTGTTACTCCGACAGGGTCTGCTTGGCCATCGCCTGGCATAAAAATTCCACCTAAAACACCATCATTATTAATTATGGGATATTTTTTTTTAATTTGTTCTAAGTTTAATACTTCAACATTGACATCGTATAATTGGGCAGTAGTTGCTTGTCTTTTTAATTCTTCCCATCTTCCTGGTGTTGTAGCAATAGATAATGCACCATTGAGTTTTAAACCTGGAGAAAAGTCTACTTCTTTCTCTAAGTTTTTATATAAGTCTAAAGAGTATTTTCTTATTTTAGTTATTCCCGCGGATGGACCTAATTGACTAACTAAGCCAGCAGCGTGCCAAGTAGTACCTGAGGTTAATTGATCTCTTTCAAGTAAAATTGTATCTTTCCAACCAAACTTTGCTAAATGGTATGCGGTTGAACAGCCAACTACACCACCACCTATTACAACAACTTTACAATCATTTGGTAATTTTTTTTCCATTTATAGCATCTGTAAACCTACACCAGTTTTTGGATAGGTATAGAGATTATAGTTCGCTGTAAGTTCGTCTCCAGCTTTTATATCTTTTGCAGCAACCATAAAAAAATACTTTGCATCAGGTTTTTCTTGCAGATTGAAGAATACATTTTCACCATCATTTTCTTTACCTGGAAATTTTTTTGTATCAGAGTCAACGTCCAAAATATCTCCAAATTTTAGTTTAGGTAAAGAGTCTGTTACCATTCTCACAACTGTTGGAACATCTGAATGGTTATAAAACCCTCCTAAAGGTGTTCTAATATATTTATTTTCAAATTGTTCGTCTCTTATATGAGTAACCCCTATGAATGTATTTTTTTTTATATCAATATTTGTAAACAAACCTAATCCTTCAATTGGTGAGTTTTTTATTGTTAAGCCATCAGGTAAAGGTCTGTACATTATGCTATGGCCTCATTTGGTGATAAATACTTATGTCCGAAAACATCTGCTACAGCTTTATAAGTTATATTTCCTTTATGAACGTTTAGACCTGCTAAAAAATTTTGATCGTTTTTTAGAGCTTTTTGATAACCTTCTTTTGCTAACTTAGATATAAAAGGTAGAGTTGCTTTATTTAAAGCTAAAGTGGAGGTTCTAGGAACACCGCCTGGCATATTTGCAACACAGTAGTGAACAATATCGTCAACAATATATGTTGGTTCGGCATGTGTTGTTGGTTTACTTGTTTCAACACATCCACCTTGATCGATAGCAACATCAACTATTACAGATCCTCTTTTCATTCCTTTTAGCATTTTTTTTGTTACTAATTTTGGTGCTTCAGCACCAGGTATTAATACTCCACCTACTAATAAATCACATTCCGAAATTAACTTTTCAAGGTCAATTTTGTCACTATGTTGTGGTATTATTTTATCTCCGAACATTTCTGAAAGTTGTTTAAGTCTTGCTTCTGATTTATCAACCACATGTACTCTAGCTTTTAAACCTGTTGCAATTATTGCTGCATTCTCTCCTACTACTCCTCCACCTAATATAACAACATTTCCAGGCTCAACACCTGGAGCACCACCAAGAAGCACTCCTCTACCCTTTTGATTTTTCTCTAAACAATGCGCTCCAGCTTGTACTGACATTCTTCCTGCAACCGCGCTCATAGGTGCAAGCAAAGGTAAACGACCATTGTTATCAGTAACTGTTTCGTAAGCTATACAAACACCTTTTGAGTCTATTAATCCTTGAGTAAGTTCTTTTGCAGCTGCTAAATGTAAATAAGTAAATACAATTTGGTTTTCTTTAATCATTTTAACTTCATTTGATAGAGGTTCTTTTACTTTTACAATTATTTCTGAGTCGTTAAATATATCCTCGGCTCTATCAACTAATTTTGCGCCTGCTTTTTTATATTGTTCATTATCGAAACCAGCTTCAACTCCTCCATTTTTTTCAACTAATACTTCGTTGCCATTTGAAGTTAACACTTTCACACTATCTGGGGTTAAGCCGATTCTATTTTCTTGAGGTTTAATTTCTTTTGGAACGCCAATTTTCATAATATTTTCCCTGTTGCCCTAACAAAATGAAAATTAATTTTTTTTACTTTTCGAATAGTTAGTAATACCAGTTCTCAGTTTTTCAATAATCTCATCAATATGTTTTTTTTCAGAGATAAACATTGGAGCAATTATTAAACAATCTCCTGTGGCTTTGAAATTTACTCCTGCTTCGTAACAATGTTTAAAACAAGTGAACCCAGCTACACCAGGTTTTTTGTCCATTTTTAAATCTATACCACCCATCATTCCATAACCACGAATGTTGTCTACTATATCTATATCTTTCAATGAAAATAAACCTTCTTGAAAGTAAGGTGACATTTCTTTAGCTCTGTTAAAGATGTCATCTTTTTCGAATATTTCTTGAACTGCTAGTGCGGCTGCAACTGAAATTGGGATTCCTGAATATGTATATCCATGAAATAATTCGATTGTTCCTTTTGGTGAACCATCCATAATTGTATCATAAATCTCATCTTTACATGCAACAACTCCCATCGGACTAATTCCATTTGTTGTTGCTTTTGCCATTGTCATCATATCAGGAGTAACTCCAAATTCTTGTGCTCCAAATGCTGATCCCATTCTTCCCCAGCCAGTAATAACTTCATCAAAAATTAATAAAATTCCATGCTTGTCGCAGATCTCTCTCAATCTTTGTAGATAACCTTTTGGAGGGACTAAGGTTCCTGTTGATCCTGCAACTGGCTCAACAATACATGCTGCAATATTTTCTGCTCCAAAATTAATACAAATTCTCTCTAGGTCATCCGCCATTTCTGCTCCCGTATCGGGCTGACCACTTATAAATTTATGTTCTGGTAGATGTGTATGTCTCATATGTAATACGCCTGGCATTAACACACTTGCAAAAGTTTTAACGTTATTAATCATTCCTCCAACAGAAGTCGCTCCAATATTCATTCCGTGGTAAGCTCTCTCTCTTCCAACAAACCTGTATCTATGGCCGTGTCCTCTTGCTTTATGATATGCAATTGCAATTTTTATTGCAGTTTCAACTGCTGTTGAACCACAAATGGTATAAAACATTTTATTAATATTACCTGGTGTATGTTTAGAAATTTTTGTTGCTAAATCAAATGATCCACCAAAACCTTGTTGAAAGGGCTGGCAATAATCTAATGTTTTTAATTGATTTGTAATAGCATCAATAATTTCTTTTCGACCATGTCCAAGTGGATTACAAAAAAGACCTGAACTTGCATCAATCATGGTTTGACCTTCATGATTTTTTAAATAACATCCTTTAGCCTCAGTAATTAATCTTGGTTTTGCTTTAAAGTCTTTGTTAGATGTAAATGGCATCCAATGTTCATTTAAAGAATTTGGAATTTTGTTTTTATTTTCTGAACTCATTATTAGAATATATTTAGACTATTACATTATTCTTAACTAGAAAAATATAATAACAATAGCGCGTCATATTATACAACTTTTAGTTGTTTTAATTAACTTAAAGCGAACTAAATGATCATTTACATCGTGTTGAATATGAACTTAAATGCTGTTTATTAATAATTATCAAAGGGGATAAATATGAGAAAAATAATAAGCTATCTTCTAGGAGTAATTGTTGCTCTTAACTTAAGTATTTCTGTAGCAAATTCTGCAGCGAATGAAGTTAGAGTTGCTTACTTTTTAGAATGGCCAAGTCCAAATCTAGAGGACATGCAGAAGAAAAATTTTGCTAAAGCTCTAGGAGTGCCGGTTAAGTGGACTAACTTCACAAATGGTGGAGCAATGACTGATGCTATGTTAGCAGGAGACATTGATATTTCTTATTCACAAGGTTTAGTACCTTTCATTAACGCAGTAAAATCTAAAGCGCCAATTAAGTTAGTTGATATTGCTATGGAATATGGAATGGGTGGAACAACTTGTGTAACTTCTAATGCATCTGGAATTACAAAAGCTAATGCTACAGAATTAGAAGGTAAGAAAGTTGCTGTGCCGCTAGGAACAATGGCTGAATACGTTTTTGATGAAAGTATGAAAGTTGTTGGAGCTGACAGAAAAAAAATGGATATTATACAAATGGATCCTGAAGAAGGAGCTGCTGCATTAGTAAGCGGTGATGTTGTAATGGCATGTTTATTTGGTGGTAATTCAATTAAAGCTGCAACTGCAGTTGGAACTAGATTACTTACAGTTCAAGAAGCTAGAGACGCTGGAATACTTGGAATAGATATTACTTCAGTAACTACAAAGTTTATGAAGGAAAATCCTGGTATGCTTAGAACTTTTATTGAAGTAACACATGAAGCAAATGCTAGATATAGAGCTGGTAAAAGCGATATGAATTCTATGTCAAAAGCTTCAGAGATGAAAGTTTCTGATATGAAAGAAACTTTAAGTGGCTTCAAATTTCTAACTCCAGAGGAGACTAAAGAGTCTATGACTAAAGGAAATCTTGATGCATTCTTAAAAGGAATGGGAACACCAAGAGGAAATGTAGACACTAGTTTTTTACCTCTATAATTTGAAGGTAAATTAAAATTAAATAGGCGCCAATTTTTTAAATTGGTGCCTATTTTTTTTATTCAAATTTTAATATAAAGTTATCTTATGAGCGATCTTGTTTCTCAAAATTTAAATATGATTTTTAAATCTCCAAAAGGAGAAACTGTCCATGCGCTCAAAGATTTAAATTTTACAATTAAAAAAGGTGAGCTTTTAACTGTGCTGGGACCATCAGGTTGTGGCAAAACCACTTTATTAAATATTGCAGCCGGTTTTATCAGACCAACATCTGGAACAATAACTCTAGGCAATAATGAAATTAACGGACCAGGTGTAGATAGAGGTATGGTTTTTCAACAAGGTGCGCTTTTCGAATGGTTAACAGTTTCTGAAAACGTAAACTTTGGATTAAGAATGAAGAAAGAAGATCCTGTTTCAACTGCAAAAAAAGTTGAGGAGTGGTTAGAAATAGTTGGTCTTAAAGGTTTTGGAAATACTCCAACTTATCAATTATCAGGTGGTATGCAACAAAGGGTAGCTCTAGCAAGATGTCTAATTAATGATCCAGATTTAATTTTAATGGATGAACCATTAGGAGCACTTGATGCATTAACTAGAGAAAAAATGCAATCGCTTGTTTTAAAAATTTGGAAAGAAACAGGTAAAACAATTATTTTAATTACTCACTCAGTTGAGGAAGCTTTATTATTAGGAGAAAGACTATATGTCATGGCACCAAGGCCAGGAAGAATTCATAAAGAATATAATCTACCTTTTGCAGAGATGGGTCTTAAAGAAGATTTAAGAGAAATTAAAAAGAATAAAGAATTTTCATCAAAAAGAGAAGAAATACTCTCCATGATTTGGGATATGGAAGAAGAAATTATGGGGAAAGAAAATTAAATGCTAACCCAAATTATCACAATTTTAATCCTTGTATCGATTGTTGGGTGTATCCTTTATGGACGTAGACTAATTAAAACTGAAAAAGTCGATGCAGTTTTTGGTAATCCAGAAAGAGCAAAAGGTGGAACACATTGGATAATTGTTGGTAGTAGTGCGATTTTATTGATTTGGCTTTATTATTCTTGGGATATAGCAAAAGGATTTTATCCAAAATCAGCTAATGAATTATGTCAAGTTGCAAAGGTTAATGAGTCATTATTAGGTTTGAAGTACCAATTTCCAATTGAGGAAAGAGAATTTAAAAGCACATCAATTATAAAAATAGAAAACAAAAATCTAAAAAAAATAACTGCAGAAATACAAAATTCTCCAGATTTAAATAATCAGCAAAAAAAAATTTTGCTTGAGTATATTAATAAAACTGGCCAATTAATTCCTCTGCTTACAAACGATAGTTTAATGGAAACAGATACAAGAATTAAAATTCAAGAAATGACTGATGAGTTACAATTATTAAGCTCAAACTTTAAGAAAAAAGATTATCCATTTGAAACCGAAGAAGAAAAAAATGAAAGACAGCTTGCTATATCAGAGCAAGGCGATTGGGGTATCATAAAAGTCAGTGCTGGAACTGGTTCAATTGAAAATACAATTGAAGTTCCATTAGTTCCTGCAACCGATAGAGGTTTAAAATTTCATGCTGCGGCACAAGAGTTAACGCTTATAAATGATAAGTTTTTCAAGTTAAGAAA
>CACNFE010000016.1 GCA_902619595.1 uncultured Pelagibacteraceae bacterium
TGAATAGTATGCAAGGCCACGCACAATTGTAAAATTTGTTTTTACTTGATTTGAATTAGATCCGTAACTAATTACCTCATATACTTCCTCTAGTTCTTTTATTCCCTCTTGTGATAATGGATTTTTTAAATTTTCTTTCAATTCTTTTAAATCTTTTATTTTTAAAAAATTTAATATTTTTGCTACTTGATCATTAGTTAAATCAGCTCCTTTTGTTACAGCACCGCTTTGATCTTTTCTTTCTTTTTTAAGAAGATCTTCAACTCCTTTTAAACCAAATCCAGGCTTATCTAATTTATCGATTGCTCTAATTACTTTTAATTGTTTGGCTTTCGATATCTTTAAATCATCAATTAACCCTTGAACTATTTTTCTATTACTTACATTAATTGTAAACTGATTAGAATTAAGACCGATGTCTTTAAGAGTGGTAGATATTAAGTTACATAGTTCAGCATTTGCCTGTGCAAAATTAACATTTCCAATAATATCAAAATCCCCTTGTAAAAATTCTCTGTAGCGTCCGTTAGAAGGCTTCTCATTTCTAAAGACATTTTGAATTGCATATCTTTTATAAATTGAAGGTAGTTCTTGATTATATTGTGCATAAAATCTTGCTAAGGGACTTGAGAGATCATATTTTAAACTGATTTTATTATCTCGATCGTCGTAGGTAAAAATGTCAGACATAGGGTTATCCTCATCCTCTGCTAAAAACGATCCAATATTTCCTGTATACTCAAAGGATGGAGTCTCCAGTGGTTCAGCTCCGAACTTTATAAAATTTTTTTCAATCACTTTTATAAGCTGTTTTTTAAGAACTAGCTTCTTGCCCCAACGATCTTCAAATCCAGATGGTAAGGATGGATTGAGTTTATTTTCTTCATTCATGTTTTGGTACCTTGGGTAGGTTACGCTCCTACGACTTCGGATCCACAAACCGACGTGATGCTATTTCACCACCAAGGCGTCCTCTTTCTTTTTATACTAATTGTTATTAAATTTAAATTTTAAAATGATTAATAGCTGGCTTTGCAGCCATGTAGATTATGTCTGTGTGTTTTTTTAAAAGTATTTATATTCTTAATCATTACATTGCTATTTAACACTTAAATAGATTTATGCAAGAATAAATTGTATAGGGTACTAGTCAAATGACTAAATACTCCTATACAAATATTTTTTAATGAAATAACTTTTTAAGATATCTTCTTCAAATTAATTGCTGAAGGACCTTTTCCATCATCGGGAGAAAGTTCAAATTCGATCTCATCTCCCTCATTCAAAAAACGAAGACCAGCTTCTCTAACAGCCGAGGCATGGCAAAAAACATCCTTGCCACCTTCTGAGTCTGTTCGTTCTATAAATCCGTAGCCCTTCTTACCGTTGAACCACTTTACTTTGCCTTTTAATGTACTCATACTTATTTTACTCTTTCTTCTTATTGTTAACTTCTAGCTAAATTAGCTGATGATTAACTATTAGATTTTAAAATTTATTGCAAGAGTATTATTTTTAAAAAATAAATGAATTGAGGTGGGTCCCCCTGGAAACGAACCAGGTCCTAACGCTTTTCAGGCGTTCGTGCGCACCAGCTACACCAGAGACCCATTTATTAATATCGAAAAATTATGCGGCAACGTTTAAGATCATAAGGTGAAATGGAACATAAAACTTGATCTCCTTCAAGAACTCTAATTCGATTCTTCTTAAGTTTGCCAGCTGTATATCCAATACATGTATAACCGTTTTCTAACTTGATCTCAAACATTGCGTTTGGAAGACTTTTTAAAATTTTTCCTTTAAACTCTAGAACTTCTTCTTTTGGCAATTTTAATTTCTCCTCATTCTCGATTTAATACTTTGAGTATGAGCGTGTAACTTCTCAAACTCGGAAAGAGTTATAGCTTGATTTCCAATTTTTTCTACCCCTAATTTGCTCAAAGTTACAATGGATATTTTTTTAACAAATTCGCCTAAACTAAGACCAGAACTAAATTTTGCTGAACCTGATGTTGGCAAAACGTGATTTGTACCTACAGTATAATCTGAAAGACTCATTGGAGTATACTGACCGTTACAAATACTTCCAGCATTTATAATTTTATTTACGTATTTTTTAAAATTTCTTACATTTATTTCTAAATGTTCAGGTGACACCTCGTTAATTACTTCGGCTATTTGCTTATCCGATTTTACTTTTATAATTAATCCATTCTTTTTAAGAGAATTGAAAGCAATTTTTTTTCTTGGAATAGTTTTTAAAATACTTTGAATTCTTTTGTTAACTTCTTTAATTAAGCTTTTATCTTTTGTAACTAATATGCATTGACTATCAGGATCATGCTCTGCTTGAGATACTAGAGAAGTAGCTACTTGATTTATATCAGTATATTTGTCCGCTAAAACACAAATTTCAGAGGCCCCGCAGTACATTGACTCTGTGCCTACTAAATTTGTTGATAATTGTTTTTTTGCTTCAGCAACAAACTTATTTCCTGGTCCAACTATTTTATTAACCTTCTGTATGAAAGCTAAGCTTGCAATAGCTTGGGCACCACCCATTGAGTAAATTTCGTTAATACCAACTTTTTTTGCTGCATAAAGTACTGCTGGGTTTAACATTCCATTTATTTTAGGTGTAGCTAAAACTAGTCTTTTAACTTTTGCTATTTTAGCTGGAATAGTATTCATTAAAAGTGTTGATGGTAAATTACCAGGAACATAAAATCCAACTGAACTAATTGGAACATTTTTATATTGTAATTTATTTCCATAACTATCCCTATAAAAAATATCTCCAAGTGTTTTTTTTTGTTTTAGATGAAAATTAAATATTCTTTTATATGCAAAATCTATTGCTTTTTTTACTTTTGGATCTAAATTTTTTATGCTTTTTTTAATCTGATTTTTTGAAATATTTATTTGTGTATTATTACCAAACCTTAATTCGTATTTTTTTAAAGCCTTCACTTTATTTTTTTTTATATCTTTTAGTATATTCTGAACTATGCCAACATCTTTATTCTCAGCAAATCTTCTTCTCTCTAAAAATGTAGATAATTTTTTAAGAGATAAACTATTTTTATAATTCAGTATTTTTATCATTTAAGCTTTTTTGATCCTCTAAAATCACTTCTATTATTTCTGCGGTTAAAGTTATAATTTTATTATTTAAAAACAATAGTGTTATTTCAAAAATGTTATTTTTTTTGAATATATCAATCGATATTAGCTCCAATTCCTCATCTTGCTTTTTTTGGTCTATATTTTTTGACTTTGAGCCCTGGATATACTCAAATCTTATTATACTATTTATTTTGATTTGAGATTTTTCTATTTCTTTTGCATGTCGATTAATCGATATTAAAAATATTTTATTTTTTTGTAAATATTTTATGTCACTAACTTTTACAATTCCTTCTGAGCAACATGCTGAAATTATTTGTAAATCCTCTGGAGACTGAGCAATTATTTTTTTTAAATATGCCTTATTCATCCAGAAACTCTTTTTATATTTACTCCAATTTTTCTTAATTTCTGTTCAAATTGCTCATAGCCTCTTTCTAAATGATAGATCCTAGATATTGTAGTAACTCCCTTAGATGTAATACCTGCAAGTACTAATGCCGCGGATGCCCTTAAATCACTACTCATTACCTCTGCCCCAATACCAAAGTTTGGGTCACCATAAATTAACGCTTTTGCATTTTTGACAAATATTTTAGCTCCCAGCCTTTGTAATTCCATTACATGCATAAACCTTCCTTTAAAAATTTTTTCTGAAATCGTGCTAATACCGTCTGCTTTACATAGCAGTACCATAAATATTGGTTGGAGATCAGTAGGAAATCCTTCGTACTCCTTTGTAACGATATTTTTTATATTTTTTATTTTTTTTGGCCCCTGTATCAAAATTTGATTTTTTGACTCTTTAATTTTTGCACCTACTTTTTTTAAAATTTTTAATTCGGTTTGAATTAATTTTGGATCAAAATTTTTAATTAGTAGCCTACCCTTTGTCAGTGTTGCAGCAACACAAAATGTACCTGTTTCTATTCTATCACCCATTACTGAATATCTAATTCCTTTTAGTTTTTCTACACCAATTATTCTGCACGTTCTTTTGCCAACCCATTTAATTTTTGCACCTGCTTTTTTTAAAAAATTAGTTAAATCTTTTACTTCTGGTTCGGTTGCTAAACCTGAAAGCAACGACTTTCCTGTTGCTAATACGGAAGATATTATTAACTGTTGACTCGCACCAACGCTTATTGTTGGAAATTTTATAGATCTTCCTTTTAATTTTCCTTTTGAACTTGCATGAATATATCCGTTTTTAATTTCATATTTCATTCCAAGTTTTTTTAATGTACTTAAATGTAAATCAATTGGTCTGCCCGAATTTCCATTTAAAATGCAGCCACCAGGAAAACTTGAAATTGATTTTTGATATTTGGCAACTAGGGGTCCTAAAACTAAAATTCCGGCTCTCATAGTTTTTACGATTGAATAAGATGCAAAATACTTCGGTCTTTTTGAATTTGAAATTTTGACTATTTTTTTATTTTTAGAAAATTGAACAATCTTGCCAAGTGATTTCAAAAGATTTAACATTGTATCTATATCTCTTACTTGAGGAAGGTTTTCTAAAGTAACTGTCTCATCAAATAATAATGTTGACGCGAGTATGGGTAGAGCACTATTCTTCGAGCCGCTTATTAAAACCTGTCCCCTCACTTTGCAAGGACCTTTTATAACAAATTTATCCATTATTTATTTTACTTTTGCGGTAACAATGGTTTTTTGGTTTTGGTACTTTCCTTTTTTTGTCTCATAGGATGTATCAGGCGTTATATCTGATTTAAAAAATAAAAATTGTGCTATGCCTTCATTGGAATAGACTTTCGCCGGATTAGGTGTTGTGTTGCTCAGCTCAATCACGATGTGACCACGAAACTGATTCTCAATTGGTGTGACGTTGACAATAATACCACATCGAGCATACGTGCTTTTACCAACACAAATACAAAGTACGTTTTTAGGGATCCTAAAAAATTCAACAGTTTTTCCTAAAACAAATGAGTTAGGTGGAATAATACAATAGGGTCCCTTTCTTTCTACAAAATTTTCTTCAGAAAAATTTTTTGGGTCGACTAAAGAATTATTTACATTTGTAAATATACGATATTCATCAGATATTTTTACATCATAACCAAAACTACTTTGTCCGTAGGAAATTTTTCCTTTTGAAACTTGGTTTTCTTCATAAGGCTCGATCATATTGTGCTCTTTGCACATTTTTTTTATCCAAGAATCCGGCTGAATAGACATTTTGATTCTTTATTTTTTTTGATTTTTTTTCTGGAAAATTTTTCTTTTTTTTAAATTTTTCTTTAAAGCTGTAGCTAACTTTATATATTTTTTTTTATCCTTCATTTCTTGTCCGGTCGTGTCAAATCATCAAGCGTTATGGCTTTTGAAATATCATGCATAGTAGTTTCATTCTTTGGTTTCTTTGAACCATCTTTCGCAGCTTTTCGGGCTCGTCGTTCAGCAAGTTTCTTTTCTTTTTTGGCCTGCTTCTCCATTTTTTTTGCAGATTTAAAAGCTCCATATGTGTAGTGTATGCCCACGTCAAGCCTCTCATTATTAATGTTTTATTTAAAAATTACTATTATCTCTTATACATTTAATAGCTTAATATGGCAATAATATGCTGGAGCAGCACGAAGGTGGGTGCAATGCATTGGTAATGCATAGATTATCAGGTTCGAGTCCTGTTCTCCAGCACCATAATTTATTAACCTTTTTTAAATATTTTTTTTCTAACTGAGATTGAAAGCAAAATAAAAACTATAAATCCTAATATTGGCAAATAAATTTTTGGAAGAAAAATAATTTCCATAATAGATGGTGGAGTATCATTTGTATTTATTATCTCTGAAATAGAATTTCCAATTGTAGACAGAATATAAATTTGTGGGACCATTCCTAAATGCGCAAAGAAAAAATTTTTCCATTTAACATTAAAAATAGTTGGGATTACATGGCTAATTGCAAAGGGTATACCTCCCACTAACCTGTATAAGAAAAGATAAAAGAACTCATTTTTTTCAAAAAAACTTTTTAAATATGAAAATTTTTTACCAAACTTGTTCTCAACTAAATCTTTAACAAAAAAGTTTGCGAATAAGTAAAATGTTGTAGCACCAAACGCTAATGCAATTGTGGATAAAATTGTTCCCAAATAAGTACCGAACAAAAAGCCAGAAAATAAAACAACTGGAGATCCGAAACCAGCTAGCATAACCCAAGCCCAAACTCCAAAAATAAATATAATTATAGTAAATATCAAACTTTGTTCTTTAAATTGAATTAAAATGTCTCTATTGTCTTTGTAAAAATCATAGCTTGTAATCTCATCAATTGAAAAGTATCTAAAGAAAAATATTAAAAAAATTAATACAATTAATAAATAAATAATACCAATAATAATTTTATTTTTACCCATAAAATATAGAATATACAATTATTTAGAATAACGAAATAATATGTGTACTTAGTTTACTAAATTACTTATAAGTACTAAAAAAATTTTAAAAAAAATATATGAAACGAACCTATAGTCCATCTCTGCGAAAGAGAGCTCGCGCGACAGGCTTCAGAGTAAAAATGAAGACAAAAGGGGGCAGGAAGCTCATCGCTAGACGTCGAAAGAAGAAAAGACGTAAAATTATAGTTAAATGAAATTAAAAATAGTCAGTCTTAAAAAGAATACTGAATTTTTATCAGTATTAAAAGGAAAAAAAATTATCAACAAATACTCTACTATTTTTTATAAAAAAATTTCAAATAAAAGTAGTGAATCTTTAAATGCTAGTATTATTGCAAAAAAAAAGATTTTTTCAAAAGCTGTAACTAGAAATCTTGTAAAGAGAAGATTAAAATCTATTATGCTAGATGCTCTAAAAAAAATTGATTTAGACCTAAGCTACTCTTATTTGTTTATTGCAAGAAAAAACTTTTTTGATAACGAATATAAAAATATCAAAGAAAGTATTTTTAAGGACTTAAGCAGAATTAGATAATGAAATATATGAATTTACCATTTATTGTTTTAATTAAAGTTTACAGATTTTTAATAAGTCCATTCTTTCCAAATTCGTGTAAATTTGAGCCTACATGTTCAACTTATGCTTTAGATTGTTTTAAAAACTACAATTTTTTTAAGGCTACTTACAAAAGTTTTTTAAGAATATTAAAATGTAATCCATGGTTTAATACTGGTGGTTATGATCCCATTGAAAGAGAGAAAAATTAATGGATCAAAATTTAAAAAATATTATAGCTGCTATCAGCTTATCAATTTGCGTTGTGGTCCTTTACTCGCTTTTTTTCCTAAACCCAAATAAAACCGCAGATCCTAGTGATGAAAAAAATAAAGAAATTTTGGAAAAATCTGAAGCTCCAACAGTTACTGAAAAAAAAGAAATTACCAAAAAAATTTCTAGAGA
The DNA here is from genome assembly GCA_902619595.1 of uncultured Pelagibacteraceae bacterium. Lineage (GTDB taxonomy): Bacteria > Pseudomonadota > Alphaproteobacteria > Pelagibacterales > Pelagibacteraceae > Pelagibacter. Next base: position 7,518 of record CACNFE010000016.1, read on the forward strand.
GGAGGCTTTAAAAGTCTCAAATAGAATTTATTTTGAAAATCAAACTGTTAGAGGATCAATCAACCTTGAGGGTGGAATGATTGATGATCTTGAATTAAAAAAATATGATAAAACTTTAAATAGTATTGAAAAAATAAAATTATTAAACCCTATCTTAACAAATAAGGGTTATACGTTTAACACAGGTTGGGCAACTAATGATAATATTTCGGTTCCGGATACTAAAACTATATGGAAAGTCGAGGGTAATAATAAACTTCAGCCAAATAACTCTGTAAAAATTTACTATGAAAATAAACAAGGGATTAGATTTGAAAGATTAATCTCCTTAGATGAAAACTACTTATTTACGATAAAACAAAGTTTATTCAATAACTCGAAAGACTCTTTTAAATTCTATCCCTATGCTACAATAAAAAGAAATAATGTTCCAGACGACTTGACGGATTTTTATATAGTTCATGAGGGCTATTCGATAATAGATCCATCAAATAATGATTTAGATGAGGTTGATTATGATGATGTGCTGGAAAAAGATTTCTCAAAAAAAGTTATAAATGGAGTTTTGGTTCAAGGAGATAAGTATTGGATGACATCAATTTTACCTGAAAAGGGTAGAGAGGTAAGATTTGATATAAAATATAACAAAAAATATATTGCAAGCTATATTGATTTAAAAGGTTATGAAACTAGGCCTAATTCAGTCATAGAGCACACTGTACAATCATTACTTGGTGCTAAAGAAATAGAGCTTATAAATGAATATCAAGACAATTTAAATATCAAGAAATTAGATTTAATAGTTAATTTTGGTAACCTTTATTTTATAGTAAAACCAATGTGGTACGTTTTGGACTATCTATATAAGTTTACAAATAATTTTGGATATTCGATAATTTTACTGACGGTATTAATCAGATTAGTATTTTTTCCACTTAATCAATATAGCATGAAAAGCATGGGACGTATGAAAAAAATTAGTCCTCAGCTAGAAAATTTAAAAGCAAGATTTAAAGATGATAAGGCTCAACTTCAAAAAGAGATGGTAAAATTATACCGAGAAAATGGTATTAATCCTGCCGCCTCGTGTCTCCCTATAATCATTATGATACCGTTCTTCTTCGGCATTTATAAACTACTTTTAATTGATAGTGCGATGCGTCACGCTCCATTCATGTGGATATGGCAAGATCTAAGCGCCAAGGATCCCAGTTCTTTATTTAATTTGTTTGGTCTTCTACCGTTTTCAGTGCCAGGGTTTCTTGAAATCGGAATCCTACCCGTCTTGATGGGCGCTACTATGCATTTACAGATGCGTCTTTCACCCCAACCAGGTGGTGGTGGAGATATGGCTAAAATGCAAAAACAAATATTTATGTTTATGCCACTCGTGTTGACTGTAATACTTGCTCCCTTCGCTGCGGGTCTCGTTTTATACTGGTGCGCCACAAATGTATTGACCATCATGCAGCAGGCAATAATCAACAGAACTATAAAAGTAAAAGATTATTAATGAATCCTTCTTTTGAAGAATTAAAAAAGATTCTTCCGTCATCTGGGCCCGACCTAAATGAGATCCAAAAATATATCGACAAGTACAAAAATGAATTAATAGTGATTAAATATGGAGGTAATTTAAATATCTCAAGATCTGTATTTAACAATTTTATTAAAGACGTAAGTATTCTGCATAAACTGGGGCTTTCAATTATAGTAGTTCATGGTGGAGGACCAAGAATAAATAAAGAACTGGAAAAATCTAATATTCAGTCAAAGTTTTTAAATGGAATAAGAGTAACCGATAGTAAAATTATTAACATAGTAGAGAACGTGCTCATCGACTTTAATAATGATATAGTTAAATCTTTGAAAGAACATAATATAGAAGCAGTTTCAATACATACCAAGAAAAATAACATTATAGAGGTAGTGCCAGAATCTAAGGAGCTAGGTTATGTAGGAAAGCCAAATAAAATTAAAAATGATGTTATAATGGATATTATTAAAGAAAATAAAGTACCTATCATTTCTCCACTAGGTTTAGGGGAAAACAATCAAACATTTAACATTAATGGAGATACAGCAGCAACAGCTATTGCAAAATCTTTAAAGTCAAAAAGATTACTTTTAATGACAAATGTAGATGGTGTCTTAGATAAAGAAAAAAAATTAATAGAAGAGATTTCCTCATCTGAAATTTTAAAGATGATTGAAAATGAGACTATAAGTGGTGGGATGATACCAAAAATTCAAGGCTGTTTAGATGCTATAAATAATGGGGTTACTGGTGTGGGTATTATTAATGGAACAAAGCAACATTCATGCTTGTTGGAAATATTTTCGGATCAAGGTTCTGGAACCTTAATAAGAAAATGAATTTAAAAGAAAAAAAAAACATACTTTTTGATTTAGATGGGGTGATGTATGGCTCACATAATGGTTATCCTTTAGAGAAAGTTTTTGGAATGATAAGTCGACGGATGACTTTGTTCATACAACAAAAATTAAATCTGAGCGAAAAAGATGCAAAAGAACTGCAAACAAACTATTTTTATAAATATAACACATCACTCTCAGGGCTTCAAAAAAATCACGGTGTAATGGGAGAAGAATTCTTAAAGTTCGTTCATGATGTAGATATTTCATTTATGAAAGAGGATGCAATAATGAAAAATGAACTGGAGCAACTAGATATGGAAAAATTTATCTATACAAATGGTTCAGCTGATCACGCTAAAAATATATTAACTCATCTTGGTGTTTGGCATTTATTTGGTAGAGAAAGAGTATTTGACATTCAGGATGCTGAATATATTCCAAAACCTCACACCAAAAATTTTGATAAAATGACTAATAGATTTGGCATTAATCCAAAAGAGACTGTTTATATAGAAGATATAGCTAAAAATTTAAGTATAGGTTATGAACGTGGATGTACAACCGTTTGGTTAATTAATAATGAGCATTTTGGAAAAATGGATGCTGATAAAGATTTTATTTCACACAAAATTGAAAATCTGTCTTTATTTCTTAAAGAAATAAGGTTATTAAAAAACCAATAAATTATGTCTATAGAAAAAATCATAAATGATGCTTGGGAAAATAGGAAAGAAATATCCCCAGACTCCGATAAGAGTATCATAAATACTATAAATGAAGTCATTGAAAAATTGGATAATGGAGAAATAAGAGTGGCAAACAGATCTTCAGATGGAAGTTGGGCAACGAACGAGACTGCCAAGAAAGCAATATTGTTATCTTTTAGAACTAATAAAATGACCATCACGACGGGTCCATATGCAACATGGATTGATAGGATTAAGGGTAAAACTCAAGGTTGGACAAAAGAAGACCATGAAAGAGCAGGTTTTCGACAAGTGCCTAACGGAGTGATAAGGTTTGGATCTTATATAGCACCAGGGGTTATCTGCATGCCGTCATTTGTGAATATAGGAGCGCATGTTGATAGTGGTACACTTTTAGATACCTGGTGTACAGTTGGATCGGGAGCTCAAATTGGTAAAAACTGTCACTTAAGTGGTGGAGTCGGAATCGGTGGCGTTTTAGAACCCGTTCAAGCAGGTCCAACTATTATAGAAGATGGCGTCTTCATTGGTGCTCGAAGCGAGATTGTTGAGTCAGTTATTGTTAGAAAAAACAGTGTAATCTCAATGGGAGTTTTTATTGGGGCAAGTACGAAAATAATTGACAGGGATACCGGTAAAATTATTATGGGAGAAGTTCCAGAAGGAAGTGTGGTTGTGCCTGGTGCGTTACCATCTAAAAAACCGGGAGGACCTTCTTTATATTGCGCAGTAATTATAAAAACAGTTGATGAGAAGACTAGATCAAAAACTAGTCTCAATGAGTTGCTACGAGACTAGGATGAAAACTCTGGATGAATTAAAATTAGCTCAGGAGCTAATAAGGTTTCCAACAATTGGAACTGAGGATAAGGGCATAATGAAATTCTTATCGAAAAAACTCTCCTCTATTGGTTTTAAATGCAAAATAATTAAATCGCAAGGTAACGGATCAAAGCCTGCATTAAATTTATATGCAAAAATTGGTAAATCAAAACCTCACTTGAATTATTTAGGACATACCGATGTGGTGGCAAATTTGAATAGTTGGAAAATACCTCCATTTAAGGGTCTAATTAAAAATGGAGTTCTACATGGTAGAGGAGCTCAAGATATGAAAGGTGGAGTTGCTTGCTTCATCAGTGCAGTGAGTAAATTTGTGGCTAATAAAAAATTCAAAGGATCTATTTCAATAATTATTGCTGCAGACGAAGAGACAACTGGGTTAGGAACTCCTTCTATCATGAAGTATTTGAGAAAAAGAAACGAAAAAATTGATTTTTCTATTGTTGGGGAGCCTACATCAAATAAGTCAATAGGTGACGAGATTAGAATT
>CACNFE010000017.1 GCA_902619595.1 uncultured Pelagibacteraceae bacterium
AAGGGTGAGTACTCATAAATTCTGGCGGTGCTTTCCCTTTATTGGCTTCTTTCATTCTATCCCAAATTTTTGTTGTTTCTCTTATATCATATCCAGATAATGAAGAAAAAATTAAGCCTAAGTAATCAGCTTCACTTTCTTGTTTTCTGCTAAATGGATTCATTATTCCTAATTGCGCTAATAAACCAACAGTATCCATTCCCGTTGTTCTATTTACCTGGCTCACTTTACCACCTGTTAAAATATCAGTAATTTGTAATGTTGTATTTAAAATTACACCTCTACTAGCTCTTTCAACAGAGTGTTTTGCTACAGCATGAGCAATTTCATGACCCATTATTGCAGCAAGACCATTCTTATTTTTAGTAACGTCTAGTATTCCAGTATACACAGCAATTTTTCCTCCTGGCATACACCAAGCATTTTTAATTTTTTTATTATCAATTAAAATATATTCCCATTGAAAATTTACAGTTGGATCTTTTAAATTAGATTGATAGAAATATTCACCAATAGAATCTTCCATCTTTTTACCAATATCTTTAATCATTTTTAAATCATTTCCTTTTGTAACAAGTTTTTCCTTTTCTTTTATCTTTTCGTATATTTGGGAAGCTTGAGCATTTAATTTAGCCTCTGGTATGATTCTAAGTTGTTTTCTGTCTGTGATAGGCACAGATGCACATGAATTCAACAGCAATCCGCCACAACCACAACCTAAGTATTGTATAAATTTTCTTCTATTCATATATAATATTTATTATAATAATATAAATATAAGATTCATGAACTTAAACAATAAAATTTTAGCATTTTTGTTTGTATTAGCTATTAGTTTTGTAATCTACTCAAGTTATTAATATTTTATGCCTGATTTAAAAAAAAAAAGAAAAAAATTAAGTTCTACGTTAAGAAATTATTTTATAACTGGTGTAGTTGTTCTTATACCAATAGGAATTACTCTTTATTTAACAAAATTTTTAATTCAAGTATCATCAAAAATAATACCTTCTGAGATTAATCCAAATAATTATTTGCCTTTTTCAATACCAGGTTTAGAAATTTTATTATCAGTTTTATTTATTACTATAGTTGGTGGGTTATCTTTCTCGTTCATTGGAAAAAAGATACTTCAAATAATCAATGATTTATTAAAAAGAATTCCAATTTTAAGAACAATATATTCAGCAATAACCCAAATGACCGAGAGCTTTACAAACAAAGATGATAATAAGAAAAGTGTAGTTTTAGTTGAATATCCAAGGAAAGGAACATGGGCTGTGGGTTTTGCAACAAAAAAAAATAAAACAGAGATTTCAAAAAAAACTGAACAAGAACTAATAAATGTTTTTTTGCCAACAACACCAAATCCTACAAGTGGATTTTTATTAATGTTTCCAGAAAAAGATGTAGTTTATTTGGATATGACATTTGAGGAAGCGTCTAAATTTATAGTTTCTGCTGGTACATCTGCACCAAAATAATTAAACTATATCATTTAATATATCCGCTCTATCATAAAGCTTTAACAACTGAAAATATTTATCTAAGCTTTCATTACGATCCTCAATTTTTTTAATTTCTTTCTCTGCTAGAAAAAATAAATCTTGATTTTGAATAGGATCAGCTAATCTGAAATTCTTTAAACCACTTTGTTTAAAACCTAGAAGATCTCCATAACCTCTCAATTTCATATCTTCTTCGGATATTTTAAAACCATCATTACTAGATTTTAAAATTTTTATTCTTTTTTTTGCATTTTCACTTAAATTAGTTTTAAACATCAATATACAATACGATTCCTTATTACCACGACCGACTCTTCCACGTAATTGGTGAAGTTGGGATAAACCAAATTTATTAGCATTTTCAATTACAATTACATTTGCATTAGGAAAATCGATACCTACTTCAATTACAGTAGTTGAAACTATAAGATTAATTTTTTTATTTAGAAAATCTAATAAAATACGATCTTTTTCATTTTTTTCTAATGATCCATGAAGTAAACCAACATTATTTCTAAAAATTTTTTTTAGACTTTCATATCGCTTAATTGATGATTGATGATCAATTTTCTTAGACTCCTCAATTAATGGACAAACCCAAAATATTTGATTTCCTAAGTGAATTTGTTTATTAACAAAATTTATAACGTCATTTATATTTTTATCATTTTTACTATAAGTTTTTATTTCTTTTCTATTTTTAGGCTTGGATCTTATAATTGATGTATCCATATCACCATAAATTGTCATTATCATTGTACGAGGTATTGGTGTTGCAGACATAACTAATACATCACAATTTTTTCCTGCTTTATCTGAGAGTTTTTTTCGCTGATTTACACCAAATTTATGTTGTTCATCGATAATTATTAAGCCTAATTTTTTATAATTTATTTTTTCTTGAAAAAGCGAATGGGTTCCAATTAATAAATCTACTTTGCCATTTAATAAATTTTTTAATATAGCTTTGCGTTCTTTATTTTCAGTTTTGCCGGTCAATAGATTAATTTCAATGTTATCACTAAATAATTTCTTTGCTAAATTATAATGTTGTTTAGCTAAAATTTCTGTTGGTGCCATAAAGGCTACTTGAAATTTACTGTATATAACATTCAAGCTAGCAATTAATGAAACTATTGTTTTTCCACTTCCCACATCGCCTTGCAAAAGTCTAAACATTTTTCTATCTGACTTAAGATCTTTATTAATTTCCTCTATTGCCTTTTGTTGATCACTTGTGAGATTAAAGTTAATTTTTTTTAAAATAGAATTATATGGATCATTACTAAATTTCTTTTTATTTTTTTTTATTTTTTTAATTTTTCGTCTAATATTACAACTAATTAGAAAGTTTGATAATATTTCATCGAATATTAACCTATTTAAAAAATCACCTTTAGCATTAAAATTTTTAGGATCGTGAAGTTTTAAAATAGAGTCTTTCCAAGAAATGTTATTAAATTTTTTTAAAACATCTTTACTCAGCCATTCATCAAGATTTGGTAATTTTTCAAGAACGTTTTGAATAATTTTTTGATATTTTTTTTCATTTAATCCATCAGTTAAACTATATGTAGATTGAACTTTTTTTATTGTGTTTTCATCAGACGATATATTTGTTGGATTTACAACTTGGTATCTTTTATTATAAAAATTTACTTTACCATTAATAGTTACTTTTTGATTTAATGGTAGAATTTTTCTAATGTATCCTTCGTAGCTATTAAAAAAAATACAATCAATTTTGCCTGTTTCATCTTCGCACAATACCTTGTTTGGTAAATTTCTAATTCGTGGAAAGTTATATTTTTTTACTATTACATTAAAAGTTTGAACCTTACCAATCTCTAATTCACTGATTTTATATGTTTTAGTCCTATCTACAAAATCTCTTGGTAAATTCCAAAGTAAATCAAAAATTGTTGTTATATTCTTTCTTCTTAGTAATTTTGCTGTTTTGGAACCTATGCCATTTATGTTATTTATATCTGATAATAAGTAATCAATATTAGCCATGTATAAATTATATAACTATGTCATTTAATAGGGAACTGTTTAAAAATAAAATTTTATACCGTGCGTCTTATCGTGGAACAAAAGAAATGGATAAACTAATGCAAGGTTTTGTAAGAAGTATAATTGATAAACTCGATGAAAATGATTTAGAGGTTTTAAATGAATTTGTAAATATGGATGATCAATTATTGATGTCTATTAAAAAAAAAGAATCTGAAGATAAAATAAATAATCCTAAAATGCTTAATTTAATAAAAAATTTTCAAGAATTTAAAATGTAATGGCGGAGAGACTGGGATTCGAACCCAGGAAAGAGTTGCCCCTTTGCCGGTTTTCAAGACCGGTGCTTTCAACCGCTCAGCCATCTCTCCGTATGCAAGTGTTTTACGATTATTAATATATATTTCAAGAATAAAATAGTTTATTTCATTTGTTATTGTGTCAAAAAATAATAATTTTAATAAAGGTATTTTACTTACGGCTGCAGGATCGTTCTGGTGGGGAGTAATTGGTGTTATTTATTTTAAATATATAGCCTTTGCAGGACACATTGAAGTTGTCATACATAGAAGTTTTTGGACTACTGTAATGTTAGTTCTCACTTCGCTTTTACTTTATAAATTTAGAAAAATAATTGATGTATTCAATAACAAAAAAAAACTAACTTTACTTTTTTTTTCTGGAATTTTAATTTTTACTAATTGGGCAGTTTGGATCTACGCGGTTAGCACAGATAGAGTGATAGATGCTAGTTTTGGTTATTTTATTATGCCAATTATAAGTGTATTTTTAGGATATTTTTTTTTTAAAGAGGAATTGAGTTATAAAGGCAAGCTCTCAGTCATTATAGTAATAGTTTCAATTATTTTTTTAATATTTTCAGATTATCAATCTATACCATGGGTTGGCTTAATTGTTGCTCTAAGCTGGAGCTTTTATAATTTATTAAGAAAAAAAGTTAAAGTAGATACTGACATCGGTCTTCTTGTGGAGAGTTTATTTATCTTACCAGTAATTTTGATAGCATTTTATTTTATAGTTCAAAATAATTTGAATGATTTCGATATATCAGATCCTAAATTGATGTTTATCTTTATGCTAGCTGGACCTATGACTGTGATACCACTATATCTTTATGTTAGAGGAGTTGAACTTTGTGGCCTTGGACCTACGGGTATGGTGTTCTATATAACTCCTACACTCCAATTTTTATTAGGTTATTATCTATATAATGAGCCATTAAATTCACAGAAGTTAATTAGTTTTATTTTGATTTGGATTGCTGTATTTATTTATTTGAATGATCTATATGAAAATAATTAAATTAATAATTATTTGTATTTTAATAAATATTTCTTTTGCAAGCGCTGAAAAACACAATTTTAATGAGTGGCTTCAGAATTTTAAAACATACTCATTAAAAAAAGGAATTTCAGAAAAAACTTTTGAACTAGTAATGAAAGATGTCAAATTTTTGCCAAAAGTAATCGAGTATGATCGTTTTCAACCTGAATTTTATGAGGATACAAAAACATATATTTCAAAAAGATCTAACAAAAAAAAAGTTATTTCTGGAATGAAAATTTATAAAAATAATCAAAAACTTATTGACAAAGTGGAAGCAGCTTTTGGAGTTGAAAAAGAATTATTATTGGCACTTATGGGTATTGAAACCAACTACGGGACCTATGTTGGAAAAATGGATATAATATCTTCATTAGCAACATTAAGTTTTGATAAAAGAAGAAGTGAATTTTTTACAAATGAACTTATTACTGTGCTTGATTTAGTAGACAAAGATATCATAGATCATAAAATTTTATTTGGGTCTTGGGCAGGTGCATTTGGTTTTTTCCAATTTATGCCATCAACTATTGATAGGTATGCTATAGATTTTAACAATAACAACTTGATCGAGTTAAAAAAAAATGAAGATGCTTTTGCATCAGCTGCTAATTATCTCAATAGAATTGGGTGGAAAAAAAAGGAACCGTGTTTTATTCCAGTAAATCTTAAAGAAAATATTCCTGAAAAGTATTTAAATAGCTCAGCAAGAAAAATTAAAAATAAAAAAAAACTTAAGTTTTTTAAAAAATATATATTAAATGCTAATTTAAATTATGATGATAACCAAATAGTAGGTATAATAACACCAGACTTCGAAATTGTTGAAAATCCAAATAAACTTAATCCTGCATACATAGTTTTTGATAATTACGAGAAAATACTTAAATGGAATAGATCTTTGAGATTTGCCCTTGCTGTATGCACTTTAAAAAATAAATTTATCAATGAAATATAATTTTTTTTTAATATTGTTAATAGTTTTAATTACGTCATGTGCATCGAATAATTATAAAACTGTAAATGTAGACCCAATTCTTGAAAAGTTTTCAAACAATGGATTTGCTTTAATTTATAATGATAAATTATACAATGATAAGATTATTTCAAAAAAAATGAATGAAAGAGATCTTATTATATTTCAAAGAAATCTCAGAAAAGGAACCTCTGTAAAATTAACTAACCCTTTTAATAGTAAAACTATCATTGCAAAAGTTGGAAAAAAAGCAAATTATCCAAGTTTTAATAATTCTGTTGTTTCAATTAGAATTTCCAAAGAGCTCGAAATTGATATAAATGAGCCGTATATTTTTATTGAGGAAATAAGGGATAATACTTCTTTTATTGCAAAAAAAGCAAAAACATTTGAGGAAGAAAAAAAGGTTGCTGATAAAGCGCCTGTAGATACCATTAGTGTTAACGATTTAAATATTACTGATGAAAAGAAAATTAAAAATAAAATAAATAATGAATTTAAGTATGTCATAAAAATAGCTGATTTTTATTATTTAGATACAGCTAAGCAAATGGTTAAAAGAATCAAATCTGAGTTGAATATAAAGAAAACAGACATCAATAAAATTAATGAAAATAAATTTAGAGTTTTTACTGGTCCTTATTTAAGTTTAAAGGCATTACAAAAAGCTTATAATAGTATAGAAACACTTGGATTTGAAAATATAGAATTAATAAAATATGATTAAACAACTTTATAAAAATTTCTTTATATTTATTTGTATTCTTTTTTTAAAAAGTCATTCACACGCCTTAGATATCAAAGCAAGAACCGCAATACTTCAAGATTTTAGTAGTGGTGAAATTTTATTTGAAAAAGAGCCTGATAGAGAAATTTATCCAGCATCTATGACAAAGATAATGACCTCTATTATTGCATTCGAACTTTTGAAAAATGGTGAACTAAGTTTAGATGATACTTTTACTGTCTCTGAAAAAGCTTGGAAACTATCAACTGCTGGATATTCATCTATGTTTATAATGGTAGGAGACGATGTGTCCGTTGAGGATCTGCTTAAAGGTATTATTGTTGCATCTGGCAATGATGCATGTGTTGCGTTAGCCGAAGGTATTGCAGGAACTGAAGAACAATTTGCTATTCTAATGACGGAAAAAGCAAAAGAAATAGGTATGGAAAATACTAATTTTTCAAATTCTTCTGGAATAAATGATCCTTATAATTATTCAACTGTAAAAGATATTTTAATTATGTCTAACTACTTAATTAAAAATTATCCTGACTACTACGAATATTTTAAAGAAAAAGAATTTACGTGGGATAGAACTGGAGGAGATCCAATTACCCAAGGTAATAGAAATCCACTTTTATATAAAAATATAGGAGCTGATGGGATAAAAACTGGTTATTTAGCTGTAGAAAAATATTCACTTGCGTCGTCTATTCAAAAAAATGAAAGACGTCTAATTGCTGTTGCTAGTGGTTTTAATACAAAGAATGATAGATCAAGACAATCAATTAAACTTTTGACTTGGGGTATTACAAACTTTGATCTTATTAAGATTTCTAGTAAGGACACTGCATTAACCGAGGTAGATGTATGGCTTGGTAAAACTAACAAAGTGGGTGTGTATACAAAAGAAAATATTTTCACGACTATAAAAAAAGCAAGAAAAAAAAAAATAAAAGCATTTATTGAATATGACGGTCCAATAGAAGCTCCTATTACAAAAGACCAAGAGTTAGGTAAGCTAAAAGTATTATTTAACAATGAATTGATAAACACTTATCCAGTATATGCGTTAAATGATGTTAAAAAAGTAAACCTATTTTCACGTATTATAAAATCAATTAATTATTTAATATGGGGCGATGTCTAAAAAACCCGTCATTGTTTTTGAAGGCATTGAGGGATCAGGAAAAAGTTATCATTTAAATAACGTATCGAAATTTTTAAAAAGAAAAAAAATAAAGCATGTTGTCATTAGAGAACCAGGTGGATCAAAAAATTCAGAAAAAATAAGAGATTTTATACTACATAAAAATATTAATTTTAATAATTTAACTGACCTATTTCTTTATTTGTCTGCAAGAAATGAAAATTATAATAGTATTCTTAAAAAAAACTTTAAAAAAAAAATTATTTTAATTGATAGATTTACTGACTCAACAATTGCATATCAGCATTTTGGTATGGGTTTAAATCTTAAAATTATAAATTTGTTAAATTCGTATATTTTAAAAGACTTTAAAGCAAGTTTTAGCTTTTTAAATACTGTAAGTACAAAAAACTTAAAATTAAGATTAAAAAAACGAAAAAGATTAAATAGGTATGATAAATTCAATAGCACATTTTATAGCAAGGTTCAAAAAGGATACTTTAAAATATTTTCTAAAAGAAAAAACTATATGATCATAGACTCAAATTTACCAATAAATGTGAATAAAAAAATAATTATTAATAAAATTTTGGATTTAATAAATTAAATGACTAGTATACTTAGCACCTATAAACTTTATGGATATGACAATTTATTCTTAGAATTTGACAATCTATTAAATAATAATTTATTACCAAATAAAATTTTGTTGAGTGGGGCAAATGGTATTGGAAAATATACTTTTGCAGTACATTTTATAAACTATGTTTTATCTAAAAATGAAGACGATAGTTATTCTTTTAAGTCAAAACAAATAAATATTAATAATAAGTCTTTTAAGCTGATGAATAATTCTACACATCCTAACTTTAGTTTGATAAATCTTAAAATTAATAAAAAAAACATAGAAATTGATCAAATAAGAAATATTATAAATTATTCACAAAAAAGCTCATTTAATCAAAATAAAAGATTTATTTTAATTGATAATATTGAACTTCTTACTAAAAGTGCTTCTAATTCACTTTTAAAACTTTTAGAAGAACCACCAGAAAATTTATATTTTATTTTAATACACGATAACTCATATAGAATTTTAGAAACCATTAAATCTAGATCAATCAATTTTAAAATAAATTTTACAAATAAATCAATAATAGAAATAACAGAGAAAATTATGGGTGAAGAGGATTTTTCAAATATAAATAATACTTATCTAAAAATGTATAACTCAATTGGGGATTTGGTATTTTTAAATAATTTTGCTAAAAAATATAAAATTAATATAAAAAGTTATACAGTTAAAGAACTACTTAATTATATTATATCAAAAAAACTATATAAAAAGGACTCCGAATTAAATATTTTTATTTATAGACTTATCCAGTTTTTGCTATTTGAAACTTTTTATTTATCTAAGGATAATAAAATTTATGACTTATATAAATATTTTATTTTAAAAATGAACAACACGATCACATATAATCTTGATATCGAAAGTTTATTTTTTGAATTTAAAGATACATTAATTAATGAGTAAAAATTTTTATATCACAACACCGATATATTATCCGTCAGCAAAACCTCATATGGGACATGCGTACTCAAGTATTGTTGCTGATTTTTTTGCAAGAATTAAAAGAATTCAAGGATATAACGTTTTTTTTTTAACAGGTACTGATGAACATGGTCAAAAGATACAAAGAGCCGCTGAAAAAGCAAATAAAGATCCTCTAAAATTTTGTGATGAAATTAGTAAAACCTTCAAGGATCTATCATCCATATTAAACTTATCTAATGATGATTTTATAAGAACAACCGAAAAAAGACATTTCGTATCTGTTGAAAACCTTTGGAACATTCTTGAAAAAAAGGGTGAAATATATCTTTCAAAATATGCTGGTTGGTATTCTGTATCAGATGAAGCTTTTTATAACGATGATGAAATCGATACAGTCGATGGTAAAAAAATATGTAAAAGTTCTGGTTCACCTGTTGAGTGGGTAGAGGAGGAGTCCTTTTTTTTTAAGCTATCAAAATGGCAAGATAAATTATTGAAGTTTTATTCAGATAATCCAAAATTTATATTGCCGGAAACAAGAAAAAATGAGGTTATAAGTTTTGTTAAAAGCGGATTAAAAGATTTATCTATTAGTCGAAAATCATTTTCATGGGGTATTAAGGTTCCATCAAATAAAGATCATGTTATATATGTTTGGTTAGATGCTCTGACCAATTACTTAAGCGCATTGAATTATCCCGATGAAAAAAATAATTTATTCAAAAACTTTTGGCCTGCTACCATTCATCTAATAGGAAAAGATATATTACGATTTCACGCAGTTTATTGGCCAGCATTTCTATTAGCTGCAGGAATTAAACCTCCATTAAGAGTTTATGGTCATGGGTGGATATTGTCTGGGGAAGAAAAAATGTCAAAATCAAAAGGCAATATACTTGACCCAATTGAAATAATTAAAGTTTATGGACTTGATGCTCTTAGATATTATTTGTTAAAAGAAGTTTCTTTTGGAAATGATGGCAGTATATCAAAAGAAAAATTAGAAAATTGTATAAATAGTGATCTAGCAAATAACTACGGAAATTTGTGTCAAAGAGTAATTGCTTTTTGTGAAAAGAATATTGGCTTAGAAATACCTAGTACTGACAAATTTAATAATGATGATTTAAATATATTAAATAACTTTAGTTCTAATATTGATAATATTATTGATAAAATTGATAATCAAAATATTAACTACTATATAGATTTTGTTGTAGGACAATTATTTAATGCTAATAAGTATTTTAATGATCAAGCGCCATGGACTAAAAAATCTGATACAAAAAGATTGAATACTATTGTTTATGTTTCGTTAGAATTAATTAGAAAGATTTCGATTTTATTATACCCTGTGATGCCCCAAACAACTTTGAAAGTTTTAAGTATTTTCTCTATTAATGAAAAACAGATTAATTTTTCTTCGATTACTGATAACAAATTCTTAAAAGAAAAGGTGAAAATTTCAAAATTAGATATATTATTTAAAAAAATTAATAAAAATGATTGATTCACACTGTCACCTAGATCATGAACCCCTGTTTTCAAATTTAGACAAAGTCTTAAGTAGATCTAA
>CACNFE010000018.1 GCA_902619595.1 uncultured Pelagibacteraceae bacterium
ACATTCTTGATTTTTATTCCAGTCACATTTTTAGGATCTTTATCACCAACTATGTCCTCAATGACTGAGTCCCAAATGATTTCAATTTTCTTATTTTCCATAAGTTTTTTTTGAAGCATTTTTTCAGCTCTCAGTTCATTCCTTCTATGGATAAGTTTAACTTTTGATGCAAACTTTGTTAAAAACATAGCTTCTTCAACAGCTGCGTTTCCACCACCTACAACAGCTACAGTTTTTTCTTTAAAAAAAAATCCATCACATGTTGCACATGCCGATACACCAAAACCTCTATACTCTTGTTCAGATTTTAAATTTAACCACCTTGCTTGGGCACCAGTCGATATTATTATTGAGTCAGCTGTATATTTTTGACCACTTTCTCCTGTGGCTTCAAAGGGTTTTGACTTTAGATTTACCGAGGAGATATGATCTTCTATCATTTCTGTACCAACCGCTTTAGCTTGTTCTTTCATCTGATCCATAAGCCAAGGACCTTGTATTACTTCGGCAAATCCGGGATAATTCTCAACATCAGTAGTAGTGGTCAATTGGCCTCCAGGCTCCATACCATGAACTAAAACTGGATTAAGCATTGCTCGAGCCGCATAAACTGCTGCAGTGTATCCAGCTGGACCGGATCCAATTATTAACACTTTTGTGTGTTTAGTTGGATTTTGATTCATATCAAAGCTATATAGTAATTTATGTCCAAATTAAAAGGGTTATTGTTAACAGAAGGTATGCATGGCATGATTAGCCAGGTCGAAGGTTTAGCAAAAGCATTAGACATTGATTACATACACCAAAAAGTTGAACTTAATTTATTTGCAAAGTTAATCACGCCTAAAATAACACCAGTTTCAAATTTATTTTTCAAAAAATTTATTGTGCCCGAGATAGATCTAATTATATCTTGTGGTAGAAAAAGTGTCATACCATCTTTATATTTAAAAAAAAATTCAAAAAAAAAATTAATTAATATACATATACAGGACCCGAAAGTTTCTTTAAAAAACTTTGATTATATAATTGCACCAGAGCACGATGGCCTAAGTGGCGAGAATGTAATTAACTCAAAAGGTGCATTACATTATCTCTCGTTAAAAGAAATTAAAGATAATCATGGCTATTTATTAAATAATATTAATAGAGATAAAAAACAGCTACTTTTAGTTTTAGGTGGACCCAATAAGTACTATAGCTATGATAGAAATAATTTAGAAAAAATTTTTGAAAAACTAAAAAATTTAGCAAAAAAATATGATCTTCAAATTATTATAATACCATCCATGAGAACCCCAATTAACACAATAAAACATGCAAGCAGTTTTTTTGATAAAGAAACCATAATCGTTAAAAATGTAGATAAAAAAGCTTACTTATCTGCTCTATCTATTTCTGAATTTTTAGTGATTACATGCGATTCAACATCGATGATTTCCGAAGCTGCTTTGACGGGTAAACCAATATATGTAGCTCAAATTCAATCAAAAAAAGATGACTATAGGTTTAGACAATTTAGGAAATTGTTTACTAAATTAAATATTATTAGAAATTTGGAAGATAAATTAGAAGTATGGAACTATGAAAAACTTGATGAAACTAATAGGGTAGCTAATATAATTAAAAAAAAAATATAATGTCATTTCTAAAATCTATTGAAAATAATTCAAAAAAATTTGAGAATCCATTTTTACATTGGGAATTAGATAAACCTCTCACTGATGGACAAATAAATGAAATAGTTAATGCCGATATAGCAAATCCAATTGACCACGATCTAAATTATGATGGTACAAGAGCTATTGATGGAGGTGCTCCAGAGTTTAGAAAAGGATTTTCTCATGGAGGGAAAGCACTTAAGTTTAGATGTTTTATAACTAAAGAAAATTCCACTGAATTTCCACATTTAATGAAGCTAATTAAAGAATTGCAAAATAAAAATACGTATGAAAAAGTTTCAAAACTGGTGGGGAAAGACCTATCTAATTCATACATAAGGGTAGAAGTTATATGTGATAGAAAAGGTTTTTGGCTGAAACCACATTGCGATATTGAAGAAAAATTAATGTCCTGTTTATTATTCGTAAATAAAACAAATGAAAGTGAGGATTTAGGTACTGATTTTTATGATAATAATTTAAAAAAAGTAAAAACAATGCCCTATAAAGATAATTACGGATACTTCTTCACAAGCGGCCCAGGCACTTGGCATGGTATGGAAAAAAAAGAAATATCAAAAGAAAGAAGATGTTTACAAGTGAATTATGTAACATTTAAAACTGATTGGAAGGTGGATTAATTATCCTGTAAGGATTTTACCTCTAATTTTTTGGTTTTAAGTGATTTTATAGCTTCAAGAAATGAATAAGCTGTTGACATATTTGTGCAGTAAGGAACTTTGTTTGCTAATGTTCCTCTTCTTAAAGCCCTTGCATCGTCAATTCTATGTTCACTATTTCCACCTCCAGTATTAATCACCAAAGATATTTTTTTTGCATTTAAAACATCTACTATGTGTGGTCGCCCACTACTTACTTTATTAATAGTTTTGCACTTAATTCCATTATCTTTTAAAATTTTTGCGGTGCCTTTTGTTCCAGAAATACCAAAACCTAATTTTTTGAGTCTTTGTGCAACTCCTATTATCTCCTGTTTATGAGAGTCTTTGACTGATAAAAATGCCATGCCACTTACTGGAAGAGAATTATAGGCGGCAATTTGACTTTTAGCGACCGCCATCCCAAAATCGTAATCAAAACCCATAACTTCTCCAGTAGACTTCATTTCTGGACCAAGTAATAAATCACTATCAGGAAATTTATTAAAAGGAAAAACAGCTTCTTTAACAGCAAATTTTTTATTTGTTTTATATTTTAATTTATACTTAGAAAGCCTTTCGCCTGCCATTATTCTTGAAGCAATTTTTGCTAGCGGTACGCCATTAGCTTTTGATACAAAAGGAATAGTTCTACTTGCTCTAGGATTAACTTCAATTACATAAACTTCATCCTTTTTAATCGCAAATTGAATATTTAGCAGTCCCTTAACTTTTAATGCTAAAGCCAATTTTCTTGTTTGAATTTTTATTTCTTTGAGAATACTGTCTTTGATTGATACTGGAGGCAAACAACAAGCTGAATCACCCGAATGTATTCCTGCCTCTTCAATATGTTGCATAATGCCTGCTACATAAACATCTTTTCCATCACATATTGCATCAACATCAACCTCCATTGCGTTATCTATAAATTTATCAATTAAAATTGGGTTATTTTCTGATGCCTTAAAAGCT
Source organism: uncultured Pelagibacteraceae bacterium (assembly GCA_902619595.1). Classification (GTDB taxonomy): domain Bacteria; phylum Pseudomonadota; class Alphaproteobacteria; order Pelagibacterales; family Pelagibacteraceae; genus Pelagibacter. Next base: position 3,296 of record CACNFE010000018.1, read on the forward strand.
TGATTAATAAATTCTTTTAATTGACTTTCATCATGAACAATTTCCATCGCCCTACCACCTAAAACATACGAGGGACGAACAACTACTGGTAATCCAATTTTTTTAGCTATTAGTATTGCTTTATCATATTTATCTGCAATTCCACTTTCGGCTTGCTTTAAATTAAGTCTTATTAATAAGTCTCTAAATCTATCTCTATCTTCTGCAAGATCTATGGATGAATATTGTGTTCCTAGAATAGGTAAATTATTTTCGTGCAAGAACTTTGCAAGCTTAATTGGTGTTTGACCACCAAATTGAGCAATTATTCCAACTAGATTTCCCTTAGATTTTTCCTTTAAAATTATATTTTGTACATATTCATCTATTAAAGGTTCAAAATAAAGTCTGTCACTAGTGTCGTAGTCTGTAGAAACTGTTTCAGGGTTACAATTTATCATTATTGTTTCAAACCCTGCCTCTTTCAAAGCAAAACTTGCCTGACAACAACAATAGTCAAACTCAATACCTTGCCCAATTCTATTTGGACCACCCCCAAGTATTATAATCTTTCTTTTACTGCTTGGATCTGCTTCGCACTCCGTTTTAATTGAAAAGTTTCGCTGATAAGTTGAATACATATAAGGGGTAAAGGACTTAAATTCAGCAGCACAAGTATCTACTTTTTTAAAAACTGGTATTACTTTAAGTGCAGTTCTTTTTCTTTGTAAAATTTTTTCCTGTATCCCAGTAAGTTTACCTAACCTTTTGTCAGAAAATCCTAAAGACTTTATTCGATTGAATTCCACAAAGTTTCTCGGTAGACCAAATTTGATAATTTTATTTTCTTCCTCAACAATTTCTTTTATTTGACCCAAAAACCAAGGATCAATTTTTGATAACTTATAAATTTTCTCTATCGAAATTTTTTTTCTAAATGCTTCTGCAACCAATAATAATTTATCAGGTATATTGATCTTTAATTGTTTTAAAATTTCTTTTTTTGAATAGTGAAATAAATTATCTAACCCAGAAAGACCAGTTTCAAGAGAAACCAAAGCTTTTTGAAAAGATTCTTTAAAATTTCTACCAATTGCCATAGCCTCTCCCACAGATCTCATTGAGGTACCTAAAATTGGTTTAGTATCTTGAAATTTTTCAAACGTAAATCTAGGAATTTTTGTAACCACATAATCAATAGTTGGCTCGAATGATGCAGGTGTTACTTTCGTAATTTCGTTTTGAAGTTCATCTAATGTGTAACCTATTGCTAATTTTGCAGCTACTTTTGCAATTGGAAAACCTGTTGCTTTTGAAGCAAGAGCTGATGATCGTGACACACGAGGATTCATCTCTATAATTACCATTCTTCCATTTTTTGGATTTATAGCGAATTGAACATTAGAACCGCCTGTTTCAACTCCAATTTTTCTAAGACAAGCAATAGAGGCGTTTCTCATCACTTGATATTCTTTATCAGTTAATGTTAATGCTGGCGCTATTGTCACAGAGTCCCCAGTATGAGTGCCCATCGGGTCAATATTTTCGATTGAGCAAATTATGATACAATTATCATTTTTATCTCTAACAACTTCCATTTCAAATTCTTTCCACCCATCTAGACATTCCTCTACAAGAACTTGATTTTGTGGAGATTCATACAGCCCACCTTTAACGATTTTAAAAAATTCTTTTTTAGTCCTTGCTATACCTCCACCAAGACCACCCAAGGTAAATGAAGGCCTTATAATTGCAGGAAGACCAATTTTTTTTAAACACTTTGATGCATTTTTAAAATTATTAAGTATCTCGGATTTAGGTAAATCAATACCAATATCAGACATATTTTTTCTAAATTTTTTTCTATCCTCTGCATTAGCAATTGCTTTCGAATTTGCTCCTATAAGCTCTATTTTATACTTTTTAAGTATTCCTAATTTTTCCACTTTTAAAGCTAAGTTAAGTGCAGTTTGGCCACCCATCGTTGGGAGAATAGCGTGAGGTTTTTCTTTTTTAATAATTTCCTCAAGTACTTCTACAGAAATCGGCTCAATGTATGTTTGATCTGCAACACCAGGGTCTGTCATAATGGTTGCAGGATTAGAATTAACTAAAATAACTTTGTAGCCTTCATCCTTAAGTGCTTTACATGCTTGTGTTCCTGAATAATCAAATTCACATGCTTGACCAATAATGATCGGTCCAGCTCCAATAACTAAAATTTTTTTAATATCTTTTCTTTTTGGCATATTCTTTAACCTCATTAATAAAATTACTGAATAGGTAGCGACTATCTTGTGGGCCAGGATTAGACTCAGGATGATACTGCACAGAAAAGACAGGTTTATTTTTTAATTTTATACCCTCTATACTGTTATCAAACAGCGATTTATGAGTTATCTCAATATTTTTTGGTAAATTATTTTTTGTAACCTCAAATCCATGATTTTGACTTGTTATTTCAACTTTATTATTGATCAGGTTTTTAACCGGATGATTTGCACCTCTATGTCCTAATTTCATTTTTTTTGTTTTTCCACCTAATGCTAAAGCTAATAGCTGATGACCCAAACAAATTCCAAAAACTGGTAGATTTTTATTAATAAGATTTTTTATAATTTTTATAGCATACGTTCCAGTTGCGGCAGGGTCACCCGGCCCATTTGATAAAAAAATTCCGCTTGGATTAAGTGCCAAAATATCTTCCGCACTCATTTGACAAGGCACAACTGTTACATCGCAATAAAAATTAGAAAAATACCTTAAAATATTTGTTTTTATTCCATAGTCGATTGCAACGATCTTAAGTTTTTTCTTTTTAATTTTTTTATATCCATCTTCTTTAGTCCATGTCTTAAAACCTTTCCAGGAGAATTTTTTTTTAGTAGATACTGTTTTTGCCAAATCTAAACCATTAAGTCCTGGCCATTTTAAAGTATTTTTAATTAATTTTTTAATTCCAAAGTTACCATTCCTATCATTTGAAATAGTTCCTCTTGGAGCCCCGTTATCTCTTATAAAATTTGTCAAACCTCTTGTATCTAAACCTGTCAAACCAACTATTTTATTTTTTTTAAGCCATAAATCTAATTCCATTAATGATCTATAATTTGATGGATTGGTTATTTCTGAGTTGAAAATCACCCCTTTTGTCCAGACTTTTTCTGACTCGTTATCTTGTTTGTTTGTTCCCACATTTCCAATGTGTGGAAATGTAAAATTAATTATTTGTCCTGCGTATGAAGGGTCAGAAATTATTTCCTGGTATCCAGTGATGGAGGTATTGAAACACACTTCTCCAGTAGCTGTGCCTTCATAACCTATGCCAATTCCATTAAAAATGGACTTATTCTCAAGAACTAAAATGCCTGGGTTAAATTTTGATTTATTTGTTGAATTTACTTTTCGTTTTTTGATCAATTACAACTCATGAGTTAAAGGTTAATACAATAAAAGCTTATCTAACGCAACAGATCTAATACAAAATTTATAAAAAAAACAATTTTTCTTTTAAGCAAATATTCTTTAAGTTAAATTACTTTTATGTCGCTTAAAGAAAAAATTGATAACGAGTATAAAAATGCTCTTAAATCTAAAGATAAAAATAAAATATCAACTTACAGGTTAATATTATCTGGGCTTAAAGACCTCGATATTCAAAACAGATCTGGACCTAATAAAAAAGATACAGATGACGATGATATTAAAAAATTATTAAGAAAGATGATAAAGCAACGAACCGAATCAATCGAAATTTATAAAAAAAATAATAGACAAGACCTTCTTCAAATTGAAGAGAATGAAGTAGAGATAATGTCAGAGTATTTACCAAAACAGTTGAGCGAAGACGATACAAAAAAACTATGCGAGGAAGTTATTAATAAAATAAATGCCTCATCCTTAAAGGATATGGGAAAAGTAATGAGCGAATTAAAAAAAAATCATTCGGACAGTTTAGACTTTTCTTTAGCAGGTAAGATTATAAAAGAAATTTTAAACAAGAAATGAAATATCCCAAAGAATATTTAGATGAAATTAAAACAAGACTTAAAGTCTCGACAGTAGTATCCAAGTCAGTTAGTTTGAAAAAAAGAGGTAAAGAATTTGTTGGATTGTCACCCTTTAAAAATGAGAAAACTCCATCTTTTACCGTAAATGATGAGAAAGGATTTTATCACTGTTTTAGCACAAGTGAACACGGAAATATTTTTGATTTTATAATGAAAACACAAAATTTAAAATTTGGTGAGGCGGTTAAAACTTTAGCTAACTATGCAGGCATGCAGCCTTACACATTTTCTAAAGCAGACGAAGAAAGAGAAAATGATTGGAAAAATTATTCTGAAATTTATAAAGATTACATAGAATATCATAATGAAGAACTTCTTAAAAATCCAGATTTGAATGAAGTAAGAGATTATCTTAAAAATAGAAATTTAAACTCTAGTGATGTGAAAAATTTTAGCTTAGGTTATGTAAGGAATAAAAAAAATTTTTATCAAGAATTGTTAAATAAATTTAAAGAAAAAGACTTGAAGGATAGTGGACTTTTTTATTTTGATGAAAAAAATAAAGAATATGTTGAAAGATTTAGAGGAAGAATCATTTTTCCAATTAAATCTATAACTGGACAATATATTGCTGCAGGTGGAAGAATAATTAAAAAGGAGACTTATTTAGCAAAATATGTAAATTCGCCTGAAACTAAATTTTTTAAAAAGGGTAACCATTTATACAATCTAGATAAAGCAAGAAAATTTTCAAATTACAATGAACAGGTTTTTTTGGTTGAAGGATATATGGACGTTATTGGATTGACAAAAAATAAAATAGAGAACTGTGTTGCAAATCTAGGTACTGCTCTGACTGATAGACAAATTTCTATTTTAAATCAATTTTTTAACGAAATCGTAATCTGTTTTGACTCTGATGAGAGTGGATATAGAGCAGCAGTAAGAGCTGCTGAAAACTCTATTAAAGAACTTAAACCAGAGAAACAAATATCATTTCTTTTTCTGCCTAACGGAGAGGATCCAGATAGTTTTGTTAATAATAAAGGAAAAGAGGAATTTCTAAACTATTACAGAGAAAAAAAAGTCCCTATTCACATTTTTTTATTCGAACACTTTAAAAAACAATCGACTAATTCTCCATCCTCTTTAGCTGTGTTTGAAAAACGATTAAGAGAATTAGCAAAACAAATAAAAGATGAATTCATAAGAAAATATATATTAGATTATTTTATTGGCAAAATTGACGAACTTACACCAAACTTAACGAGAGGAAAAAAATATGCAATCAAACATGTCGCCTCTTTAAGTACAACAAAAAAAATAATTAACGAGAGTAAATCTTTAAGTAAAGCGGATATTCAAGAATTTTCTTTACTATATTTAATAATAAATAATCTAAATTTTTTTCAACAAAGAGAAAATTTATTTGATAACTTAATATTCGTCTCTGATGAGGGGAATAAAGTACTATCTTATTTAAAAGAATTTATAAATTCATCAAGCGATCTTGATAAAAGTACTTTGGATATTGATAGCAGTTTTCTTAGCAAGATTAACAAGTTTGCATCAATAAAACATATATCTGAAAATGTTAAAAAAGATGAAACAAAGCTAATTGAAATTTTTGAGGAGATGAAAAAGGATCTAAATAATATATCTATAGATAAACAGATAAGTGATCTAGAATCGGAATTTTCTAAAGATTTAAGCGAAAACACGTTTAATAAGATAATTGAATTAAAAAAATTACAAAATACCAATTAAATAAGATAATTTAGACATAGATTTTTTTAAAATTGGTATTATATAGGTTCCTTCAAACTATTTATTGTGGAAAAAATTATTACTAAATCTTTTGCTAGATTAATGGGCCGAGGTGTCCATAGAGGTTTCATTACATATGAGGAACTCAGCAAATCCCTTGGAAAAAGGAATTTATCTGATCAAAATCTTTCGCAAGCATTTATACACATACTTGATGAAAAAATTACTTTAGTTGAAAAAAAATCTGATTTTAAAGTTCTTAAAAAAAGAGACAGTCAATCTAAAGAGGAGGGCAAGTCCTCTGAAAAAAGTGATGACCCAATAAGAATGTATTTAAGGGAAATGGGAGGAGTTGAACTTCTTTCGAGGGAAGGTGAAATTGCAATTGCAAAAAGAATTGAAGCAGGAAAAGATGTGATGCTTAATGCATTATCTCAAAGCCCTATTACTGCTCAGCAATTTTTTGAGTGGAATGAAAAATTACAAAATGACCAAATTCTTGTAAGAGAAATAATAGATATTGATACTAATTATATGGAGGACGAAAATACTTCCCAATCTAATAAACAAAAAAATGCTGACACAGATAATTCTAACAATGAAACACAAAATAATAATGATGATTCAAATGTAGATGAAGACGAGTTTAATCCTACTTTAGCAGCAATGGAAAATGAAATAAAACCAAAAGTATTAAAAACAATTCATACATTAACAAAGGAGTACAATAAGTTAATTAAATACCAAAAAGAAAGACTGCAGAGTTCTCTTGAAGGAAAAAGCTTAAGCTCATCAAAGGAAAAAAATTATGAAAGAATAGTTAATTTCATTTTAGAAAACATTAAGTCATTAACACTTTCACCTTCAGTTTTAGAGGAATTAGTCCAAAAACATTATAGTGAGAATAAAAAAATAATTTCATTGGAGGGTAATCTTTTGAGATTAGCAATTGATCATAAAATCTCTAGAAATGAATTTTTAAAATTTTATGTTGGAAATGAAATAAATCCAAATTTAAAAAAATTTTTAGATACAAACCCTGTTTGGAAACAATTCTTTCAAAAAAATAAAGAG
>CACNFE010000019.1 GCA_902619595.1 uncultured Pelagibacteraceae bacterium
TTTTTTCGACAAAATCATCTATTTGTTTGGTCGTATTTTCAATAATTCGTGAGTAATTTTCATGAATTTTATTAATTTCTTTTTTTAAGTTTTCGTGTTCATTTACTAAAGTTTGAATTTCACTCTCTTTTTTATCTTTATATTGGTAAACTAATTTTTTTAAATCTAAAAATTTATCTTTTAATAACTGAAGTTCTTTTTTTTTAATATCAACTTTTTTCATTGTTTCAAAATATTCATCGATAATTTTAATTGATGTAATCAGTAACAATTTATTTTCACCTATATTTCCTAAGCTTGATTTTAATTCTTCGAATTTTTTGCTAAGAAGATTTGATAATTCCTCTAAATGCTCCTCTTGGCCGTCATCACAGGATAACAAAAATTCTTTACCATTAAATTTAATATTTACATTTGCCATTTATCAATCTCTTCTAATAAAATATCTGTTTCTTGATTTAATTCATCTATTTTTTCGTTAAATTTTAATTCTTTATGTCTTTGTGAGAGTTTTTCATCTTTTATTTTTTTCCTTAAAGTCTCATGTTCGGTGAGCAGAACTCGATACTTCTCCTCTATATCCCTTTTTTCAATTTCTAATTGATTTTTTTGAGCTTTTAAATTTTTAGTTTGTTCTGTTAATTGTGGATTTTCAAATTTTAATTTTTTTAACTTCTGAAGTGAAGAATTAAGTTTTTCTTCTTTTTCATTAAAAGTTTTCATATATATATATTTATATTATTAAATTGAGTCTTCTTAGTCTAGATAGGATAATTTTTGAGCAAACAACACAGAGAATTAGCAAATAGCATCAGGTTTTTGTCAATGGATGCTGTACAAAAAGCAAATTCTGGTCATCCAGGAATGCCAATGGGAATGGCTGATGTTGTGACAGTTCTATTTAAAGATTTTTTAAAATTTAATCCAAAAAAACCAGATTGGTTGAATAGAGATAGATTTGTTTTATCGGCTGGACACGGATCAATGCTTCTTTATTCACTTCTTTATCTTACAGGCTACAAAAGTGTTTCTTTAGAGGATATAAAAAATTTTAGACAATTAGACTCTATTTGTGCAGGGCATCCTGAATATCACCCAGGATCTGGAATTGAAACTACTACTGGCCCACTAGGTCAAGGCATAGCAAATGCTGTTGGTTTTGCACTAGCGGAGGAAATTTTAAAAAATAAGGTAGGTAAAAAAATTATAAATCATAAGACTTATGTTTTAGCTGGGGATGGATGTTTAATGGAAGGAATAAGCCATGAAGCATTAAGTTTTGCAGGTCATCTTAAATTAAAAAATCTTATTTTATTATTTGATAATAATTCAGTGTCGATTGATGGGCCAACTAATTTAGCAGTATCTGATAATACAAAAAAAAGATTTGAAAGCTATGGTTGGGATTACCTAGATATAAATGGACATGATGAAAAACAAATTTTTAGAGCGCTTAAAAAAGCACAACAAGCAAAAAAACCTTTTGCTATTTCATGTAAAACAACAATTGGTTATGGCTCTCCAAACAAAGGTGGAAAAGCATCTTCTCATGGAAGTCCACTAGGTGAAGAAGAAATTAATTTGGTAAGAAAAAAATTAGATTGGAATTATAAACCTTTCGAAATTCCAAGTGAGATTAAAAAATTGTGGAAAGAAATTGGCGATAAAGCATCTGTGAAAGCTGAAAAAGATGAAACCAAACATCAAAAAGAGATAAAAAAGTTTGGTTGGTTGGGATGGTCAATAACAAGACATTTTAAAAATAATTACCCTCCTGGTTTCAAAAATCATAAGGATCAGATTAATCAATCAATTGAAAAAGCAATAAAAAGCTATCTCAAAAATTTAGATCCTATTGCAACAAGAAAATCATCTGAAATGTTTTTAGAATTAGTTTCAACTTTGCCAAACTTAATTGGGGGGTCAGCTGATTTGGCTGGTTCAAATAACACTAAAACTAAAAAACATGAAATAATTAAACCAGGAAATTTTAAAGGAAATTATATTCATTATGGAGTAAGAGAACACGCTATGTGTGGTATTATGAATGGTTTGTCTTTGCATAGTGGTTTAATACCTTATGGTGGAACATTTTTAATTTTCAGTGATTATTGTAAACCCTCAATTAGATTAGCTGCAATGATGAAACAAAGAGTGATTTATATTTTCACTCATGACTCAATTGGACTTGGTGAGGACGGTCCAACACATCAACCAATTGAGCAGTTAGCTAGTTTAAGATCAATTCCTAATTTAAATGTTTTTAGACCTGCAGATACAATTGAAACTTTTGAGTGTTGGCAATTAGCACTGGAAAGTACTGACTCACCAAGCGTAATTGCACTATCTAGACAAAAAATAAATCCTTTAAGGAAAGAATATAGTAAAGTTAATAAGTGCTCTAAAGGAGCATATGAAATAATGAGAACGGGAGAAAATATAAAAGTAATATTACTTTCAAGCGGTTCTGAGACTAGTTTAGCTTGCGAAGTTAGCCATAAATTAGCCATAGAAAATATTTATTCAAAAGTTATATCAATGCCTTGTCAAGAATTATTTGACAAACAAGATGAGATCTACAAAAAAGAAATTTTCTCTGGAACAGAACTTTTGGTCTCTATAGAAGCTTCTGAAACTGAATTCTGGAAAAAATATACAGGTTCTAAAGGAATGAATTTTGGTATTAATGATTTTGGTAAAAGTGCTCCCTACAAAGATATCTATGATCACTTTAAACTAAATTCGACATATATAATTAAAGCAATAAAAAAGAGAATATGAAAATAAAAATAGGTATTAATGGATTTGGTAGAATTGGTAGGATGGTTATTAGATCAATTATTGAAGGTAAATATAATAACTTTGAAATTAAACATATAAACAATAGAACTGGACCTGAAGTAAGCTCAAATTTGCTAAAGTACGACTCAATACATGGTAAATTTAATTCTAAAATTAAATTTAATAAAAATAAAATTATAATTGGAAAAAATAAAATATCATTTTCTCAAGAAACAAATATCGAGAATATAAATTGGAAAAAGTATGGTGTTGATTATGTTTTTGAGTGTACGGGAAAATTTAATTCAAAAGAAAAACTTCTACCTCATTTAAAAAATGGTGCAAAAAAAGTTATTGTTTCAGCGCCTTGTAAAAATGCCGACAAAACTATAGTTTACGGTGTTAACCAAAAATCGATAAATAAAAATGATAAAATAATTTCTTCAGCATCTTGTACTACAAACTGTTTAGCGCCAGTAGTGAATGTTCTAAATGATAATTATCAAATAGAGAAAGGTTTTATGACAACAATTCATGCTTTTACTACTGACCAAAGATTGTTGGATAATTCTCATAAAGATCCGAGAAGAGCGAGATCTGCATCACAATCAATAGTGCCGACATCTACAGGCGCATCAAAAACAATTGGAGAGATCATACCTTCTTTAAAAGGTAAGTTAGAGGGTGTAGCGATGAGAGTGCCGACTCCAAATGTGTCCTTAATTGAGTTAGTTTTTTGCACAAAAAAAGACTTATCAATTCAAAAAATAAACAGAAGTTTTTTAGATGCATCTAAAAAATCATTAAAAGGTATTATAGATATTACAGATGAAAAATTAGTATCAGTTGATTTCAATCACAACCCTAACTCAGCTATAGTTGATGCTAGCCTAACAAATACAATTGGCAAAAAAATGGGAAAAATATCGGCCTGGTATGATAATGAATGGGGTTTTTCTTGTAGAATGTGTGATCTGGCAGAATACATTCATAAAAAAATCTAATGAAAAGCATTCAAAGCAAAGGTTTAGATTTAAATAATAAAAAAATTTTAATCAGATTGGACCTTAATGTACCCCTAAATGGTATAAATATAATAGATACAAACAGAATTGATAAAACTATTCCCACATTACAATATTTATTAAAAAATAAAGCAAAAATAATTATACTTTCTCATATTGGAAGGCCTAAAGGAAAAATTGTAAATGAACTCTCTTTAAAACCTATCTGTAATGAATTAGAAAAAAAATTAAATCAAAAAATATCATTCATAACGGACACTATTAACAAAATAAAAATTGAAAGTTTTTTTAGTGAGAGAAACAATATAGCAATGCTTGAAAATTTAAGATTTTTTAAAGAAGAAGAAACTGATGATGAAATTTTTGCCAGAAATCTTGCAAATCTAGCTGATATTTATGTTAATGAGGCTTTTTCATGCTCACACAGAAAACATGCCTCGGTCCATTCAATTACAAAATTTATACCCTCATACTCAGGTATTCAATTAGAGACAGAGGTAAATTCATTAATTAAAATAACTTCAAATATTAAAAGACCAATATCTTGTATAATTGGTGGATCAAAAATTTCAACAAAAATAACTGTTATTAAAAATTTAATTGATAAATTTGATAACATAATTTTTGTTGGTGGAATGGCAAATAATATTCTTAAATTTAAAAAATATAAAATTGGAAACTCAATATATGAGAAAAATGTTGATCAAATAGTTTCTGAAATTTTTTATCTATCCAAAAAGAAAAACTGTAAAATTTTTTTTCCATTGGATGTAAGCACTGGTAAGAATGTTGATGAAAAATCTACAATAAAAAAATTAACAGAAATATCTAATGATGATATGATTTTAGACATTGGACCTGATACTATTAAAATGATCAAAAATATAATCAATAACTCAAATACAATACTTTGGAATGGTCCAGCAGGTTATTTTGAAAATCCAGAATTTTCAAAAGGTAGTAAAGAGATTGCTGAACAAATTATAGTCAGGAAAAAAGAAAATAAAATTTACTGTGTTTCTGGTGGTGGAGATACTGTTGCAGTTCTTAATAATTTCGGATTATTAAAGGATTTTGATTTTGTTTCAACTGCTGGTGGAGCATTTTTAGAATTTCTTGAAGGTAAAGAGCTTCCTGGTATAAAAGCACTTAATTAATGACTGAGTTAAATCAAATAGCAAAAAAAATCTTAGAAAAAGGTAAAGGAATTTTGGCTGCTGATGAGAGCACCGGCACAATGACTAAACGCCTTGAAGCTGTTGGGGTTTCCTCAACCCCTGAAAACAGGCTACTATTTAGAGAAACACTTTTTTCGTCTGAGGCTATGAAAAGTTTCGTTGGTGGAGTAATTTTATACGATGAAACAATCAAACAAAAAACTTTTACAAATAAAAAAATTCCAGAATTAATATCTAGTTCTGGTGCTATTCCAGGTATAAAAGTAGATACTGGTGCAAAATCTCTTGCCAATTCACCTGATGAGAAAATTACAGAAGGTCTAGATGGGTTAAGAGAAAGATTAAAAGATTATTATAAATTAGGTGCTAGGTTTACTAAGTGGAGAGCAGTGTATACAATTTCGGATAGTTATCCAAGCAAACTGTCTATTTATTCCAATGCGCATGCTCTTGCAAGATATTCTGCACTAGTTCAAGAATGCGGGATGGTCCCAATTGTGGAACCTGAAGTTCTTATGGATGGTAATCATAGTGCAGAAGAATGTTTTAACAAAACCTCGGAAGTAATTAAAAAATGTTTTGATGAACTTAATAAACATAAAGTAGATCCTAGCGGTATAATTTTAAAACCAAATATGATTTTACCAGGATCAAGTTCTGAAAAAGAAATAAATACAAAAACAATTGCAGAACTAACTTTAAAATGCCTTAAAATGTCAGTGCCATCTGAAGTCCCTGGAATTGCCTTTTTATCAGGCGGTCAATCAGAGTTTGAAGCTACAAAAAACCTCAATAGTATTAATTTGATTAATGATACAAATTTCATAATAACGTATTCATATGGCAGAGCATTACAACAAAGTGCTTTGAAATTTTGGGCAAAAGATATTCGGAATATAAAAGGTACACAGGAAGTTTTTAATCATAGAGCGAAAATGTGCTCGTTAGCTTCTAAGGGTAAATGGTCAGAAGATTTTGATAAAATTTAAAAATTCTAGAAAAAAATTTATATATTTAATCTCGCCAAATATAATTAATAATTATAGTTTTTTAAAACATTTAGAAGAAATTTTTAAAACAAAAAAAATATCTTTTTTCCAATTAAGACTAAAAAAAACTTCAAAAAAAAGGATTTTGGATATTGGAAAAAAAATTAAAAAAATTTGCAGCAAAAACAAAGTAAAATTTATAATTAATGATGATCCCTTTTTGGCAAAAAAAATTGGTGCAGATGGATGTCACATTGGACAAAAGGATATTTGTATTCAAAAAGCTAGAAAAATCTTGCAACAGAAAATTATTGGAGTAACTTGCCACAATTCAAAAAAATTAATTAAAAGGGCTATTAAAGACAAAGCTGACTATATTGCTATTGGAGCTTTTTTTCACTCAAAAACAAAGAAAATAAAATTTAAAGCAAATTTAGATCTTTTGAAATACGCAAAAAAAATTACAAAAATACCAATTATTTCAATTGGAGGAATAAACCTTAATAATTACAAAAAACTCTTATTGAATAAATCAAACTTTTTAGCTATCTCAGGCTACGTTTGGAATAATAAAAAATACAAACCCAAAGAGGCAATAGAAAAGTTAATATGAAAATAACAGCTAATGAAATTAGAGTTGGAATGCTTTTAGAGTTTAAAAATGATCTATGGGAAGTTCTGAAAACACAACATGTAAAACCTGGTAAGGGTGGTGCTTTTGCACAAGTAGAAATGAAAAGTATAAATAAAAATACTAAATTAAATGAGAGATTTAGATCAAGTGAAACTATCGAAAAAGCATCAGTTGAGGAAAATAAATATAATTTTTCATATGAGGATGATAGAAATTATTATTTCATAAATGCAAAATCTTTTGAACAAGTTGAAATAAAAAAAGAAATTGTAGGCGATAAAGGTAAAATGCTTAAAGAAAATTTAGAGGTAATAGTTAGTTTTCACAATGAAAATCCAATTATGGTACAATTACCTAATCAAGTATCATGTAAAGTAGATATGACAGATTCTGCATTAAAAGGCCAAACAGTTTCATCCTCCTATAAACCTGCAACTTTAGATAATGGAATTAAAATACAGGTTCCACCTTTTATAGAGATAGGTGATGAAATTATAATTGATACAAGAACATCCGAGTATGTCAAAAAAATTTAAAATTAAATGAACTCTATATCACCCAACTTAAATATTATGATTAAAGCTTGTGAAAAAGCATCAAAATCACTTATTAGAGATTTTGGTGAAATAGAAAATTTGCAAGTATCAATGAAAGGTCCCTCAGATTTTGTTACGAACGCAGACAAAAAAGTTGAAAGAATTCTAATAGATGAACTTTTAAAAGGAAAAAAAAATTACTGTATTATAAGTGAAGAGTCTGGCTACACAAAAAATATAGATGAAGACAACATATGGATTATTGATCCTATAGATGGGACATCAAACCTTTTTCATGGTATTCCTCATTTTTCGATTTGCGTTGCATTAAAATCTCGTGGTGTAATAACTGCTGGTCTAGTTTTTGATCCTATAAAAGATGAAATGTTTTTTGCAGAAAAAAATAATGGATCTTACTTAAATAATAAAAGGGTAAGGGTTTCAAAAAAAAAAAATTTAAATGAATGTTTGTTTGCTTCAAATGGCAAAAAATATAGAAACGTGGAGCTAGCTAAAAGAAATTCAGGAAGTGCTGCCTTAGACCTAGCATACGTTGCATCAGGTAGGTTTGATGGATTTTTTCAAGAAAACTTAAATCTTTGGGATATTGCTTCAGGAGTTTTACTAATTCAGGAAGCTGGGGGCATAATAAATAAAGCAGACATTAAAAAAATTAATGATATTGAAGTAATTACATCCAATCCTAATATTAATGAAAAAATGGTTGAAATTTTAAATAAGTTTTAATTGTTTTATAAAAATCATTTGTTATAAGTCTCCGTATGAAAAAAAATTTACATCCTGAATACCATAAAATTAAAGTTGAAATGACTGATGGATCACAATTTGAGACGAGATCAACTTGGGGCAAAGAAGGGGATATCCTTAAATTGGAAATAGATCCTAAATCTCATTCTGCATGGACAGGTGGTAAACAAAAAATTTTAGATAAAGGTAGAGTAAGTAAGTTTAATAAAAAATTTCAGAACTTTAGATCAGATAAAAAATAATGACTAATGGACTTTTAATGCCAATGGCTACAGCTGTTTGGCTGGTTGAAAATACTTCATTAACTTTCAGACAAATTGCTCAATTTTGTAATTTACATGAAGTTGAAGTTCAAGGTATTGCGGATGGCGAAGTTGCTAAAGGCATAAAACCTTACAACCCTATTATGTCTGGACAATTAACAAGAGAGGAAATTAATTTATCATCTAAAGATGAAAATAGGCCATTAGAAATTAAAGTTAATAATATTGAAATATCTGGTCAATCTGAAAAGGTAAAAAAATATGTTCCTTTATCAAAGAGACAAGATAAACCCGACTCAGCATTATGGCTGTTAAAACATCATTCGCAATTAAAAGATTCTCAGATTGCAAAGCTAGTTGGAATTACTAAGAATTCAGTGACATCAATTAGAAATAAAAGTTATTGGAATTTTAATAATCTTGTACCTAAGGATCCTGTGTCTATAAATTTATTTACACAAAAAGATCTTGTCTCTGCCTTAGAAAAAGCTGATAGACGTATTAAACGAGAAAAAAGAGATAAAGAAAAGGCCAAACAGGCATAAGTGTGAGTAACAAATTTTATGGACAAGAATTTTTTAAAATGTTAAGAACCTTTTTTTTTGGAGGTAGTTATTAAAATAGAGGTAAAAGATAATAATGTTGAACAAGCTCTTAGAGTTTTAAAAAGAAAACTACAGAGAGACGGTTTTTTTAAAATAATTCGACTAAAAGATACTTACGAAAAACCATCAGAAAAAAAGAAAAGGATCCTGCAAGAAAATATTAAAAGAGTAAAAAAACTTAATAAGCTTAAAAATAGAATTTAATATCGCGGGGTGGAGCAGTCTGGTAGCTCGTCAGGCTCATAACCTGAAGGTCGGCGGTTCAAATCCGTCCCCCGCAACCAATTAATATCCGTGCTCACAGAGTATAGGTTTGAGACCAATAACACCCCTGACAAATTTTAAATATTAGTAATCGTAATTTACAAACCAAATCACAATTGTATCTTATAAGTTAGTAATTATTTTTTAATTGCCACTGCTTTTGTTTGAGAATATTTTTTATTCAATCTCCCATAAATATAACATAAAAAATGAAATAACCACCAAGGAATGATTTTTTTAACTTTGTAATAATGTGGAAACCATTTATGAATAAAGGGTTTTGAACTAATAATGTCAAAGTTATTTGCTTTTAAAATATTTCCTAAATTCATGGGAGACCAAGAGTATAAATGAAAATCTATATCATTGCTTACATATTTATAATTTAAACTATCTAAGGGAACCACAATACAAATTTTTCCGTTCTTTTTTAATGACCTATGCAATTCTTTTAATTCTAAAAATGGATTTTCACAATGCTCAAGAGCGTTATTTGAAATAATTAAATCAAAGTAATCTGATGGTAATTCTTTTGAGGATTTATAACATTTTAAACCGTTTTGAATTGCTATATTTCTAGCAACATCATTGATTTCAACTCCATATTTTTCAATTTTAAAATTAAATTCATTTAACAAATATCCTCCACCGCAACCAAAATCCAAAACTTTTAAATTATCATAAATTAATTCATGAAATTTAATTTTATTTGCTTTTGCTCCAAAAATACCGATGTGTTTTTGCCATTCAAAATATTTTCTATCGTAGTGTTTCTCAGCAGACATTAATTT
>CACNFE010000020.1 GCA_902619595.1 uncultured Pelagibacteraceae bacterium
AATTTCATTATTTGATAGGCAAAATAAATTTAAAGTAAATAATTTTTTTAAAAACAACTTCCTAAAAGTGCATAAATGTAAAATCAAATTTAGAAAGACTTTTGAATACATTTATTGTAATAGATCTTTCAAAATTTAACTTATGAAAGAATTGACTTTGATCATTCCTGCTAAAAAAGAGGCTGAGTCATTACCAACCTTTTTGAGAGAAATCAAAAATATTGATTGCCATAAGATGGTAGTATTACAAAAAGAGGATATTGAGACAAAAAATGCTTTAAGAAATTTTCACGGAATTGAAATTTTTGAACAAATTAATAATGGCTATGGAAACGCCTTGATTGAGGGTATTAATAATTCTAAAACAAAATTTTCATGCATTATTAATGCTGATGGATCAATGGATCCAAAATATTTAGAACAAATGAAAAGTTCATGTGAAGATATTGATTTAATTTTTGGATCAAGATATCAAAAACCAGGTGGGGGTAGTGAAGATGATGATATAGTTACATTTGTAGGAAATTATTTTTTTACCTTTCTTGGAAATATTTTTTTTGGTTTAAAGATAACAGATATACTCTATACCTATATATTAGGTAAAACATCCTCCCTAAAAAAACTTGACCTAAAGAATTCAGATTTCAGGATATGTGTTGAACTACCTATTAAATCGAAATTGCTTAAATTAAAGTATATTTGCTTACCAAGTTACGAAAGAAAAAGAATTGGTGGTAAAAAAAAAGTTAATGCTTTAAAAGATGGATTGCTTATATTAATTGAAATTGTTAAATATTTTTTAAGAATTAAAAATAAATACTCTTAGATTTAATGAAAAAAGTAGCCTTAATTTTTGGTATCACCGGTCAAGACGGCTCTTATCTTGCTGAACTTTTGTTAAAAAAAAATTATGTTGTGCATGGTGTAAAAAGAAGATCCTCTTCAATAAATACAGGAAGAATTGATCATATCTATCAAGACCCACATTTAAAAAAAAGGAATTTGATTTTACATTATGGGGATATTACTGATTCATTATTAGTGACTAGATTAGTAAAGCAAATTAAACCAAATGAAATTTATAATCTGGCAGCACAATCTCATGTACAAGTATCATTTGAGTCGCCTGAATACACTGCTAACGCAGATGCTTTAGGTGCATTGAGAATCTTAGAAGCTATAAGATTTAATAAACTAGAAAAAAAAACAAAGTATTATCAGGCTGGTACGTCAGAGTTATATGGAAGAAATGAAAAAACTCCACAAAATGAGAATACCAATTTTCACCCAGCAAGTCCTTATGGTGTTGCTAAGCTATACGCACATTGGATTACGATAAACTATAAAGAAGCTTATAATATTTTTGCATGTAATGGAATTTTATTCAATCATGAAAGCCCTCGAAGAGGAGAAACTTTTGTGACCCAAAAAATAGTTCAGGCAATGTGCAAAATTAAATTAAAAAAACAAAAAGTATTATACTTAGGTAACCTTTATGCGAAAAGAGATTGGGGACATGCAAAAGACTATGTAGAGGCAATGTGGTTAATGTTAAGGCAAAAAAAACCTCAAGATTTTGTAATTGCAACTGGAAAGCAAACCACTGTTAAAAATTTTATCAATAAAGTAGCTAAAAAATTAGATATGAAGGTTTTTTGGAAAGGTAAGGGATCCAATGAAAGGGGGGTGGATGAAAATGGTAAAATAATTGTTGCTTGTGATAAAGCTTATTACAGACCTTTGGAAGTTAATAATCTTCTTGGTAGCGCAAAAAAGGCAAGAAAACTTTTAAATTGGAAACCAAAAACCAATGTGGATATGTTAATTTCTGAGATGGTTCAGTCTGAATTAAATAAAATTTCTTATACATGAAAGTTTTTTTAGCTGGTCACAAAGGTCTAGTTGGTTCTGCAATTTTTAGAAAACTAATTGAAAAAAAATATAAAAATATAATAACCATAGATAAAAAGAAGTTAAATTTATTAAATCAAGAACACGTTTTCAAATTTATTAAAAAAAAAAAACCAAATGTAGTAATTATTGCTGCTGCAAAAGTAGGAGGCGTTTATCATAATAATATTCATGGCGCAGATTTTATTTATGAGAATTTGCAAATTCAAAATAATTTAATTCATGCTAGTTTTAAAAATAAAGTCAAAAAACTTATTTTTTTGGGATCCAGCTGTATTTATCCAAAAAAATCTAAGCAACCAATAAAAGAAAAATATCTTTTAAGTGGAAAACTTGAAGAAACTAATGAACCATATGCAGTAGCAAAAATTGCTGGAATTAAAATGTGTCAAGCTTATAATAAACAATACAACACAAATTATATTTCTTTGATGCCAACCAATGCGTATGGACCCAATGATAATTATCACACTCTAAATTCTCATTTTTTCCCTGCTTTAATTAAAAAAGCCCATGAATGTAAAATAAAAAATAAAAAATTCTTCAATGTTTGGGGCAGTGGAAATCCTCTTAGAGAATTGATTTTTGTAGATGATATTGCTGATGCTTGTGTTTATTTCATGAAAAAAAAAACCAAGGAGACATTGATAAATATTGGAACTGGTAAAGATATGAGAATTAAGGATTATGTAAATTTTTTAATCAAAAAACTTAAATTAAAAGTGAAAGTAAAATACGATCGTAAAAAACCTGATGGAGTTTATAGAAAAGTTTTAGATGTTAAATTGGCCAAAAAATATGGTTGGAGAGCTAAATATTCATTAAATGAAGGATTTGATATTACATACAGAGATTTTTTAAAAAAAAATAAGTAATTAAATATATGAGCAAGAAAGATATGATTGTAGTTACCGGTGGCGCGGGTTTTGTTGGCTCAAATTTAATTCATTTATTGCTAGACAAAACAAAATATAAAATTATATCAATCGACGACTATAGTTCTGGGTCAAATAAAAACCATATAAATGATAAAAGAGTAAAATATTTAAAATCAGATACCAAAAACATTTCTACATTATTAAAAAACCCTAAAAGAATTAATGCGATATTTCATTTTGGGGAGTTTGCTAGGATATACCAAAGTTTCTTAAAAATGGATAAATGTGTATCTTCAAATACAATAGGAACAAATGCTGTTTTTAATTTTTGTTTAACTAATAAAATTAAACTTATTTACAGTGCAACATCTGCTTCTTTAGGTAATAGAGGTAAAGATAAAAACTTATCTCCTTATGCATTTACAAAATCTAAAAACTTAGAATTGTTAGAAAACTTAAAAAAGTGGTTTAATTTTAAATATGAAATTGTTTATTTTTACAATGTGTATGGTCCAAAACAAATTTCAAAAGGAGATATGGCTACTGTTATTGGTATATTCGAGGAATGTTTCAAAAAAAATAAACCTTTACCAGTTGTAAAACCAGGATCTCAATCAAGAAGATTTACGCATATAAATGATACAGTTGAGATTTGTCTAAGAGCTTGGAAAAATAATATGTGTAGGCACTATAGTATTTCAAATAAAGAAAGTTATACAATATTAGAAGTTGCAAAATTATTTAAAAAGAAAATTAAATATCTTCCTAAAAGATCTGGAGAAAGGTACGCATCAGCTCTCACAAATATGAATCTTTCAAACAAAGTATATAAATACTTTGGGAAAATTAAACTTAAAGATTATGTTAAAAAATTCATTGAAATTAACAATTAATTTATAATTGCTTTTTTCTTGTTTTTTTATATAAGTTTGCTGCCTGGTGATTATTGCGAAAGTGTAATACCCGATTCCATTCCGAACTCGGAAGTCAAGCCTTTCTGCGCCGATGGTACTTTGTCTTAAGACATGGAAGAGTAGGACGTTGCCAGGCTATAAAATAACATTAATAATTTTTGTAACAATATAATCTATATTAAAATCATTTTTTTTTTTTAAAAAAAAATTGTATTCAATTTGCATTTTTCTTCTTTTCCAAAATGAAGAAGATATTAAATTTGAGAAAGTTTTATCTAAGTTATTATTATGTATTCTCTTCATAGTAAGCCCCCTTGGTAGTGTGATTAAATCAAATTGTGTGTGGGCGAACAATATTAACTTTATATCTATAGCTAAATATTTCCAATAAAAAGGTTTTCCTCTCTTAAAAAATTTATCGAGTATTTCTCTACTACAAGATATTGTACTTGTTCCAAAAATTTGTGGCCAACTAATTAAAATTTTTTTAAAAAAAATATTATTTTTATAGGATTTAATTTTAGCTTTTTTTTTAAAAGTATTTGAAAATAAAGAGGGAACATCTTGAATGATTTTAGTTTTAGTTTGACTAAATATTTTTGATAAATTATTTAACTTCAAATCAGAGAATTTATCGTCTCCATCCAAGAGACAAATATATTTTCCTTTAGATTTAAAAAATCCATATTGAATTTGGTACATTTGATTTAAAACTGGGAATTTTTTATATTTTTCTTTAATATGAAAATATTTTAATTTTTTTATATTTTTATATTTATCTTTCGAAGGTCTTGTTGAAGTGTCTACAACAATTATCTCAAAACTAGAATAGTTTTGATTTGAGCAAGTTTTTATACATTCACTTAAGAACTTTGACTGATCATGCGTATTAATAATTATACTGAAGTCCATTTATTAAATTATTTAGTATTTTATATGCAGATGCAACAATTCTTTTATTGACCAAGTAAACTTAAATAAGTAAAAGATTTGAAAATATGAAAATTAAAAGTTCACTAAAATCATTAAAAAAAAGAGATCTTAACTCAAAATTAGTAAGAAGAAGAGGTAGAGTTTATATAATTAATAAAAAAAATCCAAAATTTAAAGCAAGACAAAAATAAATGGATAATGAGAATCATAAAAGAACCTGGGACAATTTCACAAAATTTGTACTTTGGGGAACAATAGCAGTAATTGGCGTATTAGTTCTTATGGCAATTTTCTTATTATAAAAAATTAGATGATTATCGGTTCTATTTCAGAAAATAAAGATTTGGAAAAAAGAATTTCCCTAGTACCAGACATAATTAAAAAATATACAAATCTTGGACTAGAGGTGAATATAGTCAAAGGATATGGTGATCATATAGGTTTTAACGATGATTCCTTTAAGAATGCCGGTGCTAAAATTCTTTCATCGAAAGAAGAAGTAATGAAAAATTCAAATATTCTGATCCAGTTAGATCTGATTAATGAAAATGATTTTTCATTTTTAAATAAAGAAAAAATTTTAATTGGTTCTTTAAACTATTCTCAAAATAAGGATAAAATTGAAAAATTAAAATCCATAGGAGTAAACATATTTTCTTTAGAATTACTTCCAAGAATAACAAGAGCACAATCCATGGATATTTTATCATCCCAAGCAAATCTTGCAGGTTATAAAGCTGTTCTTGAGGCATTTGCTTTTTTTGAAAAAGCAATACCAATGATGATGACAGCAGCTGGAACTGTTCCTGCTGCAAAAGTTTTAGTGGTTGGCGCAGGTGTGGCTGGTTTACAGGCTGTTGCTACAGCAAAAAGATTGGGTGCAGTTGTTTTTGCAACCGATGTAAGGATGGCATCTAAAGAACAAGTCGAGAGTTTAGGAGGTAAATTTTTAACTGTAGAGGGATCAGAAAATCTTGAGACGGAGGGTGGTTATGCTAAGGAAGCGTCTGAAGATTTTAAAAAAAAACAAGAGGAACTTTTATCTGAAACTTTAAAAAAAATTGATATTGTTATTTGTACTGCTTTGATACCTGGAAAAAAGGCCCCAATAATTCTTAAAGGGGGTATGATAGAAAATATGCAATCTGGCTCAATTATTTATGACTTAGCTGCTATTCAAGGCGGAAATACAGCATACACAAAAGTTGATGAAGTAATTGATAAAAATGGAGTAAAAATAATGGGAGAAAAAAATATACTTAATAAACTTCCAGTATCATCATCGAACCTTTATGCAAAAAATTTATTTAATTTTGTCTCAAATCTTTATGATAAAGAAAATAAAAAAATTAATATTAATTTAGAGGATGAAATTATAAAAAATACATTATTAAAATAAGTTATTATGGAAATAGATCCTTTTATATTCAGATTAAGTATATTTATTCTATCTATATTTGTAGGTTATTATGTTGTTTGGAGTGTTACTCCATCTCTTCATACACCTTTAATGTCAGTAACAAATGCTATTTCATCAGTAATAATAGTTGGTGCTATAATTGCATCATTAGCCGGTAACTCTACTGAAGTTTTTAATACTGCCAGTATATTCGGCTATCTAGCCATAATTTTAGCAGCAGTAAATATATTTGGGGGCTTTTTGGTAACTCAAAGAATGTTAGCAATGTACAAAAAGAAGAAAAAAGATAAATAATTATGTCAGCAAATTTATTAGCAATTTTTTACTTGGTTTCTGGAGTATTATTCATTTTAGCTCTTAGAGGACTCTCCTCACCCGAAACCTCAAGACAAGGTAACTTATATGGAATTATTGGAATGATAATTGCAATAAGTGTTACAATAATCTCAATAGGGAATTTCTCAATTGGATTTGTATATTTAATTATTTTTTTAATTATAGGCGGAACGCTTGGAGCATTTATTGCATTTAAAATCCCTATGACTGCTATGCCAGAATTAGTTGCAGGCTTTCATAGTCTAGTAGGTTTAGCAGCAGTGTTTGTAGCAATTTCTGCTTTTTTAAATCCTGAGATATTTGACCTTGGTTATCCAGGAGATATAAAAATTGCAAGTTTAGTTGAAATGTCACTAGGTGCAGCAATCGGTGCAATTACATTCACGGGATCAATAATAGCATTTTTGAAACTAAGAGGGATAATGTCTGGTTCCCCAATTACATTTGTTGGGCAGCATTTTTTAAATCTTGTATTAGGAATTCTACTAGTTGGATTAATATATTACCTATGTAAAACACAATCTGAAAATTTATTTTGGTCTCTAATACTCATATCATTTCTAGTTGGTATATTATTAATTATACCAATTGGTGGTGCTGATATGCCAGTCGTAATATCAATGCTAAATTCTTACTCTGGCTGGGCTGCTGCTGGGATAGGTTTTACGCTTGAAAATACTGCTTTAATTATAACTGGAGCTTTGGTTGGTTCATCAGGGGCAATATTATCTTATATAATGTGCAAAGGAATGAATAGATCGTTTTTTAATGTTATATTAGGAGGGTGGGGTGCAACAGACGATATTTCAAATAAAAAATCTACCGAACAAAAACCCGTTAAAAGTGGTAATGCTGACGATGCTGCATTTTTGATGAAGAATGCATCATCAGTAATTATTGTTCCAGGTTATGGTATGGCAGTGGCCCAAGCACAACATGCGCTTAAGGAAATGGTGGATTCACTTAAAAAAAATGGAGTTAAAGTTTCTTATGCAATTCACCCAGTTGCCGGAAGAATGCCAGGACATATGAATGTTTTGTTGGCTGAAGCAAGCGTTCCTTACGATGAGGTTTTTGAACTTGAGGATATAAATAATGATTTTGCAAATTGTGACGTTGCTTATGTCATAGGTGCCAATGATGTAACAAATCCAGTTGCTAAAACAGATCCACAAAGTCCTATTTATGGTATGCCAATTTTGGATGTAGAAAAATCAAAATCAGTATTATTTGTAAAAAGAAGTTTATCTCCAGGTTACGCAGGCATAGATAACGATTTATTTTATAGAGAAAATACATTAATGTTATTTGCAGATGCTAAAAAAATGACTGAAGAAATAACAAAAAACCTTTAGGATAAAGTTTGAGCACAAAAATTTTTTGTGATATAGCAGATATAAAGCAAATTAAAAAATTCAATAAAAAATCAATAGTAAAAGGCTTTACAACTAACCCCAGCTTAATGAGAAAAGCAGGAGCAAAAGACTACAAAATGTATTGTAAAAGTATTTTAAAAATTTGTAAAAAAAAACCTATATCGTTTGAGGTTTTTGCAGATGATTATAGAAATATGTTAGATCAAGCTTATAAACTTAACTCTCTAGGAAATAATGTTTATGTGAAAATACCAGTATGTAATTCAAAAGGAAAATTTAGTGGAAAAATTATAAATACTCTTAACAAAGAAAATATAAAGTTAAATATAACTGCGGTTTATAATTCCACACAGACATTAAGAATTTTGAAAAATATAAATAAGAAAACAAGGGTGATAATATCGATTTTTGCTGGAAGAGCAGGTGATACTGGAAAAGATCCAGTCCCAGAATTTAAAAGAAGTTTAAAATTGGCAAAAAAATACAAAAATGTTGAAATACTTTGGGCCAGTGTAAGAGAACCTTATAATTATATTCAAGCAAAACAGCTTAAATGTCATTTAATTACCGTTCCTCCAGCAATAATTGAAAAAATTGAAAAATTTGGGAAAACTTTTAAAAATTTGACGATTGAAACAGTCAAAACATTTTTAATAGATAGTAAAAAGTCAAATTTTAAAATTTAATTTCCAAAATATATCTAATGAGTGATTTATATAAGAACAAAAATATTTTTTTTACATTTTTAATATTATATTTATCTTTAATTTTTGGTTTCTATTTTGATGAAAATCTTAATTATGGTGCTCAGGGAGATTGGATATATACAGATTTACCTCCTATAATAGATCTATCAAACAATTTTAAGGAGACTCTTTTAAATTATGAAAGTTATGGTCATAGGCATTCACCTGTTTACTTAATTTTTTTAAGTTTTTTTAAAAAAATAGGTTTTTCAGTCGACATAATTAGATTTCTTCATTTAAATATATCTATTTTTCTAATTTATATTTTTTTTAAATGCTTAAGTTTAAAATTTAAAGAAATTGACAAAACTATTCTTTTACTTTTAGCTTTCTCCATTTTTTTATCACCAACTTTTCGATCATTAGCAATTTGGCCAAGCTCAAGAATAGCTGGATTAATTTTCTTTTTATTTTCGATTTATGAGTTTATTAAATATCAACAAAACAAATCAAATATCAGCTTATGGAAAAATATTGTTTATTTAATACTTTCTAGCTATATAAGTCCGAACTTCTCATTGTTTATAATTTATTTTTTATATCATTATTCAAAAAGTCATAAATTAAGTTACCTAATTTTAATATGTTTAATTTGTTTAATTTTATCTCTTCCCGCGCTTTATTATTTATTTTATTTAGATATTAATTTTTTAACTGCAGGCACTCCAGGTTTAGATGAAAATAATCCAATAGGATTAAATTTTAATTTTTCAAATAAAATATTAATTATTAGTTCTATTATTTTGTTTCAATGTATACCATTTTTAATTAATAAAAATATACTCATAAAAATATTAAATTTTTTCAAAGAAAATATTATAGCTATTCTAGCTTTCTTGAGTTTAAACATAGTTTTTTTTGACTATTCTATGCAATACACAGGTGGCGGTATTTTTTTTCAAATTTCGAATTATTTAGTTAAAAATAATTTAATTTTTTATTTTTTTTGTTTTTTGTCTATTGGCCTAATTTGGTACTTCTCGAAGAGGAATTATAACAATCTTTTAATATTTATTATTTTAATTGCTTCAAATATCCAGAATACGATTTACCATAAATACTA
>CACNFE010000021.1 GCA_902619595.1 uncultured Pelagibacteraceae bacterium
GGAGTATTATTTTCAATATACATAGAGAATATAAGAACTTTTCTAAGCCAAATATTTGATATTTCTCTATTTCCAGAAGAAATTTATTTTTTAAGTAAAATGCCCTCTGAAATAAATATTCAATCCATAATATTAATTTCCTTTTGCTCGATTTTAGCAACTACTATTGTATCAATATTTCCTGCAAAGAAAGCGTCAAAACTAGATCCAATCAAGGCATTAAAGTATGAGTAGTTTCATAAGATTAAAAAAAATAAATAAAATTTTTGATTTAAAAAATAAAGTTAGAGCACTTAAAAATATAAATCTTGAATTTAATCTTGGGAAAATCTATTCAATCGTTGGTCCATCAGGATCAGGTAAATCAACTTTATTAAATATGTTATCTTTAATCGATAGCCCAACCTCAGGAAATATAAAAATTAATAATCAAAATATTATTATAGGAAATAACAATGAAAATGATAATTTAAGAGCGAGCTTGATTGGAATAATTTACCAAAATTATAATCTTCTAAACGATTTTACTGCTATTGAAAATGTTACACTAGCAGGACTCGCTTTAAACAAAAATAGAAGACAGGTGCTTTTAGACGCAAAAAAAATTATGAGCAATTTGGGACTATCAAAAAGATTTGATCATTTTCCATCAGAGCTATCTGGTGGAGAGAATCAAAGAGTTGCTATTGCAAGAGCATTGATTAATAAACCAAAAATAATATTAGCAGATGAACCTACAGGAAACTTAGATATTGCATCGGCTAAAAATGTTTTCAAAGTATTAATTAATTTAAAAAAATCAAATAGAATAATTATATTTGCAACCCATAATAGAGAATTTGCAAACATGTCTGATTGTAAAATAGAAATGATTGATGGTAATATAAAATCAATCAATGGACAATTATAAAAATTTCAATCACATAAAAATTCATACTCAATATTCAATTTGCGAAGGAGCATTAAAAATAAATGAGTTAGCTGAATTTTGTAAAAAAAATAAAATTAGGGGTGCAGGTCTTTCAGATACATCAAATTTGTGTGGAGCGCTAGAATTTTCAGAAAACTTATCCAAATCAGGTACTCAACCAATAATTGGAACTCAAATAAATTTTAAATTTAAAGATATTATTGGGTTATTGCCTCTAATAGCAACTTCAGAAAAAGGTTATCAAAATATTATAGAGTTTTCATCCAATTCATATTTGAAAAATAACGATAAAGACGAACCTCATTGCAATTTCAATGATGTTCTATCTACTGTTAATGAAATTATAATCTTATCTGGTACTATAAACGGTTTAATTGGAAAATTGTTCGTTAAGGGTAGAATTAAAGAAATTGAGGAAATTTACTTAAACTTAAAAAAAAAATTCAAAAATAATTTTTATATAGAAATTCAAAGACA
Source organism: uncultured Pelagibacteraceae bacterium (assembly GCA_902619595.1). Classification (GTDB taxonomy): domain Bacteria; phylum Pseudomonadota; class Alphaproteobacteria; order Pelagibacterales; family Pelagibacteraceae; genus Pelagibacter. The sequence continues at coordinate 1,409 of CACNFE010000021.1, forward strand.
TGGTGATGAAAATGAGAAAACTTTCGAGCAATTTAATTTAAATCTTTCAAAAAAATTAGATATACCGATTATTGCTACAAATGAGGTTTTTTATATAAGCAAGGATATGCATGATGCTCACGATGCTTTAATTTGTATAGGAAATAAAACTTATCTGAACGAAAAAAATAGAGTTAAATATTCCAACAATCATTATTTAAAATCAGATAATGAAATGGAAAAAATTTTTTCTGATCTTCCCGAAGCTTTAGAAAATAATTATAACTTAATATACAAATGTAATTTTAAGCCAAGTTTTTCAAAGCCGGTATTACCAAATATAAGTTCTGATAAAGGTAGAAATGCAGATGAAAATCTTATTGATGATTCAAATTTAGGATTAAAAGAAAAATTTTTAAAAATATTTAAAATTGATGAAAATAATCTTTTTCAAAATCAAGAATTTAAAAAATATAAACAAAGACTTGATCATGAAATTAAAATTATTATAGAAATGAAATACTCTAGTTATTTTCTTATCGTTGCAGATTATATTAAATGGGCTAAAAATAATGAAATTCCAGTGGGTCCAGGCAGAGGGTCTGGTGCTGGTTCTTTAGTTGCATGGTGTCTATCTATCACTGATGTTGATCCAATAAAATTTAATTTGATATTTGAGAGATTTTTAAACCCTGATAGAATATCTATGCCTGATTTTGATATAGACTTTTGTGAAGAAAAAAGAGATTTAGTTTTTAAGTACTTAAACTCAAAATATAAAGATAGCGTCGCACATATTGTTACTTTTGGAAAATTAAAAGCAAGAATGGTAATAAGAGATGTTGGGAGAGTTTTAGGTCTTTCTTATGGTTTTGTAGATAGTATATCTAAAATGATACCATTTGATCCCTCACGACCCCAAACCTTAACGGAGTGCATTAACAATGAACCAAGACTAATTAAACTCATTAAAGAAGACACAAGAGTTAAAAAGTTGATCGATCTATCTTTGAAACTAGAGGGATTGAATAGAAACTTTGCTACTCATGCAGCAGGTGTTGTAATAGCAGATAAAAAACTTACTAACACTGTTCCCTTATACAAAGATATGTCTACCAATTTACTTTTACCATCTACACAATTTGATATGTATTCAGCAGAAAATTCTGGTCTTATTAAATTTGATTTTTTAGGTCTTAAAACATTAACAGTAATCAATAGAACTCAAAAATTAGTAAATAAAAAATTAAAAGATTTTACAATTGATAATATTGACTTTGAGGATCAAAAAGTTTTTGAAATGTTGTCAACAGGCAATACCGTTGGATTATTTCAGCTTGAAAGTGTAGGTATGAGGGAGGCTTTAATAAAAATGAAACCTAACCATTTAGAGGATATCATCGCTCTTGTTGCACTATATAGACCTGGACCAATGAGTAATATTCCAACCTACAATGATTGTAAACATGGTAAACAACAACCTGATTATTTACATCCACTATTGAAAGAAATATTAAAACCTACCTACGGTGTAATTATATACCAAGAGCAAGTTATGCAAATAGCACAAAAACTCTCTGGTTTTACCGCAGGTGAGGCAGATATTTTAAGAAGAGCTATGGGAAAAAAAAAGAGAGCCGAACTAGAAAAACAAAAAATGAGATTTATAGATGGAGCCGTTAAAAATGGTATTAAAAAGGATGTTGCCGCAGGTATTTTTTTAAAAATAGAACCTTTTGCTGAATATGGTTTTAATAAAAGTCATGCAGCGGCTTATGCAATAATTGCTTATCAAACAGCTTTTTTAAAATGTTATTTTCCAAATGAATTTTTTTCCGCATCAATGACAATGGATATTTCAAGTCAATCAAAATTAGGAGAGTTTTATGAAGAGTTAAATAGGTTGGACATTAATGTTGAAAGACCAAATATTAATAAATGTTATGCAGATTTTAGATCTGATAGTGAGAATTTTTATTATGCATTAGGAGCTATAAAAAATGTGGGTTTTGAGGCCATTTCTAATATAGTTGAAGAAAGAAAAAAAAATGGTGAATTTAAATCTATAAACAATTTTATTGAAAGAGTTAATCCCAAAAATCTTAATAAACTTCAATTGGAAGGTTTAGTAAAAGCAGGAGCTTTTGATAGCCTGGTAAATAACAGAAAGTCTTTACATGACTCGATTCCAAATTTAATACTTAAGTCAAAAAATATTTTTGAAAATAAGTCGATAAATCAAATTAACTTATTTGAAGGAGAAGAAATTATTGAAGAAGACTTATTAAAAAAAATTGAAGATTGGAAATTCGAAGATAGATTATCTAAAGAATTTGAAGCTGTAGGATTTTTTATATCTGATCATCCATTAAATCAATTTAGAGATAGTTTTGAGGACTACAATATAATTAGTTATATAAATTTTAATAATAATGAAATTAAGGAGGCTAATATTGCAGCTACTTTATTGAAGATCCAAGAAAAAAAAACTCAAAAAGGAAATTCCTATGCAATAGTTAAATTAACAGATCTTGGATCAGTTTTTGAGCTTTTCCTTTTTTCTGATGTTTTAGATGCTAACAGAGATATACTAATCGAGGGTAATTCAATCATCTTAACTCTTACAAAAAATAATTTAGAGGATGATAATCGTTTTAAGCGTATTAATGTGAGAAAAGTTGCATCTTTAAAAAAACTCTATGAAAAACCAATAAACAATATAGAAATTCTAATAAAAAACGAGAAATACTTAAATCAGGTTCAAAAATTATTAGAAAAAAAGGGTCAAACTCAAGTCATCATTAAAATACTAGATCAGGATAATAAGTTAGTATTTAATTTAAAAAATAAGAGGTTAGTTGATAGGAAAAACCTAAATCTGCTTAAAAACCTAGGTATTTCTGCTAATATTTTTTAAAAAAATACTTGTTAAATTTTAAATAAGATTGTAAATAAAAACCAAATTAACACGCACACAGTTAGTGGTTTTAAAGCCTCCGGTCCTTAAATGGAAATAACTGTGGAGGCATAACCGGGAAAAACTATGAAATTACCTGAACTAAGTATACAACAATTATTAGACGCTGGAGTTCATCTTGGTCATAAAACCTTGAGATGGAATCCAAAAATGAAGAGATATATCTTTGGAAAAAGAGACTCAATTCATATTATTGACTTAACACAAACTTTAGAACTTACCAAAGTTGCTTTAGAAAAAATCTTTGAAGTAATTAAGAATAATGGAAAAATACTTTTTATCTCAACAAAAAAACAGGCATCTGAGGCAATCGCAGATTTAGCAAAGGAAACGAACCAATACTATGTTAATTATAGATGGCTTGGTGGAATGCTTACAAATTGGGGTACAATATCAAATTCAATTAAAAAATTACAAAAATTAAATACTGATCTAGTTGCTGAAAATAGAGGATTTACAAAAAAAGAGCTTTTAAAGATGAGTATACAACGTGATAAATTACAAAGATCACTTGGTGGTATATCTGATATGAAAAAAGTTCCAGATTTAGTATTTATTATTGATACAAATTATGAGTCATTGGCAATTAAAGAGTCTATTAAATTAAATATACCTATAATTGCTATATTAGACACAAACTCAGATCCAGACGGTATAAATTTTCCAATTCCTGGTAATGATGATGCAAGAAGATCAATTGATCTATATTGTAAACTAATAAAAGAAACAATTGAAAGTGCTAAACTCGAAGCCCCATCACCAGCTGAAGAAAAAAAATTAAAAGATCTTGAAACCCTTAAACAACCAGAAAATAAAGCGTCACTAAAACCTAAATCTAATTAAAATGAGTGACATTGAGAAGATAAAGCAATTGAGACAATCTACAGGTGCAGGTTTTAAGGATTGTAATTCCGCAATACAAGAGTCTGGTGGAGATATCGATAAAGCAATAGAAATATTGAGAGTTAAAGGTGTTTCGAACGCATCAAAAAAAATGTCCAGAGAGGCTAAAGAAGGAGTAGTTGCTTTGAGTGGTAATGAAAAAAAGTTTTCGATAATAGAGGTAAATTGTGAAACAGACTTTGTAGCAAAAAATGAAGATTTCATTAATTTTGTAAAAGAATTAAGTGAGATAAATTTGTTGAACAACTCAGACGTAGAAAAAATCAAAAAAGTTAAAATGAAAAATACAGATACGGTAGAAAATAATCTTGTATCAATTATTGCTAAAATCGGTGAAAAAATAACTATAGGTCGGGCTAAAACAATATCGAATGATAATTCACTAAATTTTAGTTACCTGCATTCAGTGGTTAAAGATAATTTATCAAAACTTGCGGTTGTAGTTTCCTTAAATACTAAAGAAAAAAATGAAAAAATTAATATTTTTGGAAAACAGCTTGCAATGCATATTGCAGCCTCTAGTCCTTTAGCACTTGAATCCAAAGATATTCCACAATCAATTATTGAGAAAGAACAAGAACTAGTAACTGAAGAACTAAAAAATTCTGGAAAACCTGATGAGATTGTAAAAAAAATTAGTTTAGGTAAAATAAATAAATTTAAAGAGGATAATAGTTTATTAAGCCAACCTTGGGTTATGGAACCAAATAAAAAAGTAAAAGATATTTTAAAAGAGTTGAATATATCAGATCTAGAAATTAATGACTTCTTCAGACTTAAAATTGGAGAATAGATGTTTAAAAAAGAAATTTATAATCAAAAAATGAAAAAGACTTTAGAAGTCTTTAATAAAGAACTCGGTGCTCTGAGAACAGGACGTGCGAATGCAAATATGTTAGATCTTGTTAAAGTTGATGTCTATGGACAAAAAATGCCCATTAATCAATTAGGAACAATAACAACCCCTGAGCCAAGAACTATAAATATTCAAGTTTGGGATCTAAATAATGTTAATTTAATTGATTCGGCAATTAAAAAATCTGAATTAGGATTAAATCCTCAAATTGATGGACAACTTATCAGATTACCTATTCCAGATCTTAGCGAGGAGAGGCGAAGCGAAATGAAAAAAATGATTAAATCTATGGGTGAAAAATGTAAAATTTCTATTAGAAACATTAGAAGAGAGGGAAATGATGATTTAAAAAACTCACTCAAAAAAAAAGAAATCTCTGAAGATGAAGAAAAAAAAAATGAAAAGGAAATACAAGAAATCACAGACAATCATATAAAAATAATTGATCAAAAAGTTGTAGATAAAGAAAAAGAAATAATGACAATATGAATCCAATAAATCATGTAGCCATTATCATGGATGGTAATGGTAGATGGGGATTAAAACATAAAAACTCACGAAACGCAGGGCATAAAGCAGGACTTAATACAGTTGAAAAAATAATAAAAGAAACGATTAGACATAAAATAAAATTTTTAACCCTTTATGCATTTTCAACAGAGAATTGGAAAAGACCAAAAAAAGAGATAAATTACTTATTTTCTTTACTTGAAAACTTTTTAATGAATAAAACTGATGATTTAAATAAACAAAATATAAAACTCAAAATATTAGGAGTAAAAAAATTTACAAAAAAATTGAATAAACTCCTATCCATTTCTGAAAAAAAAACATCAAAAAACACAAGATTACAGATTAATTTAGCCTTAAATTATGGTTCAAAATTTGAATTAATAAACGCCTTTAAGTCTCTTCAAAAAAATAATGATAGAATAAATGAAAAAAATTTTTGTTCGTATTTGCTGACTAAGAACATCCCAGATCCGGATTTACTTATTAGAACGGGAAACACCAAAAGGTTAAGTAACTTTCTTTTGTGGCAATTGGCTTATTCGGAGATTTTTTTTGAAGAGAAATTATGGCCTGATTTTAATGTGAAAGATTATAATAGTATAATAAAAAAATTTAAAAATATTAAAAGAAATTTTGGTAAAATTTAATGATAAATGAATTTGAAAAAAGATTAATCACTTCCTTAATACTGATACCAATATCAATATTTTTTATTATCAAAGGTTCAATTTTTTTTATATTTTTTTTAGGTACTTTATTTTTAGCTACAACCTATGAGTGGATTAATATGAGTAGAAAAAATAATTTATTAAAGTTTTTAGGAATAAGTTTTCTATTATTTTCATTTTATACAGCATTCGAATTCAGAGTTAACGAAAATTATCAAGATTTTTTGTTCACTGTATTAATCTGCATTTTAACAGATATAGGTGGCTATATATTTGGTAAAATTTTTAAAGGACCTAAATTAACCAAGATTAGTCCAAAAAAAACTTATGCTGGAGTTTTTGGTGGCTTTTTACTTCCTTTTATAGCAGGTTTAGTTTTTTACCAATATGAATATTCAAATGAAATTCCTGTTGATGGATTATATTTTTTAATAATAATTTTATTTATCTCCTTAATAAGCCAAATAGGAGATTTAATAATTTCTTATTTCAAAAGAAAGGCAAAAATAAAAGATACAGGAAAAATTTTACCAGGTCATGGAGGTTTACTTGATAGAATTGATGGTATGATATTTGTATTTCCAACATTTTTTATAATTCTTAAAATTTCTATATGAAAAAAAAAATTGCTATTCTTGGATCAACAGGCTCAATTGGAAAATCGACTCTTTCTATTATTTCAAAAAATATTAAAGATTTTGAAATTTTACTTTTATCTACAAATAAAAATATTAAAGAAATTAACAAACAATGTAAAAAATTTAAGCCAAAATTTATTATAATAAATGACAGCGACAGCTACAAAAAATTTGTTAGAAAAAATAAGAATAATTGTAAAGTTTTTAATACTTACAAAGATATTTTTAGATTAAAAAAAAAAATCGATTATACAATTAGTGCAATAAGCGGTTTTGATGGTCTTGAGCCTACACTAGAAATAATACCCTTTTCAAAAACAATAGCAATAGCAAATAAGGAGTCTCTAATATGTGGATGGAATTTGATAAAAAAAAAAATAATTGAACATAAAACAAATTTTATACCAATAGACTCTGAACACTTTTCTATTTGGTCTTTATTAAAAGGCACTAATTCAAAAATTGAGAAAATTTATATAACTGCTTCTGGGGGTCCTTTTTTTAAAAAAAATATTAAACACATGAAAAATATAAAACCAAATCAAGCTATTAAACACCCAAAATGGAATATGGGAAAAAAAATTTCAATAGACTCAGCTACAATGATCAATAAAGTATTTGAATTAATTGAAGCAAAAAATATTTTTGACACTGATTTAAAAAATCTTAAAATTTTAATACACCCGGACTCTTATGTACATGCTATTGTAAAATTTCAAAATGGTACAACAAAACTTTTAATTCATGATACGGATATGAAAGTGCCTATATTTAATTCAATTTACCAAAATGAAAAAAAAAAGCTTAAATCAAATTCATTAGATATTTCAAAGCTAAATAATTTAAAATTTGAAACGGTAAA
>CACNFE010000022.1 GCA_902619595.1 uncultured Pelagibacteraceae bacterium
GGAGGTCTCATTCAGAAGGAAAAAAAATAAAATTTTACCATTTTTTTGGAGTAATATTTAGAATATTTATTGAGAGATTTTAATTTATATGGGAAAAAAAATAGTCATTACAGGTGGTATTGGTTACATTGGAACTGAGTTATGTAAAATTTATTCTGGATATAGCTGGAATGATCGAATTACAATTATTGATAATAGATTTATTTCTGAGAGAGTAAATCAACTGAGAAACTGGAATATGAATTTTGTGCATGGAGATATTCTAGATAAAGATCTTATAAAAAAATATTGTAAAGACGCAGATGTAATACATCATCTGGCAGGAATAACCGCTGTACCAAGAGTCAAGAGCGAGGCTTCAGAGGAAAATGAAAAAAAAATAGCAAGAGTAGCAAAAGAGGGAACTCAAAATATTATAGATGCAATAAGTGATAATTGTAAAATAATTATGCCGTCAACACACGTAGTTTATGAGGGAATGAAAGATGTTCAAGAGGATATTCAAGAAAACAAACAGACCTGTCCTGAATTAGCTTACGGCAAATCAAAAGATTTTAACGAAAAACAACTCAAGTCATCTGGAAAAAATTATATCATATTAAGATTAGGTTCTGTTTACGGTTATTCAACAGATACTGCGAGGATTGATATTATGACTAATCTTTTCTCGAAAATCTCATCTCAAAATGGAACATTAAAACTTTTTGCTGGAGGAAGACAAATTAAAAGTCTAGTGCCTTTAATTGATGTTGCTAGATGTTTTAAATTTATGGAGGAAAGAGATGATATTAGTAAAGAACTTTTTAATCTAACAAAAGATAAGGTCACTGTAAAAGATGTTGCTCAAATATGTAAAAAATATAATCCAAAAATATCAATAAAAGAAACAAATGATGAAGTTCCTAACCTTGGTTTTTCTTTATCAAATAAAAAATTAATGAATACAGGATTTAAATTTTTATATGCTTTGGATGAAAGTATTAAGGAGATGATCGAAAAATGGTCAAAACAAGATCTTGTTAAAGATTTAGAATTCGTAAGAAATGGTGAAAATGAATATGTAGATACTCGAGGCAAGATTAGTAATTTTGAATTAACAGAACCAATTAATATGATTGGTTTAATAGATTCAAAAAAAGGAACAATAAGAGCTAATCATTATCATCCGCAACAAGAACAAAAATGTTTATTCACCAAGGGACAAATAATTGAAATTTTTCAGGATTTACTAAATCCAAATTCTCCAAAAATTACTCAAGTTGTTAATGAAGGACAAATATCAACAATAAAACCTAATGTTGCTCATACAATGATTTTTACAAAAGATACGACATTTTTAAATCTAGTAAGAGGTGAAAGGGAACATGAAAATTATGGAGTAACTCATACCATAAAACATGTTTTTGTTGATGAAAAAGAAAGAGATCTATTAATGAGTTGTTATAAATTTAATTGCAGATCTTGTGGTAGTACAAAACTTAAGAGAGTTGTTTCTTTAGGTTATCAACCCTTAGCAAATAATTTATTAAAGAACAAAAATGAAAAAACTGAATTATATCCTTTAGAAATGAACTACTGTGAAAGTTGCCATAATTGCCAGCTGTCAGTCGCAGTTGATGCAAAAAAAATGTTTTCAAATTATCTGTATACTTCCTCAACCTCAAAAGTATTTAGAGATCATTTTGTAAATGCTGCGAAAAAATATGTTAAAGAATTTAAACTAAATTCAAAAAAATCTTATATTATAGATGTTGGAAGCAACGATGGAGTTGCTCTCAAACCTTTTAAAGACTTAGGCTTTAAAAATGTCTTAGGTATAGAACCAGCAAAAAATTTAGCCAAACTTGCAAATAAAAATAAAATTAAAACTTTTAATAGTTTTTTAACCGAAAAAAACCTGAAAAAAATTAAAAAAAAAGCAGATTTAATTTTAGCATCAAATGTTTTTGCACATTCTGATAATTTAAAAGAAATGGCACAATGTATGCTTAGTTTATTAAGTTCAAATGGAACAATTATCATTGAGGTGCAATATCTAATGAATACGATCAAAGATTTGACTTTTGACAATATTTATCATGAGCACTACAACTACTGGTCATTAATATCATTAAAAAATTTCTTTAATCAATTTGATGCAACAATTTATAAAGCTGAAAAAATAAATACACACGGTGGATCAATAAGAGTTTACGTAAAAAAAGGTAAAAAAATCAAAACTGATAAAAGTGTACATCAATTGATCAAAGAGGAATTAAATTATGGTATGGATAATTTTAAAACTTATCAAAAGTTTGCAGATAAAGTTTATAAAATAAGAGAAAACGTAATAAAAAATATTTCCAATTTAAAAAATAATGGTGAAAAAATAATAGGATTTGGTGCGCCCGCAAAAGCAACTACTGCTCTTAATTTTTTTGGAATATCAAGTCAGATTGATTTCATAGTAGAGGATAATAAATTAAAGCATAAAAAATTTATTCCAGGTGTAAAAATACCAATACATCCCAAAGAAAAATTAAAGGATGCTAATAATACTATGGTTGTTTTAGCATGGAATTTCTTTGACGATATTAAAAAAAATAATGAAGGACTATCAAAAAATTTTATTAATATTAAGTCTTTAGAAAAAGATATTTAGAAAAATGAATTTAAGGAAAATAAAACCACAATATTTAAAAAAACCAAATCCCAGAATTGGTTTAATTGCACTAGCCAGTGATTTTATGATCGAAAAAGATTTCGTAAATGTTATTAATGGAAAAAAAATTGATTTTTTTGTCAATAGAATTAAATGTTACAATCCATTAACTAGTAAAAATCTTATCAAAATGTCCAAAGAGGTAACAAATGTTACAAAGGAAATTTTACCAAATCAAAAAATTGATTGTGTTGCATATGGTTGCACTTCAGGAACAATAGCTGCAGGTTTTAAGTCAATTGAAAAAAAAATTAAAAAAGCAAAACCAGATACAAAAGTTGTTACACCAAGCACAGCAGCAATTAAGGCTTTAAAAAAAATGAATATTAAAAAAATATCTTTGTTTACTCCTTATCCAAAAAAATTGAATGACGAAGTTTTTGATTTTTTTAAAAAGGAAAAGTTTATAATTACATCAAATTCTTATTTTAATATTAAATCTGATATAGATATTGGTAAAGTTGATCCAAACTATTTATTCAAAGTTTTAACAAAAATGGATCACAAAAATTCTGATGCATTATTTGTTTCTTGTACTGCATTACCAATTTTATCAATATTAGATAAGTTAGAAAAAAAAATTAAAAAAATAGTGCTATCTAGTAATCAAACTCTCATTTGGGATGCGCTTGAAAAAATTGGTGAGAATAATTCAATAAAAGGTTTTGGAAAATTATTTAACTCAAATTGATATGCTGTTTTCAAAACAAGAATATAAAGACCGTCTAATCAAAACGAAAAAATTAATGCAGGAAAAAGGCATTGATCTTTTAATATCTCAGGACACAAATAATATAAATTATTTGACTGGTTATGATGCATGGTCTTTTTATTATTCTCAATGTGTAATTGTTCACATTGATCGCGATGAACCACTGTGTTTCATTAGAGCACAAGACGCTGGTGGAGCATATATCAAAACATATTTAAAAAATGAAAACATTATTGTATATGATGAAAAATATATTCATACATGGCCAGTACATCCATACGATGCCTTAATAGAACTAATTCAAAAAAAAAATTGGGAGAAGTTAAACATTGGAGTTGAGATGGATAGCCATTATTTTACAGCCTACTGTTATGAAAAGTTAAAGCAGGGACTTCCTAATGCAAAAATTAAAGACTCAGAAAGACTAGTTAACTGGGTAAGATTTGTTAAATCTGATACTGAAATAAGATATATGAAAAAAGCGGCAAAAATATCAGAGGGAGCTATGAAAGTTGCAATGGAAACTATAGAGCCAGGTTTACGACAATGCGATGCAGTGGCTGAAATTCAAAAAGCTCTTTTCAAAGGAACACCAGAAGTTGGAGGTGAATATGCAAGTATTACAACTTTACTACCAACAGGCAAAGGAACTTCAGCTTCTCACTTAACTGCAACAGATGAAAAATTTGTTAATGGTGAGGCAACAATAGTAGAACTTTCTGGTGTTGTTAAAAGATATCATTGTCCTATGGCAAGAACGGTTCAATTAGGTAAACCAGAGCAAAAAAAAATTGATGCTATGAAAGCAACCAATGAAGCATTACAGGCGGGCATTGAAGCAACAAAACCTGGAAATACTGCAAATGATGTTGCTCAAAAGTTTTGGGGGGTTTTAGATAAATATAATATTAAAAAGGAGTCCAGGACTGGATATTCGATTGGAATAGGATATCCACCTGACTGGGGTGAACATACCTTAAATATCTATAAAGGTGATATGACAGTTCTTCAGCCTAATGTTTGTTTTCACATGATTGCAGTAATGCAATTTGGAGAATGGGGAGTAGAAGCGTCTGAATCTGTTAGAGTAACTGATAAAGGAAGTGAATTATTTTGTAATTTTTCAAGAGATTTATACATAAAATAAGAACTTGAAAAAAATATCAACAAATGTTTTAAATCACCATGCCAAATAACCAACAATTTGTAAGATTTGATAAAGTTGATAAAAGTTACGATGGCAAAGTTTTAGTTGTTAAGGATCTAAATTTAGATATTGCCGAAGGTGAATTCATAACAATGCTTGGGCCTTCTGGTTCAGGTAAAACCACTTGCCTGATGATGCTAGCAGGATTTGAGACACCAACAAATGGTGAAATATATTTAGACTCGAATCCAATCTCAAATATTCCACCCCACAAAAGAGGAATTGGAATGGTATTTCAAAATTATGCACTGTTCCCACATATGACTGTTTATGAAAATTTAGCATTCCCTTTAAGAGTAAGGAAAGTTTCAAAAAATGATATCGATAAAAAAGTTGATAAAGCCTTATCAATGGTTTCTTTAACTGGCTTTGAAAATAGAATGCCTGGTCAACTATCAGGCGGTCAACAACAAAGGGTAGCAGTTGCAAGAGCACTTGTTTTTGATCCTGCAGTTGTATTAATGGATGAGCCTTTAGGAGCATTAGATAAAAATTTAAGAGAAAGTATGCAATACGAAATAAAACATATTCATGAAAGTATTGGTGTAACAGTTGTATATGTCACCCATGATCAAGGTGAGGCATTAACAATGTCAAATAGAATTGCTGTATTTAATGACGGAAAAGTTCAACAACTTTCATCTCCAGATAAATTATATGAAGAACCTGTAAATTCTTTTGTTGCAGAGTTTATTGGAGAAAATAATACTTTTGGAGGTCAAGTAACAAATTTTTCCAAAGAAAAATGTAAAGTTAAATTGGATGATGGATCAGAAATATTTGCAAATCCAATAACTGTTAAATCTAATGGTGATAAAACAACAGTTTCACTTAGGCCAGAAAGAGCTTTGATTAATACAAAAGAAAAGATGGATAATAACTTTAAAGGAAAGATCGAGGAAGTAATATATCATGGAGATCATACACGTGTAAGATTAAATCTTTTAGGAAATAAAGAGTTTATTTTAAAAGTTCCTAATAGCTCCGCTAATATGGATATTAAACTAGGTAACCAAATAAATGTTAGCTGGAATAGCCATGACGCAAGGGCCCTAGACCCAAAATAATCATCTAATTAAAAATCATTCTAGATTAACAAAATTAGACCCTTTTTTACAAAATGGGCTGTTGACTCACTCTTTATATCTTGCTGTAATTGGTTTTTTATAAAAAACGTTTAAACGGAGGATAAATGAGAAAATTAAGTAAAATATTACTAGTTCTATCTTTTGCTCTTTCAATAACTTCATCAGCATTTGCAGTAACTGTTGCATCATGGGGTGGAGCTTATACTGAGTCTCAAAAGTTAGGATATGGTGATCCTACTGCTAAGAAACTTGGAATATCTATCAATTGGGTAGACTATTCTGGTGGACTATCAGAAATTAAAGCACAAAAAGAGGCTGGCAAAATTACGTGGGATATAATCGACGTATTTGCAATGGATACTATTACTGGATGCGACGAAGGTTTATTTGTTGAATTTGATTTTGACAAAGACTTCCCAGCAGCACCAGATGGAACTCCTGCGAGTAAAGACTTCTTTGCTCCAATGCCTAGTAAATGTGCTGTAGGAAATATTTTATACTCTTGGAACTATGCTTATAACGTAAATAACGTTAAAGGTACTCCAAAGACTATCAAAGATTTCTTTAACACAAAAAAATTCCCTGGAAAAAGAGCTATCTATAAAAGCGCTCTAACAAATTTAGAGATCGCTTTAGCAGCAGATGGTATTAAGCCAGGAAAAGGTGGAGCAAAAATCTACAAAGCTTTAGAAACTGAAGCAGGCGTAGAAAGAGCAATGAATAAGATCAAAGAACTTTGCACTGATCCAAACGGAGGATGTGTATTCTGGTCTGCAGGTGCTCAACCACCAGAACTATTAGTTTCAGGTGAAGTTGTAATGGCAACTGGTTGGAATGGAAGATTCTTCAATGCTGAAATCGGAGAAGGAGCTCCAATCAAACAAGTTTGGGATGGTCAAGGTCTTGACTATGAATATTTTGTTCTAGTTAAAGGTGGACCAAACGAAGCTGATGCAAAGAAAGCTTTAGCAGAAATGACAAGTACAGAAGGTTTAGCAGGAAGTGCTAAGTATATTGCTTACGCTCCTTGGAGAAAATCTTCACTAAAAGTTATGGCTAAAGGCGAGCCTTGGTATAAAGATGGTAAGACGAACATGGTACCACAAATGCCAACAGCAAAAGCGAATACTAAAAACTACTTCTTAGTAGACCCTATTTTCTGGGCTGATAACGGTACAGAGCTTGGAGAAAAATGGGAAGCTATGAAAGCAGGACTATAATTTTAAGTTTTAAAGACTAAAATTATATACTATATTTAGGGCGGTTATTTTATAACCGCCCTTTTTTATTTATGAGCAGTGAAACCAGACAAATTTTAACTACAGATGGTATACCTTTAGAGGTAAGTTTAAAAAAAGCTGAAAGAAAAAATAAAATTAAAGCATTTCTTTTAGTTGCACCTTTATTATTGTTCCTACTTATTACTTATATTTTTCCAATTGGAGATATGTTGTTGAGAAGTGTGGATGATAAAATGGTTACTGAAATGTTACCAAAAACATTTAAATCAATGGAAGATTGGGATGGAAATGAAATGCCTCCAGAAGAGGTGTTTGAAGCTTTTTATTTAGATTTTCAAAAACTAGTAGAGGAAAAACGTGATGGAAAATTATCCACTCAATTAAATTATACCAAGAATGGTTTCAAAAGTATTTTAAAAAAATTACGAAGAAAAGCAAAAAATTTTGAAGAGGGAAATTATAAAGAACAAATAATGGCAGTACATAAAAGATGGGCAGACGTTGAGTACTGGCGAGCAATAAAAAGACGTGCACCAGCATTTACAAGTTCTAAATATTTAAAAGGAATGGATATGTACAAGAATGAGGAAGGTAAAATTGTAAGTGTGGAAGAAGATCGAAGAATTCATAGAGTTTTATGGCTCAGAACTTTAGAGATAGCTTTTTTCGTAACTTTATTATGTTTCCTAATGGCCTATCCAATTGCACATTTGCTTGCAACATTGCCAATGAAATATAGCAACCTATTGATGATCTGTGTACTTCTTCCTTTCTGGACTTCCTTATTGGTAAGAACAGCCAGCTGGATGATACTTTTACAACAACAAGGTGTTGTTAATGATTTCTTTGTTATGATTGGTTTAGTAGCTGACGATAATAGGCCAGAGATGATGTACAATAAAACCGGGACTTATGTTGCAATGACACAAATTTTATT
>CACNFE010000023.1 GCA_902619595.1 uncultured Pelagibacteraceae bacterium
TATTTTTTAGATAATAATCCCAAATTTTTTTTTGTGCACCGTGAGCACCTCCCGGATATCCACCTTTTTCATTAGGGTCAGTAAATTTAAAATTTTGAATTTTTGTATAAATACCATTGGTATTTCTAAATTTTTTTATATATTTATTAGGAACAAATTTATCTATTGGATTAAATCCCAGGAGTTTAAATCTAAGATTACACAGTCTGCTTACTTCTTCTAACTGAGGGTCTTTTTTATCAATATTTTTTGTGCTTCTATCTTGAAAATAAAGATTTAAAGATAACAATAAATCATCTTTACTATATGGAAAATTATGTCTTTTAATTTTGTCGTTAAAATTTGCTCCAAACTCTCTGTCAAAAATTTTTGAAAAATACTTTAATACAAGGGGAAATAGAAATGCATTACAGCTTAGACTAATACTTCTTTGGTCATTTTTTCTATTATTGAACGTATCTCTTTTTTTATAAAAAAATTTTGCAAATCCTTCTTGTTTGGCTTGTAATAAAATGCTTCGTCTTGAATACAGTGATTGTTTTGTGTTTGTCTCAAAATTATGATCATATTTCCAAAAGGTAAAAGTGTTGGTTGGAGCATCATAACCTAAAATTATAATTTCATATTCTTCAGCAGTATATCCTATTAATTTATGTTTGATTGATACGGATAACTGAATTCTAATCTCATCTTTATTCCTCGAACCTCCAGAATGAGCTATTTCATTATAATATATAATATATTTTTTATTATTATGATTTAAATAAAGTAGTTTTTGATCAACTTCTTTTAATGTAAAATTTTGATGATTTTGATCTAATGAATAGTGAATTAAATCAATTATCATTGAAAATTAATTTTTTTCTACTTTAAATCCTTTTCCTAAATTTTTAGGTATATAAAGTCTAAAATAAGGAACATTTTTTAATATAGGTTCATCAGGCTGACCGTTTAATTGGTCTTTCCTATAATGAATATTAAATTTATATAATTGAATTGTTGAAATATTTTCAGCTTTCATCATTTTGTTTCCATCGATTGGTCTTCCATAAGGTGAGTCATTTGCTTTTGTAGGGTACCACTTTGGTTGAGGTCCAGTCATAAATTCATAGTGAAGATATGCATGACCAGGTCTATTTCTATTAGCACCAGACTCTATTGGTATAGAACTAATTTTATCTTCAAATTCATGTCTATCCACTCTCCTTAAAAATTGTGCCTCATCATCATTCATAATAATAACAGCCATTTTCATATCATCTTTTTTTAAATACTCTCGCCAATCCGTTAAATCAGTTAGAATGGAATAGTCATCATCGTTTGTATCATCATAATAATTTAAATTTTTTAAATATTTGTTGGCTATTTCGTATAAACTTAAATTTTCTATAACGTCTATATTGCCTAAATTAGATGCATATTCATGATCTGATATTTCAGAGAATTTAACTTTTTTTCCTACATTACTTAATTCTTTGTAAATCTCAGAATTAACATTCATTCTTATTGTATCTAAATGATGTGCACGATGATCTGATATAATTCCACCATGAGGGAATTTCTTAAGATTATCCTCTATAATATTGCTTCTTGCTGGGCCTGTTTTACCAGCAAATGGAAAACTTCTTTTTAAATCTCTTCTAAGATCACCTTTCTTATTAATAATTGATCTAATTTTTTCTCTAATAACAATTTCAATTTCTTGTTGTTGAGTAAAGTTTTCTTCCAAAACTTTTGGCAAATACATTCTCACTAGTCCTATATAAGGTTTATGATAACCAAAAAACCTCGCTCTCTGATAGATGGTATCGTCTGTTCCAGTTTCCCTTACAATATAAGATACAGTTAATCCTGATATTGTATAACCCCTTTCAAGACCAATACCACCAACAAGTATTCTTGCATAAATAGAATCTTCACCCCATTCTATTTTTGGTATCCCCCCAGTTCCTTGGTTAAACAACATTACTTGTGGGATCAAATCATGAATAGCTCTATAAATTTTTTTAATAAATTCATCATTCCATTTGTGAAGGGTTTTTTCTGTTTTTTTTAAATCACTGTGTATTTTAATAAATTCTTTTTCTAGATCAGGATAGTCGATATCTATTCTATTTTTTTTGTCTATAATATTTTTACCTTTAGACTCAAAAGCTTTGTGATATCTTTTAAGTTCACTTAACACCCATCCTTCCCATTGTTTATGAACATGTCTATTTACTGAAGGATGAATTAACATAGATCTAGTTTTTTTATTTAAATGCTCATTGTTCATTAATCCTTGAGCCACACCTACAATAAAGAACTTTATGGCTTCAGTTAAACTGTCAGGTTTAACATCGTTTTTACTTGGATTTTCTTCAGTAACAATTTTTATGTGGTTTTTTTTAATTTCTTCGGTTCCAAAAAAAAATTTTGCCCCAGTATATAAAGAGCCTGGTTCTAAAATTGTAGCGCTTTGAGGAGACAAATGGTTTACTTGCGCAATTAAAAAATTTGCAACTGGTGTAGCTGTATAGCCTAAGTATGAATGTTGTTTTAATAATTGCCTTAATCTTTTAATCCATCTATGAGTTGTAGTTTCGGGTCTTTCTATTAATAGTTTATCTCCATCTTGTAATTCAACATTTTCTAGTTTTTCTAGATCGTTTAAATATTTTAAATTATCAATTGAGATTGTGTATTTAAGACTTATATCCTCAATACTTTCACCATTTTCAACTGTATGAATTTTTGCTTCATTAAACTGTTTGAATGTTTTTTTTTTAGTTTTTGCGTATGCATCTAGAGAATAATGATCGGCTTCATCATCAAATATAATGGTAGGTATTTTTGATAAATCGATACCTGCCTCAGTAGCATTTTCAAAAATAGATGTTAAGTTTTTTATTGAATTCCAAAGTTTTTTAGTAACAATTAATATTGATGGTTTTTCATGCTCATCAATAAAAAGTTCCTTATCTGAATTTACTAATTGTTTCAATAATGTATTTGTTTTTTCGTAATCAATTTTATTTTGAATTTTTACTCTATTCCAACCAAATTGATCCAAAGTTTCATAAACTCTCTCTTGTGTTTGTTCCGTTAAATTTGAAACATGTCCAGATAAGACTATCATTAGTTTAAAACCATTATCTCTAGCCATACAAGCAACAGCTTCCATAGATGTAGTTTTTCCACTTTGTATGTAACCTAGTACAAGATTCGTTTTAAACGTTTCATTATTGTTTTCAGGATTATTTGGATTAATAGTTTTAGATAATGCATCTTTTGCATTTTCAACTACTTTATTTATGTCTTCATTTGGAAAATTTTTCTCTTTTAATTTCTTTCTAAAATCATCAATAAAAAATCCATTAATTTTTGGTTCCCAAGTAATCATCTATGTTCTAGGAGGAATATTCTCACAAATTGCATTCAATCTCAATCTAATTAAGGCAGCATCTTTAGATCCATCTATATTTCTTACTTGAGACTCACATATTGCAAAGAATGTAATTAAAGTTAAAAAACCAGCCCTATCATTACCATGCGTAAAAAATCTTTCAGCAAACTTGTGTTTTAAATTAATGTAAACTTTTATTTTAAAATTATTTTTAGAGTCTGGAAATTCTGCAAAATATAAGTCTGGGTTGTTTTCGTCGTATTCAGTTATTATTTTATATTTATACTTTTGACTCTCTAAAGTTACTTCTTCCCACTCACTTTCATTACTTTCCTCAGCCCTTTTATGTTTTTGTGTAACTTTGTTAAGATTTATTTTTGAAGAATTTGAACTTTCAATACCTCTAGCAATTATTTTGCTTATTTGAGGTAAACTTGCTTTTGTTTGTTCTCTTATGTCATCTCTCTCAAGGGATTCAGACCATTCTTTAGCTTGTTGAATTAAATTAATTTTTTTATTTTCATCTAAAAATTCAATTTCTTTTTTAAGTTGATTCACAAAACGACTTTTTAAATTGTCATCCCATTTAAAATCATTTTTTTGAAAGGTAACAGGCATATCATCTAGATTGAGTTCACCAAATATAACTTGTTGTCTTCTATCATTACCCAACCCAAAAATTTCTTGTGGTTTAAAAGGCACAGCTTCAGTTCCAGTAATTAATCTTCCTCTCCTAAATAATGAAAACCCTGGCTGTTTTACTTGTCCTTTTTCTCTTATACCCACATAACCAGTTACGGTTGTTAATCCCTCATAGTCAAATTCTAACTTTTTAAACCATTTTCTTTTTTTTGGATTTTTTATAATTCCTTCTTCCCATTCTTTATAATATCCTGACACACGTATTTTTGGTGGCTCATATTTTAGCTTATTTCCATTTATTGAAATTTCAATTTCATCTGAATTTATTAAATGTCTATAAATAGAACTCAAATGTTGAAAAATTTTAGTTATTGTTGTGCTTTTAGGTTTGTGATTAAGTTTGTTTAAAGTGATAATTGTATAGTGAGCATTTAGATTTGCTTTATTCTCTGTTACTTCTAATTGCTCGGTATTATTTTCCCTCAACTTATCAATATTAAATTCTACCAATCTCCAATTTTTTTCTCCTAATGCTTTGGTATGCACTTTCCATTTGTCAGCAAACCAACATGCAGCTATCTTCATTCCAACACCAAATTCAGACAAACCACCTGTATCAGGAGGTGGCTTGCCAGTTTCAAAAGCGTCTGCATATCTTTCTTCCGATATCCCTGCTGCGTTATCTTTAATTGATATTTCATTAGGTAATAATTCAATCCTGATTTTTAATTTATAATTAGTATCTATTTTTTTTAATTTTTTTTTATTGTATCTGTAACTTTGAA
>CACNFE010000024.1 GCA_902619595.1 uncultured Pelagibacteraceae bacterium
GAATATCCTCAAAAGATAAAAACCCATTTGTTGAAAATAATTTAAAGAATGATGTATTATTAATTAAAAAACTTTTAAAATCATCAGGATATTATTTTTCCGAGGTAAAAACAAAAATTATTGAAAACAATAATAATACAATTGATCTTATTTTTGATCTTGATTTAGGCGAAAAAGCATTTATTGAAAAAATAGAATTTATAGGTGAAAAATTTTACAAAGATAGATTGCTGAGAAATATTATTGCTAGTGAAGAAAAAAGATTCTGGAAATTTTTAACAAAAAAAAAATTTATCAATGCTGAACTTATAAAACTTGATCAAAGGTTGTTAGAAAAATATTATTTAGATCGAGGTCACTATCAAATTGATATAAGAGGAAATTTTGTTGAATTTACTGAGGACAATGGATTTAAATTAACTTATAATATAAATGCTGGACCTAAATTCATTGTTAATTCGGCTAACTTAAAACTTCCTATTGATTATGACGAAAATGATTTCAAAAAAATTAAAAAGCTTTTATTTAAACTTGAAGGCAAATTATATTCTATAAATAAATTAAACAAAATTGCTAAAGAAGTAGAATATTTAACCCTTAAAAATGATTATGAGTTTATAGATGCTTCCTTTAAAGAAACGATTGTAGACACAAATAAAATTGATCTTGAATTTGTTATTAAAGAATTTGAAAAAGAATATTTATCTAAAGTAAATGTATTTGGTAACAATATAACTGAGGAAAAAGTAATAAGAGATAATTTAGAAGTTGATGAAGGTGATCCTTTTAATAAAATTTTGCTCGCTAAGTCAATTAACAATCTTAAAGCTTTAAATATATTTGGTAAAGTTGAATACGATTTAGTTCCCACAGATGATAATAAAAAGATATTAAATATTACAATTGAGGAAAAACCAACTGGCGAAATAAGTGCAGCAGCAGGTACAGGGACTTCTGGGGGTACATTTGGTTTTGGAATTAAAGAAAATAACTTTTTAGGTAAAAATATATCCCTAGATTCAAATTTAAGAGTTGATGAGGAAACAATTAGAGGAAAATTTTCAGTTGTAAATCCTAATTGGAATTACTCAGACAGAGCATTAATTGCCTCAATTGAGAGTAGTGTTACGGATAGAATGGGAGACTATGGATATGAAACATCTCAAACAGGGTTTTCATTTGGATCTAATTGGGAACAATATGATGATCTTTTTTTCAGTCCCAAAATATCTATGTTTCATGAAAAGCTAGATACTAATCAAAGCGCATCTGATAAATTAAAAAAACAAGAAGGAGAATATTTAGATGCTGATTTTGCGTATGGGTTAGTATTAGATAAAAGAGATAGGAGATATCAAACTACAGATGGTTATCTAAGTAGATTTAATCAAAGAGTTCCTCTAATATCTGAGGATTACTCATTGTATAACAGTTATGAATACACAACATTTAATCAAATAAAAGAGATTGTCACAAAGCTTTCCGTTCAGGCACGTGCAATCAATTCTATAACCGATGAGGATGTAAGAGTTTCAAAAAGACTATATGTATCAGGTAAAAGGTTAAGAGGTTTTGAACCTGGAAAAATTGGACCAATAGATGCTGGCGATTTTATTGGCGGAAATTATACCACAGCGATTAATGCAGCAACTACCTTACCTGAATTTGGGGCAAATCTTGAGAATGTAGATTTTCAGTTATTTTTAGATGCTGCAAATGTATTTGGTGTTGATTATGATAGTTCGTTGGATAGCTCTAAATTAAGATCATCAGTAGGTTTCGGTGTTGATTGGTTTACTGTAATAGGGCCATTAAATTTTTCTATAGCTCAACCAATAACAAAAGCGGATACAGATAAAACAGAAACTTTTAGATTTAATATTGGAACGACTTTTTAATTGATGAAAAAAATAAAAAATTTATTATCATTTGTATTAATCTTCTTTTTTTCTTTAAATATATCTTTAGCGAATGCTGAAAAAATTGTTTATATTGATATGGATAAAATAATGCAAATTTCAAAAGCAGGGAAAGATGCAATTTCTAAAATTAATAATCAAAAGAAAAAAGATGTGAGTAAATTTCAAAAAATTGAAAAAGAATTAAAGTCCAGAGAAGATGATTTAATCGCAAAAAAAAATGTCATTAGTGCTGAAGAATTTAATAAAAAATTAGAAAATTTGTCAAAAGAAATAAATAATTATAGAAACCTTCGTCAAGAGGCAATTGATTTATCTACAAAGTCACGGTTGAACGCTAGTGCCGATTTTGCTGAAAAAATAAAACCTATTTTAGCGGATTACGCATCAGAAAATAACATAGATATGATTATCCAAAAAAAAAATATAATAATGGGAAAAACAGATCTTGATATTACAAATGAAATTTTAAAAATTGTTGATAAAAAAATAAATAAACTAAAAGTTAATTAAGTGTCTGATACCCTTTCAAAAGAAGATATAATAAAATTACTTCCACATAGAGAACCAATGCTTTTAATTGATGAATTAAATAATATAAAAAAACTTCATTCAGCAACCGCAATAGTTAATGTAAAAAAGAATAGTTTTTATGTACAGGGTCATTTTCCGGATCAACCTGTAATGCCTGGAGTACTTATAGTAGAGGCATTTGGACAAGCTGCTGCTGCCTTAACAGCTCATGGCATAGACAAATCCACATATGAAAATAAATTAGTTTTTTTGATGAGTGTTGAGAAAGCAAGATTTAGAAATCCTGTAATACCTGACTGCAAACTAGAGTTAAACATTGAAGCAATTCGGTCTCACGGTAGAGTTTGGAAATATAGAGGTGAAGCTTTTGTAGAAACAAAGAAAATGGCAGATGCTCAATGGTCAGCCACTATTGTAGACAGAAAATAATCAGTAATATTTGTTGATTAAAAGAATATCAAATGTTTGATAAATATTCTATTATGTCAAATCCATTTTTTAAAAATGTCGGACCTCATAGTATAGAAAAATTAATAAGTAAAATTGATGTTAAAAATAAAGAAAATTTAAAAAGGGATAAAATCTACGATGTTACTGATCTTTCATCAGCTGGCAAAAAAGATTTAACTTTTTTTCATTCAAAAAATTATGCTTCTCTGGCATCTAAGACAAAAGCTTCCTATTGTGTTACAACCGAAAGTCTTTCCCAATTTCTTCCTAACGCATGCAAAAAAATTATTGTAAAAAATGTTCTATTAACGATGGCAAAAATTACAGCGGAATTCTATCCAAAATCAATTGTTGATGATTTTGATGAAACCGTCAAAGATATCTCAAAAACACCTTTTAAAAAAAAAGTTAAACACGGTAGAAATATTTTAATTGGTAAAAATGTAAAAATTGAAAAAAATTGTCTAATCGGTCACAATACAATTATCGAAAAAAATGTATTTATTGGTTCCAATTGTTCTATTGGTTCAAACGTCATTATTAGGAATACAATTGTAAAGGATAATGTAAGTATTTTAGATGGATGTGTTATTGGTAAAAAAGGTTTTGGTTTTTTTCCCAACCAAAAGCGTAATATGAGATATCCACATATTGGTATAGTTATAATAAATGATAACTGTGAAATAGGTTGTGGTTCTACAATTGACAGAGGTTCTTTATCAAATACTGTGATCGGTAAAAATACATACTTGGACAATCAAGTGCACATTGCACACAACAATAAAATTGGCGATAATTGTATAATCGCAGGTCAAGTTGGTTTTGCTGGCAGTTCTTCCTTAGGAAATAATGTAATGATTGGTGGACAGGCTGGAATATCAGGTCATTTAAAGATAGGAAACAATGTTCATATCGGTGGAGGTAGTGGTGTTATTAACGATATATCAGATAATACAAAAGTTATGGGCTACCCTGCGAAAAATTTAAGACAATTTATAAAAAACAACAGATGATACATAAAACTGCAATAATAGACACAAAAGCTAAATTGGGCAAAAACGTTGAGGTGGGACCTTATTGTGTAATTGGTCCAAATGTAGAAATTGGAGAGAGTACTATAATACACTCTCATGTTAGCATTTCTGGAAATACAAAAATTGGTAAAAGTAATAAAATATACCCTTTTGTATCAATCAACGATCCACAAGATTTAAAATATAACGGTGAGCCAACAAATTTAGTGATTGGAGATAATAATAAAATAAGAGAATATGTAACTATAAATCCAGGTACAGTTGGTGGTGGTGGCAAAACAGTTATTGGAAACAATTGTTTATTTATGATCTCATCTCATATTGCCCATGATTGTCAGGTAGGAAATAATGTAATAATTGCTAACAATGTGCCGTTAGGAGGACATGCGATTATTGAAGATAATGTCGTAATTGGTGGTAATTCTGCGGTTCAACAATTTACAAGAATTGGAAAAATGGCAATGATTGGAGGGATGACAGGTGTACTTCATGACGTAATTCCTTATGGATTGTCAATTGGAAATAGAAATTCGTTGCAAGGATTGAACTTAATAGGTTTAAGGAGAGCTAAGTTTGAAAATAAAGATATTCTAGGTTTAAGTGAAGCTTATAAGGAGATTTTTGCCACAAAGAATATTAATGAAAATATAAATAAGTTAAATGGCTCTTTTAAAGAAAATCCATTAGTTAAAAATGTTATTGACTTTATAACAAAAGATAAAAAAAGATCTATTTGTACACCATTTTCGTAAGATGATAGGATTAATTTTTGGTGATACCGATTTTCCAAAAGAAATTCTCAAAACTATCAAAAAAAAGAAAATAAAATATTTGATAATAGATTTATC
>CACNFE010000025.1 GCA_902619595.1 uncultured Pelagibacteraceae bacterium
TAAAACCTCTAATATTATTGGGAAAAATACCTCTGATGCTGTTAAATCAGGTTTTTTTTGGGGATACTCAGGTCTAATTGACAATATTATTAAATTGATTAAAAAAAATACACAAAAACAATTTAAAGTAATTCTTACAGGTGGTTTATCTCATCTTTTTAAAAACTCTTTAAAAGACAAACCATTAATAAAAAAAGATTTAACTATAAATGGTTTAAAGAAAGTAATTCTAAAATTAAAAATATGAAAGAAGAGTTATTATTTTGTCCATTAGGAGGATCCGGTGAAATTGGTATGAATATGAACCTTTTTGCTTACGGAAAACCAGATAATCGAAAATGGATAATTGTTGATATTGGAGTTACATTTGCAGATGATAGTGTTCCGGGTATAGATTTAATTTATCCTGATCCAGGTTTTATTGTTGATAAAAAAGATGATTTGTTAGGAATTGTTTTAACACATGCACATGAAGATCATATTGGTGCAATCGCACATATTTGGCCAAAGCTAAAATGTAATATATATGCAACCCCATTTACAAGTGTTTTAATTTCAGAAAAATTTAAAGAAAAAAAAATAGATATAAGTCCATTTTTAAAAATAAAAGAACTTAATAGTACATTAGAATTAAATCCATTCAAAATAGAGTTTATAACACTAACGCACTCAATTCTAGAACCAAATGGTTTGAGAATTGAAACTCCTGCAGGTAATATCTTACACACAGGAGACTGGAAGGTAGATCCTAATCCGTTGATTGGAGGTGATATAAATGCAAAAAGATTAAAAGAAATTGGTGATGATGGTGTTTTAGCAATGATTTGCGACTCAACAAATGTTTTTAGTGTTGGAAAGTCAGGATCAGAAATGGATGTTAGAAAAAGTATTCTTAACATTATGCAAAAATTAAAAAAAAGAATAATTGTAACATCATTTGCTTCAAATGTAGCTCGTATGGAAACAATATTCTTTTGTGCTGAAAAAACTGGTAGGCAAATTTCATTAGTCGGAAGATCAATGCATAGAATTTACAAAGCTGCAAGAAAGTGTGGATATTTAGAAAATACTATTGAACCCATCGACTCCCGAGATGCAAAAAATATATCTAGAGACAAAATTGTTTATTTGTGCACAGGAAGTCAAGGAGAGCCAATGGGAGCCATGACAAGAATATCAAATTATACTCATCCAGATGTATTTATTGAAAAAGGAGATACAGTAATATTTTCATCAAAAATTATACCCGGAAATGAAAAAAAACTTTATAAATTACATAATCAGCTAGTGAGAGAAGGTATTGAGGTTATCTCGGAAGATAATGAATTTGTTCACGTATCAGGTCATCCTAATAGAGAGGATTTAAAAGAAATGTATAGTTGGGTAAAACCAAAATGTGTAATCCCGGTTCATGGAGAACATCGTCATATGATAGAACATATTAATTTTGCTAAAGAAATGCAGGTTGCTTATCCGGTACAAGTAGAGAATGGAGATATAGTCAAACTTTCTCCAGGTACACCTCCAGAAGTTTACGATAAGGCGCCTAGTGGAAAACTTTTTTTAGATGGAAAAATGAGTGTAGAGGAGGATTCTCAATCAATTAAAGAGAGAAAAAATTTATCTATTAATGGTTTTCTGGAGGTAACAATTCTCATTACACCAAAGGGAAATATTCATCAAAAGCCAATTCTTTCATATAAAGGTCTACCACTTAATGAAGATAGTGGATTTACATATGGTTTAGAGGAAGAAATTGAAAAAGTTACTAAAACTTTTTCCTTAAATAATACCAAACAAGAAGCAAATTTAATAGATACACTCAAAAGTATTTGCAAGAAATACTCAAGAGATAAAACAGGAAAAAAACCTTTAACAAATATTAATTTGGTGAGAATATAATTGAGTTTAACAGGTTCCCTAATAATATATGTATTAATATGGTGGATAGTATTTTTTGCTTTACTACCAATAGATGTAAATAGAGAAAAAAAACAAAATATCATAGGAATTGACGCTGGAGCCCCAGAAAACCCCAAAATAATAAAAAAGTTTGTTTATTCTACTTTAATTACCTCTATAATTTTTATAATTATATTTTTGTTAGTAAAATATGAATATTTAAATATAAGAAACCTAATAAGCTAATGTATTTTTCAAAATCACTGATACCAATTTTAAAAAATAATCCAACAGAGGCTAAAATTAAATCGCATCAACTAATGTCACGTATTGGTATGATTAAGCAATCAGCTTCAGGAATATATTCTTGGCTACCGTTAGGATTTAAAGTGATGAAAAAAATTGAGCAAATTGTAAGAGAAGAACAGGATAATATTGGTGTACAAGAAATGCTAATGCCAACAATACAATCAAGTGAAATTTGGAAAGAAAG
This sequence comes from uncultured Pelagibacteraceae bacterium, assembly GCA_902619595.1. Classification (GTDB taxonomy): domain Bacteria; phylum Pseudomonadota; class Alphaproteobacteria; order Pelagibacterales; family Pelagibacteraceae; genus Pelagibacter. The sequence continues at coordinate 2,396 of CACNFE010000025.1, forward strand.
TGGAAGGTATGAGGATTACGGCGAAGAAATGTTAAGAATTACAGATAGACAAAATAGAGAAATGTTATACGGACCAACAAACGAAGAACTCATTACAGATATTTTTAGAAACTCAATAAAGTCGTATAAATCTTTGCCTCAACTTTTGTACCATATACAATGGAAATTTAGAGACGAATTAAGGCCACGATTTGGAATTATGAGATGTAGAGAATTTTATATGAAAGATGCATACTCATTTGATATAAGTGATGAAGAAGCATTATTTTCGTACAATAAATTTTTTTTGTCTTATTTAAGAACCTTCAAAAGATTAGAGTTATCAGCTATACCAATGGCTGCTGATACTGGACCAATAGGTGGAAATCTTTCCCACGAATTTATTATCCTTGCCGAAACAGGTGAAAGTAAAATTTATACAGATAAAAGAATCTTTGATGTTCAAAGCGATAATACAAAACTAAATAAAAAATCACTATCTGAATTGAGAGAAAAATTTGAAAAGTTTTATGCTGTTACAGATGAAAAATATAACAAAGAAGAATTTGATAAGAAGGTTCCAGAAGAACATAGGTTGAATACCAAAGGGATCGAAGTTGGTCATATATTTTATTTTGGTGACAAGTATTCAAAACCTATGAATGCATCTGTTGACTTACAAGGTAAGAAAGAATTTGTTAAAATGGGGTCGTATGGTGTGGGTGTATCAAGATTAGTTGGTGCAATTATAGAAGCTAAATTTGACGATAAAAATGAAATTATGAAATGGCCAATTTCTGTTGCACCATATGAGTGTGCAATCTTACCTTTAATTAATAAAAATGATAAAATTAATTTGGAAAAGGCAATTAATCTTTCAAATGAATTAAGTAAAAATAATATTGAATTTATTATAGATGATACAGATGATAATTTTTCATCTAAAATAAAAAAATTCAATTTAATTGGAATTCCATTTCAAATTATGATTGGAAATAAAAATGATGGCACAAACTTTGAATTTAGAGAAGTTGGTCAGGAGCCTAAAAGCTTACCAATTGATAAAATAATAGAACAAATTAAAATTAATAAGAAGTAAATTGATATCACAACTCGAAAGACAGATTGTTTTTAGATATTTAAAAACCAAAAAAAAAGACGGTTTTTTAAATATAATATCTATTTTTTCATTTATTGGTATATCTTTGGGTGTAGCAGTATTAATTATTGTAATGTCTGTTATGAATGGGTTCCGGGCAGAACTTGTTGATAAAATAGTTGGATTTAACTCACATATAATTATTCAAAGTAATGATATTAAAAATGATTTAAAACTTACAAATTCAAAAAATATTAAAAATCTTTCATTAAGTACTTTGGAATCGTCTATGGGTGAGGTTGTTTTAATTAATAAAAATTTTACAAAAGGTCTCTCCCTAAGGGGCTATAAAGTCAACGATTTTAAAAAGTTAGAGATTTTTAAAAATATTGATTTTAGTAAAAATAATAAAATTTTTGATAAAAATAATATATCAATTGGTAAAGAGCTCAGTTTTGATTTGGGACTTAATGTTGGAGACAATGTTCTTTTGATGTCACCAATCGGTGAGGATACAATTATAGGTAATTTACCAAAGCAAGAAGTTTATAAAATTTCATATATATTTGATAGTGGTTTACTCGAATTTGATCAAAATGTTGCCTTTGTAAATATTAACTCTTTAGCAAATTTACTTAATCAGGATACAACAAATCATAATATAGAAGTTTACCTTAAATCACCTCTAGAAATTGAAAATGCAAAAATAGAATTTCAAAAAGTATTTACTAATAACTTTATTTATACTTGGGCAGACCTAAATAG
>CACNFE010000026.1 GCA_902619595.1 uncultured Pelagibacteraceae bacterium
ACTTCTAATGCATCTGCTTGTTTTGCACCATAGCTAGAAACCTTAGTTTTTAGATCTTGTTTAAAATCTAAACCTATATTGTTTACAACTAATGGATTTGCTGAAACACCATCAATCATAGGAAATTCAAATGTATTATTAACAAAGTGCTCTTGTGACTCTGGAGTCAATAAAAACTCTACAAGTTTAATTGCATTTGATTTATTAGGTGCACCTTTTACTAAAGCAGCGCAACTAATATTCATGTGAGTTCCTCTATCATTTTGGTTTGGAAAGAATGCTTTTACTTTTTTAGCAGCCTCTTGTTGCTCTAGACCTTTTTTACCAGATAGCATAAGTGCCAAATAATAAGTATTAGCAACTGCAATATCAGCTTCTCCCGCAGCTACCGCCATAATTTGTGCTCTATCGTTACCTTCTGGTGTTCTTGCCATATTGGCAACAACGCCTTTTGCCCACTCAGCTGTAGCTTTTTTTCCATTATTTTTTACCAATGAAGCCACTAAAGACTTATTGTAGATATTGCTAGATTTTCTGATTACTAATCTACCTTTCCATTTTGGATCGGCTAAACTTTCATATGTTAAGCCTGACAATTCAGCTCCACTAACTCGTTCAGGTGCGTAATAAACTATCCTCGCTCTTTTCGCGATCCCAGTCCAATGCGAAGTCCTAAAATTTGCAGGTACAGCAGTTTTAATAGCTGGTGAAATTAATCCACCTTGCGTCATTCCTTTTGCTTTGAAAACCCCACATCTTCCAGCATCAGCTGTTATGTAAAGGTCTGCAGAAGAATCAGCGCCCTCTTCAATCATTCTTTTTTCAAGAGCTCCTGCTTTTCCGTTAATTAAATTTACTTTAATTCCAGTTTTATTTGTAAACTTACCATAAAGTTCAGCATCAGCTTTATAATGTCTTGCATTAAAAACATTTACTTCTGATGCAACTGAATAACCAAAAATCAAAGTAAATAAGATTGATATTATGCTTATTTTCCTCACTTATCTCCGTTTCTCCGCACTGTTACTATTAATATTGAGAACTATTCTCAATGATAATGATTATCAATCGCACGAATTGACGCAGATGTCAATCTTAAAATTCCCACTCTGAAATCTTGCTATAAAGGAAATTTCTAAAAGCTTGAACTCTAGCAACGTTCTTCATTGATTGTGGGTATACAAAATGTGCCTCTGTAATTGGTCCTTCTACTTTAGGTAAAACTTTAATTATATTATTTGATTGATAACTTAAATAATCTGGTAACGCAGCTAATCCAACACCGCTTTCCACAGCTAATAATAAGCCCATAACGCTATTAACTTTCATAATAGATTTTCTTTTTTTATTGTCTTTCATACCAATTTTAAGTGCCCAATCTGGATTATATACAGGTGAGGGTGTTCCTTTTCCAAATGAAATAAATCTGTGTTTATTTAAATCTGTAATGGTTTTTGGCATACCATGTTTTTCAAGATATTTAGTAGATCCATAAATATGGTAGTTAATATCTATTAGCTTTTTTTGAATATAATTAAGCTGTTTGGGTCTTCTCATAAAAATTCCAATGTCTGCTTGTCTTGTACTTAAATCTAATTCTTTATCATCAAAAATTAACTCAACCTCAATTTCTGGATGGAGTTGCATAAACTCTTGAATTCTAGGTGTTAGCCAGTGTGTACCAAAACTTCTAACTGTTGTAATTGTAATTTTACCTGTTGGATGATTTTTTTGATCTGAAAGAGATGTTTCAACTTCTTTTAATTTACTAATCACTTCATGGGCAGTTTTGAAAACATATTCACCATTTTCGGTTAAAGTAAGTCCTCTCGCATGTCTTTCAAATAATTTTACTTTTAAATCCTCTTCAAGGGATTGAATTTGTCTACTGATAGCTGATTGACTAAGATTTAGATTTACTGTGGCACTTGTAAAACTCCCAGCTTCAGCAACAGCATGAAAAATTTTTAATTTATCCCAATCCATTATTTATTTAAATTGACGATATATCTTCCTGATGTTTTCCCTTGTAACATTGTTGGGTATACATCAATCAATTCGCCAAGACTTACCTCTTTTATAGATTTTTCAAGTAAAGCAAAATCAACTAGTTTTTCTACTTCCCCCCACAAAAATTCTCTTCTTTTAATTGATGCTGTAACAGAGTTTATGCCCCAAAGTTTCACACCTCTTATAATAAAAGGCATTACCGTGGTATTTAATTTAATTCCTGACGCATTCCCACAAGCTGCTACAATTCCAGCATCTTTAACGTGAGATAAAACATTTGATAAAACATTTCCTCCAACTGTATCAACTGCTCCATCGTAAATACCTTTATCTAATGGTCTTGCTTCTTTATCTAATTCACTTGTATTTATTACATTTTTAGCACCAATTGATTTTAAATATTCACTGTTACTATCCTTGCCTGTAACAGCAGTTACATTACATCCCAACTTACTTAAAATCATTGTTGCAATACTACCCACTCCACCAGATGCTCCAGTAACTAAAACATCTTGAACTTTCTCTCCAAGTAGTAAAACTTCTCTGGTTTGTTTTGTAGTAAAAGCACATTGTAAAGCAGTAAACCCTGCAGTACCTAATATCATTGCTTGTTTGGATGTAAGAGATTTAGGTTTTTTAACTAGAAATTCTCCATTCACTTTTGCATATTGAGAGTAGCCACCAAAATAAATCTCACCCACTCTCCATCCTGTAAGAATTATTTCATCGCCTTCTTTAAATTTTTGATTTT
>CACNFE010000027.1 GCA_902619595.1 uncultured Pelagibacteraceae bacterium
CGCGTGAGATCTCATTGCAGATAAAAAAAGTAGAATTTTTAACTTATGATGCTTTTCATAAGTGCATAATTCATAGTCTTCCGACATAAAAAATAGGTGATCATTTTTGAAGCGGTCTAAATATTTTGGTGGAAATAACTGGTTTCCAAGTATAAAAAATAACTTCATAATATAACTATAACGTAAATATTATTTATGTCAGGAAAGTTTTTGATATTTGGTGCCACAGGTTCAATTGGATCCAGTTTAGCAAAACAGTTAAAAAATGCTGGTATTTCAAATGTTCATTTAATTGCTAGAAATGAAAATGAGGTAAAAGATATTTCAACAAATCTTGGATTTAATTATTCAGTTGCAGATGTTCTAAAAGATGGATTTGTAGAAAAAATCAAAAAAGATATTGATGAAGTTTGCGGAATTGCTTATTGCGTAGGCTCCATAGATTTAAAACCACTCCGAATGGCAACAGAGCAAGATTTTAATAAGTGTATGAAGTTAAATCTTTATTCTGCGGTTGATGCAATTAAAGGTTTTCAAGAAAGTTTAAAAAAAAATAAAGGATCGGTTGTTTTATTCTCTACAGTTGCTGCTCAAAGAGGTTTCACAAATCATTCTATAATTGCATCAGCTAAAGCTGCTGTAGAAGGTTTAACAGTTTCACTCGCAGCTGAATTTGCCCCAAACATTCGAGTTAACTGTGTTGCACCGAGCTTAACGAACTCAAAAATTGCGCAGCCTATGCTAAAAAACAAGGCTCTTGCAGAAGGTATAGCTAAAGCACATCCATTAAAAAGATTAGGTGAAGGAAGAGATTCAGCAGCATTAGCAAAATTTTTGCTTACTGAAGATAGTTCTTGGGTTACAGGGCAAATTATTGCTGTTGATGGTGGTAGATCAAAGCTTTCTTAAATATTTATTTTTGTGATCTTTTAAAACACTCAATAGTATTTTTAAGTAAACAAGCAATAGTCATTGGTCCAACGCCACCAGGTACAGGTGTTAAAGCTTTTGCAACTTTTGATACCTCATCAAAAGCTACATCCCCTACAATACCTTTTTCTGTTTTGTTAATTCCAACATCTATAACAATTGCATCTTTTTTAACCCAATCGCCTTTTACCAATTCTGGTATGCCAACAGCAGCAACAATAATATCTCCTTTTAAACACTCTTCTTTTAAATCCGATGTTTTAGAATGAGTTATAGTAACAGTGCAGTTTTCTTTTAATAGTAATTGTGTCATGGGTTTGCCGTTTAGATTCGATCTACCAACTACAACAGCCTTTTTTCCTGAAAGATTTGGTTCAATTTTTTTTATTAATAAATAACATCCAAGTGGCGTACATGGCACTGAACTATCATATCCAGAAGACAAGTTTCCAACATTCATTGGATGAAAACCATCAACATCTTTGTCTGGATTTATTGTTTCAATTACTTTTTGTTTATCAATATGTTTTGGTAAAGGTAGTTGAACCAAAATACCAGAAACTGTATCATCTTTATTTAGCTCTTGGATTTTGTTTAAAATAGTTTTTTCATCTACGTTGTCAGGGTATTTTATTACTTCAGATTTTAAACCAACTTCATTTGCAGATTTCTCTTTATTTCTTACATAGATCTGACTTGGCGTTAAATCACCAATTAATATTACTGTTAGACCAGGAACTTTATTAAATTTTTTTTTTAATTCATAAACTTCTTTTTTTAAATCTTCTCTTAATTCCGAGGCTATTTTTTTTCCGTCTATTAAAATCATGAGTTAATTAAATATAATTGGTGCTATATAAAGTTTCATACACATTTCTATGAACCATATCAATAAAAGAAGTATAATAGGTGAAATATCAAGTGCTCCAAGATTTGGTAAAAATCTTCTTATTTTGTTTAAAATTGGCTCCGTTAAACGGTAAGTAAAATCTAAAATTGCATATACAAATCTATTTGATGTATTTAAAACATTAAAAGCAACTAACCAACTAATTATTACATTTGCAATTACTACATAAGAATAGAGCTTTAGAACTTGAAGTACTAAATAAAAAATAGCGATCATTTTTTTTCAACATAAATAGATTGGCTCGGAAATGCAAAAGAGGCACCATTTTTTTCAACAATTTGTTTTATTTCAATTGCAAGTCTTTCTTTAACCTCTAGCCAGTTTTCCCAACTATCTGAATTGGTAAAACACCTTACATACATATCTATTGAACTATCTGAAAACTTATCTACTCGAACTGCATATCCAATTTTTGAATTAAAGTCTTCGTGTGACTTTATATATTCCTCTATTTTATCTCTTATAATCTTTAGCTGATCAACTGTAGTATCGTACTGTAATGTGATAACCCAACTTATAATCCAGTTTGTTGTTTGGCTAACATTAATAACCGCATTCTCAGCAAATTGAAAATTTGGAATTATTGCTAATGATTTATCAAATTTTCTTATCGTTGTAGATCTGAAACCAATTCTTTCAACTATACCTTCTATAATTCCCTCTACTAAAATCCAATCACCCATTTTAAATCTTTTTTCTACTAAAACTAAAATTCCTGATATTAAATTTTTAAACAAGTCTTGTGCACCTAGTGCAACAGCTACTCCAAATAATCCTAATCCAGCAATAATTGGCCCAATCTTTATGCCCC
>CACNFE010000028.1 GCA_902619595.1 uncultured Pelagibacteraceae bacterium
ATGTACCTAAAGTTGGAGATATGATAATTTTCCCAAACTACTTAATGCACACTGCGTATCCATTTTCAGTTAAGGGTGAAAGAAGATCTTTCTCTTTTAATCTTGAAGTAGATAAAAAAATTTCAAAGGCTATTTAATGTCTGATAAACAAAAAAATGTTTTGGGTGAAGTTTTAGAGGATTGTTCTTTAGATCCTTTAACTGGTTGGTATCGAGATGGTTGTTGTAAAACAGATGAAAATGATACTGGAGTACACACAGTTTGTGCAAAAGTTAATGATGAATTTTTAGAATGGTGCAAGCAAGCGGGTAACGATTTAATTACCCCACATCCTGAATTTGGCTTTCCTGGTTTAAAAAATGGTGATAGTTGGTGTGTTTGTGCTGGCTGGTATGCTAAAGCAGTTGAGGCTGGAAAAGGTTGTCCTATTTATTTAAAAAAAACTCATGAAAATACTTTAAAACTAATCCCAATTGAAACTTTGAAAAAGTTTGCAATAGATCTTTCTTAATTACATATTTCCATATCGTGGTCCACCACTGCCCTCTGGGGTTACCCAAGTAATGTTTTGTGATGGTTCTTTGATATCACAAGTTTTGCAATGAATACAATTTTGTGCATTGATTACAAACTTTGGAATGTTGCTTTCTATTTGAACTTCATAAACTCCGGCTGGACAATACCTCTGTGCTGGCTCATCAAATTTTTCAAGAGTGTATTTAATTGGTAAATCTTTATCTTTTAATTTTAAATGCACTGGTTGATTATCTGCATGATTTGTACCTGTTAGATAAACAGAACTTGTTTTATCAAATGTGATTTTATTATCAGGTTTTGGGTATTCAATTTTAGGCATCTCATTAGCAGGCTTCAAACATTCGTGGTCGGCATGTTTATGTTTTAGAGTAAATGGTAACTTGCCTCTAAAGAGTATCTGATCAATTCCTGTAAATATTATTCCTAAAATCAGTCCCCAACTAAAACTCGGTTTCACATTTCTAGCCGCATGTAACTCTTCATAAACCCAGCTTTTTTTGAATTTTTCCTCATAACTTGATAAGTCTTTATTATCTTTAATAAATTCGTTAATGGTCTCGGCAGCTATTATCCCACTCTTCATTGCCGTGTGAGAACCTTTTATTTTTGGCATGTTTAAAGTTCCTGCATCGCAACCAACGAGTAAAGCACCTGGCATATACATTTTTGGTAAACTTTGTAAACCACCTTCTATGAGCGCTCTTGCGCCATAAGAAATTCTTTTTCCTCCCTCAATCATTTTTTTTATTGAAGGGTGAGTTTTGAATCTTTGGAATTCATCAAAGGGTGACAAGTGGGGGTTTTGATAATCTAACCCTATTACATATCCTAAAAAAATTTGTTTATTCTCAGCATGATAAATAAAACTACCTCCATAGGTTTTATTGTCTAATGGCCATCCAGCAGTATGCATCACTAACCCCTCTTCATGTTTACTATCATCAACTTCCCAAATTTCTTTAAAACCAATTCCGTATTGTTGTGGATCTTTATCTTTATTTAATTCAAATTTTTTAATTAATTCTTTACCTAGATGACCTCTGCAGCCTTCAGCAAATACAGTTACTTTAGCATGAAGTTCTATTCCAGATTCAAAACTATCTTTTTTATTTCCATCTTTATCAATTCCCATATCTTGAGTGGCAACTCCTTTTACAGATCCGTCGTCATTATAAATAATTTCGCTCGCTGGAAATCCAGGAAAAATTTCCACTCCAAGTGCCTCTGCTTGTTCAGCAAGCCATCTACATAAGTTTGCAAGACTAATTATATAATTTTTATGATTTTGTTGTACTTTAGGTAAAAGCCATGTAGGCCAGCTTAGTGATTTATTTTTACTAAGAAACAGAAATTTTTCTTTTTTTACTTTTGTTTTTATAGGTGAATTCAAATCTTTCCAATTTGGAATTAATTCATCCAAAGCTCTTGTTTCAAAGACATTTCCAGAAAGAATATGGGCGCCAATCTCTGCAGCCTTTTCTAAAATGCAAACATTTATATTAGGATTTAGTTTTTTAAGTTTAATTGCGGTTGACAAACCTGACGGTCCACCACCAACAACTACAACATCATATTCCATTACTTCTCTAGACATAATGGTATTTTTTTACAATATTT
>CACNFE010000029.1 GCA_902619595.1 uncultured Pelagibacteraceae bacterium
AATACTTTGGTTTCTAAAAGATTTCATTTCCATTTCTTTATCTTTAAGAGCCGAATAAGAATTTGAGTTTTGAGGTATTTGTCCACTAGCTAAAAAAGTAAGAGCCTGATTTGCTTTATCCATTATTTGAGGTAACTCTGGTAATCTTTTGAGGACTTCAGTTGAGTCTTTCAAGGTCTCAGTTAAATTTGAAATTGGATCCTTAGTTTCTTTGAGCCATTTTTCAAGCACAGGCTTTGAAGTTTCCCAAATATTTGTTTCAGGGTTTAATTTTCTTGCAACTCCTTCAACAACAACCATTGTTTTTTGAAGTAATAATAATTGGGGTTGCGTTTGCATGTTAAATTTTTCAGTAATGTCAAATAACTGTTTAAGTAATTTTCCTCCCGAAATATCTTTAACTGATTGGCCAAAAATCGGTTCTCCTATGGATCTAAGAGCTTGAGCGAGTTCATCTACGTTAACGTTTTTTGGTACTAGGCCAGCAACTATATGAACATCTGCAACTTTTTTATAATCTCTTAAAATAAATCCGTATAAAATTTCTGCTAAAAATTTTCTATTAAGCTTATCTAATCGACCCATAATACCAAAGTCGATTGTTACAATTCTCCCACTATTATCAATAAGTAAATTTCCTTGATGCATATCGGCATGAAAAAAACCATCCCTAACAGCATGTCTTAAAAAGTGTTGAATAATATCTGTTGCAACATTTTTAACATTAATGCCTTTTTCAATTAAAATATCTTTTTCACGAATTGATTGCCCCTCAACCCAGTCTAAAGTTAACACTTTTTCACTTGTAAAATTCCAATAAATTTTTGGTACAAAAAATCCAACATCATTTGTTGTATTTTCGGAAAATTCGTTTGCCGCGGCTGCCTCAAACCTTAAATCCATCTCATGATTAGTAATTTCTTTTAATAAAAAAACTACCTCCATTAATTTTAATCTTCTAGTTTTAGTAGCTATATTTTCAATTAAGTAAGCTAAAAGCATTAAGGCATCTATTTCTTCGTTAAATTTCTTTTTAATATCTGGTCTTAGAATTTTAATCGCTATGTCTTTAATTGTTCCATTATCATTAAATTGCGCTTTATGTACTTGCGCTATTGATGCTGCTGCGATCGGCTCACTAAAATTTAAAATTGAGTTATACACCTCTTCTCCAAGCTCATCTTTTAAAATATCTTTTGCTTCGTCATTAGAAAAAGGTGGGACTCTATCTTGTAATTTTTCTAGTTGTCTTGATAGCTTTTCCCCAATTATATCCGGTCTGGTTGCTAGGAACTGACCTAATTTAATAAATGTTGTTCCCATTCCCTCTATGGACTTACATAGTTTTTCCTCATCGTTCAAATTTTTAAGCTCATAATCTTTTTTAGTAAGACTAATAGAAAAAATATTTACTAAAATTTGTATTACAACAGGAGGTTTATGAATTTTAGATATTACTTTAATAGCATCAGATAGTGCTAACTTTCTTGCAATTTTAAATAGAATAAAAATCTTTTTTAACATTAAACCTTCCAGCCTGAATGAATAGACACTATTCCACCACTTAAATCTCTATATTTACAATTTTCAAAACCATTTTTATTCATTAACTCAACAAGCTGATTTTGATTTATGAATTTATCTATACTTTTTATAAGATATTCATAAGGCTCACTTTTGCCTACTATAAACTTCCCAACTTTTGGAATTATTTTTGAATAATTCTTATACAAGAAATTCAAGTTAGAATTCGATATTTTTGAGAATTCCAAACATAAGAAACGTCCCCCAGGCTTTAAAACTCTATATGCCTCTTTTAAAGATTTGCTAATATCTTTTGTATTTCTAAGGCCGAAACTTATTGTGTAATAATCAAAAAGATTGGACTTGAATTTTAAATTTTCAGCATTTCCTATGTGCCAAGAAATATTATCTATATTTTTAAATCTTTTCTTCCCTTGGTCTAACATTTTTTGGTTAGGGTCAACATTATAAACACTGCCCTTAAATTTAACTGTATTTAAAAATAATTTCCCGATATCACCAGTTCCACATCCTACATCAATCAATTTTT